>DQHS01000124.1 GCA_003524365.1 Cellvibrio sp. | reverse complement strand
AAGTTGCGTTAATGAAAAGTCTTGGCGCGGGTGCGGTACGAATTCGCACACTGTATTTTTCGCAGTTAATTTTATTAGGTGTGATTGCATCGCTGATTGGTTTGGTGTTTGGTGAGTTATTGCAACGAACTGTGGCGACCAGCTTGCAGCAGGTTTATCAAATCCGTTTGGGTGAAGCCAGTTTTTATCCTTATGGTCTAAGTTTTTTTAGCGGTCTTATGTGTTTGGTGTTTTTTGCGTTGCCGGCGCTCTGGTATTTGCCGACGGTACCTCCGTTAAAAATCTTGCGCCGTGAATTGGCCGTTAATATGCCGCAGATTTGGATGCAGGCAGCCTTGGCTTTATTTGCAGTTCTAACCTTAGTGATTTTATTTAGCCGCGATCTGGAATTGGCATTGAGTATTAGTGGTGCATTGCTAGCAGTGATTTTGATCACCATCGTCGCTGCTTATGGATTGTTGGCGCTTAGCAAAAAAATGGTGCTGCGCCTTGGCGGTTTTTGGCGTTTGGCATTCGCTAATTTGCAGCGCCAGCGCGGTCAAAGTTTGGTGCAAATTCTGGTC
Source organism: Cellvibrio sp. (assembly GCA_003524365.1). Classification (GTDB taxonomy): domain Bacteria; phylum Pseudomonadota; class Gammaproteobacteria; order Pseudomonadales; family Cellvibrionaceae; genus Cellvibrio. The sequence continues at coordinate 13,958 of DQHS01000124.1, read as the reverse complement.
TTTTCTATTGCGATTATGCTGCTCTTCACGCTCACCATTGTGCGCACTTCGTTGATTGAAGAGTGGCGAGTACAAGTACCTGACGACGCACCCAACCATTTTTTAGTGAATATTCCACCGGCAGAATTGCCACAGGTACAAGCGCTGCTCGAACAGGCCAAGGTGCGCCCCGAACCCCTTTACCCGATGATGCGTGCGCGCTTGACGCATATTAATGGAGTAGAAACAACAGAAGAGCAGCGCTCGGTTGCCAATGCTCTGCGGCGCGAATTAAATGTCACCTGGGCAGATACCCTGGCAGCGGATAATAAAATCCTTGAAGGGCTTTGGTGGGATCAGTGGCAGCGTAGCGCAGCAAATTTACCCGGTGTATCGGTCGAGGTGGATACTGCGAAAGAAATCGGATTGAAAATTGGCGATAAGCTACAGTTTTCATTTGGCGGTTTATTATTGGATGCAGAAGTTGCCAGCTTTCGTAGTCTCGATTGGCGCAGCATGCGCCCGAATTTCTTTTTTATTTTTGAACCTGGTTCGCTGGATACCTACTCGCCTACCTTTATCACCAGCATCTATTTGCCGCCGCAGCAAAAATCTTTTATCAACCAATTGTTATTAGATCACCCTACAATTTTGGTGATGGAGCTTGACCGGATTATCGAACAGATCCGTAGTATTATTAATCAAGTCAGTGATGGTGTTTTGTTAGTGCTGTGGTTGACCTTGATTGGCGGTTGTTTAGTGTTGTTAGCTGCGGTGATGGGCAGTATCGCCGCGCGTAAGCAGCAGGCAGGTTTGCTACGTGCGTTGGGCAGCCCACGCCGATTAATCGTGGGAAGTATCTGTGCTGAATTTGCAATACTGGGTTTTTTGGCGGGTTTGATTGCAATCATCGGGACAGAAATTTTATTAATCAGCTTACAAAAGTTTGTCCTGCAAACGCCGATGCAACCACATTATATTTATTGGCTGCTTTCGCCTCTAAGCGGCGCTGTGTTCGTTTCTGCGCTAGGCTATATCTGTTGCCGCCATACAGTGACAACACCGCCTGCGGTGGTGCTGCGCGAGGCGGCTTGATTCTCCACTCTTCCTGATCAAGCGGCGCCTTGCCGGGCTCCGTTTTATCGCTCGATTCTTGAATAGAAACTCCTATGAAATCTGCACGCAAACAAGTGCCGCAAAGCCGCGTTCTAGACAAGGGACTTTGGGGCATGAGTCGCCCTATGTTTCTCGATCAAGCGGTGACCTATACCATTCCGCTCATCGATATGTATTTTCTTAGCCGCGTTTCTGATAGCGCTGCAGCAGCGGTTGGAGCAATCACCCCTTTAGTCTTCGTCGCCAATGCGTTTTTGATTGTGAGTGCGTTTGCGGGCGCCAGTATTGCGAGTCAGCGCATTGGAGCGAATGACTACGCGCGCGGCAATGCGACTATTGCTGCTTACAGTATTTTTGTTGTGGTGCTCGCCCTCATTGCAGCATTGACATTGAATCACGGCGGTCCTTGGGTGGCTTCGGCAATGTCATTGAGTGCTGATGTCGAACAATATGCGCGTACGTATTTATCCATTATCGGTTGGATGGTTGCATTGTGGGGTTGCCGCGTTATTTACCAAACTATTTTGAATATTTACGGTGAACCCCAGTGGAATACCTACAGCAATATTATTTTATTTGTCGTTAACCTAATTGGTAATACGATAGCGGTCTATGGGTTTATGGGAATACCGCCCACTGGTGTAGTGGGGGTTGCAGTTGCCAGTATTGTCGCGGCAGGTGCAAGCTTGTTGTTTGTTATGTTAATCGTCCATTTTAAATTGCGCATTCACATTCCTGTGCGTGAAGGGTGGAAAAATTTTTCAGTATTAATCGCGCCGGTCCTTATGATCGCCGCACCTTCGATTCTTGAACCTATGTCATTTCAGGCCTACATGATAGCGTTAAATTGGATTGCGGCTGAAGTGGGGGATCTTGCGCTGAAAGTAAAAGTTTACGCGTACAACACATTTTTATTTTGTTTGATGATTTCTATCGCCATAGGTATGGCAACGGAAGCGATTATTGCCCAGCGCGTCGGCCGCAAAGAATTTGATTTGGTTGATAAGCAACTTAAACAGAGTTTGAAAATATCTTTGATCGGCACTAGCGCCTTGGCGTTATGTTGGCTTCTGTTTAATCAATCTATTCTGAAATTATTTAGTAGTGATCCGGAAGTGATAGCGATAGGTTTTTGGGCATTCATGCTGAGTTTTCTTGCTGAGCCCTGGCGCACGATCAATATCACAATTGGCGGTGCTTTGCGTTGTGCGGGTGATGCCACTTTTACATCCATTTCGAGTATCGGGGTTATCTGGTTATTTTCGGTTCCATTTGCGTATATCCTGGCGATACCTTTTGGCATGGGTTTGTATGGATTATTAATTGCCGCCGTGCTCGATGAATGTATCCGTGCGTTTATTAAACGCTGGCGCTGGAAGCAGGGTAAGTGGATGCATACCGGTATTGCTGCACGCGAAGCGCGTTTGGTTGAATAACCCCAACAGCTATACATGAAATAAGTAAGCAAAAATAGATCTTGCGCTATTGCGCAAGATCTATTTGAAACAGGAAAGAAAAGTTTATTGGTTGATGCGTGTCAAACGATAAAGCCGCAGGCTGTAGCCTTGAAATCCTACATCTTCCGCTGCAGACACTTCATAAAATTGGCGTAGATGCGCCAACTCTTTTTCTTCATCAGAAAATTGCGCAAGCCACGGCATATAAATGTAAATCGCCTGTGGCGGCGCTATTGCACGATGTAAATCACTAATTTCTATGATGTTATAGCCAAAGCTATTACGCTTATCTATTGTGCGTTCAAGTGTTTGAGCATCGACAAACGTATCACCACGGGTAAACCATGAGTAACCGCTATCTTTATTCCAGGCAATGATCATGGTGTCCGGTTTAATAGGAATGGCTTTTTGCATCCGGTTGAGTAATTTGTCTTCCATTGTAAATTCAGCGTTGTAGACAAAACCATTTCCTTGCGCTTCACCGATGCTGTCAATTTGTAAAATACGATGTTCACTAAAAGCGGTTGATCCAAATACCCATTTGGATAGAGGATCAATCGTACGAAAGGTTTGTAGCACAAATAATGTAAATACAATTGCGAGTAAAATGCAGCGGATTTTGCGCGACTCAACTGCGAATTGTAGAGATAACAGTGTAAAAATAATCAGGAAAAAACCACTATAAACTACATAGCGCGGAATAATGTAGGTGATGTAGGTGAGATTAAATACGACGAAGGTGAGGAAACACATAAACACGGGCAGCGTGGCCCACCAGCGATTATTTTCTGCTGTAACAGCCATGACTTCGGTATTGTTACTATTGGATTCAATATGGTCGTACTTAATACTGGCATCTATCGATGAAGGTTCTGTTGTTATGTTTGTTTTTTTTCTGCTCCGCTCAATATGGCGGCCGTAACCGATTAAAAGTGAAAATAATACAATAAGTACTAATACCCAATGAAAATTGAGGATAAATATTTCGCCCGCCCGATTGGACATTATCCGAGTATTGAAGCCAAAACAATTCCAACCCTGCGAATCAAATTTAATCCCGCCACTTGCCGACCACATGGCTCCCTCCTGGGCAATCGAATAGAGTTTAAAACCAATGCCGGGTAGGGCAATGCAAAAGATTCGGTAAAAAATGGTTGATAAAGGGAGTTTGTGTTTTACCGCTAAAATACCAGTAGGTGGAAGTAAATCTCCCAAGCTGAGGCGGCGACCAGCATGAATCTCTCTGCACAAGATAATCAAACCGTAAAGCCCTATACCACCAACTAGCGAAGCCCAGAATAGTGTTCCTGTGGCTTTGGAGAAAATCATAAATAAACTGGCAATCGCGAACCCGCCATAACGGCCATAGAGCAATGCAGCCAGTGCAGCAGTAAAAAAAACCAATACAGGGAAATCAGTATTAATAAAAATAGAGGTGGCAAAGAATAGAGGGTCTAACGCAAAGATCGCAGTGGACAATAATACTTCCGGTAAATGGCGTTCGCTTGGTAAAAACCAGCGAAAAATTTTAAACGTGCAAAATACCGAAAAAGTAGCCAGCAAAAGATTGGTGAAATTAAGTGTAAATAGATTTGGGTAATCGATTAATTGCCCCAAAACCAGAAGGCCAACATAACCCATGGCGGAATGACCAAACACGTTATAGGTGTCGAGGACTACACGTGGTAGTTCAGTTATGCTGGTGATATTTCTGGTGGCCTCAATTGCGCTGGCAATACCGCCCCAATACGTTGCTGCATCCCAACGCGGTACAGCATCCAGGTAAAAACTGCGCACTACTACGTAGGCTAATAGCAATAAGCATAATAAGCCTTGTTCCTTGAGCTTAAAAAAATACACCCCCATTCCCCTGTAAATTCGCCTTACCTTAGCTAATAAGTATTTGGTGGTAATTATATTAATTGGTAACGAGTATTGATGAGAGTTGTGGTAATAATGCCGCCACATCAATTCCGTGTTCTTTAAGCAAATAATCGTAACTACCACATTTTTGTGAGAAACGATCTTGCACTCCCATACGGACAACTCGTGTACTGCCCGTCTCGCTGATTGTTTCTGCGACCAAGCTACCCAAACCACCCATAATTGAATGCTCTTCAAGAGTCACTAGGGTTTTAGTGTGCAAAGCAATATTATCAAGTTGATTTCTATTGATTGGTTTTATTCCGGGGACACTCCACACCGCTGCGTCTATCGTTTCTGCTAGCGTGATGGCTGTTTTTACCATTGAACCAGTCGCTAAAAAAACAACGTCATGTTGCGCACCAGTACGCACTGGAATTAAATCGCCAACAGGTACGGAAATCGGGCTTTTATGTACTTGGCCAATATCCGATTTTCCCATGCGCACATACAATGGGGATTCAAAACGCAGTGCTTGATCCATGGCATATTGCATTTCATAAATGTCGCAGGGCGATAAAATGCTAATGTTGGGAATGCAACGTAACACGGCAATATCTTCTGTCGATTGATGGCTGCTCCCCAAGCTGCTGTATACCAAGCCAGCACCATCACCCATAAACACGACAGGTAAATTTTCGTAGCACACGTCCATTTTAATTTGTTCAAGTACACGAATGGGTACAAATGCACTCAGTCCATACACTATGGGTTTAAAGCCCGCTTTGGCAAGACCAGCAGCAACCCCCACCATGTTTTGTTCGGCGATACCGGCATTAATAAATTGAGCGGGTAAACATTTACGAAATTCATCGAACAGTGCATAACCGTGATCGCCGGTTAATAGCAGCACTTTGGGGTCGGCCTGGGCGGCGGCAAGGATGGCTTTGGCAAATACGTTTCTCATATTACTGCTCCAATTCAGCCATGGCCAGATCAAAAGTGTCTTGGTTTAATCGTGTGTAATGCCAACTATTTTCGTTTTCCATAAATGAAACGCCTTTGCCTTTTACTGTGCGGGCAATGATTGCTTTTGGGTTGCCATTTTTATTGTTTTTCAATTCAACAAAGGCGTTATCCAACGCAGTTTCATCATGGCCATCGATGGCAATTGCATCAAAACCAAACGCGGTAAATTTATCTTTCAGGTTACCTAGCCCTAATACCTCATGGGTTTTCCCCATTGCCTGAAAACCGTTTTCATCGACGATTACAATTAAATTGTCCAATGTTTGTTGCTTGGCAAATAAAATAGCTTCCCACATAGTGCCTTCATTCATTTCGCCATCACCAACAATGGCGTAACAGTATTGGTCACTATTATTTAATTTGGCGGCGAGTGCCATACCCACACCTACGGATAAGCCGTGTCCCAATGACCCCGACGTTACCTCACAACCGACAACGTGCGCATCGGATAATCCTTTGAGTTTTGAACCATCTTTAAAATAATTTTCGATATCGGTGGTTGTCAGCCAATTCTTTTCATAAAGGCATGCATATTGAGCCATAACACCATGCCCTTTACTCAATACTAAATAATCGCGCAATGCCGCCGCAGGATTATCGCCGGGATAGCGCAAATGATTGCGATAGAGCACCGACATAATTTCGATAATCGAAAATGCGCAGCCGATATGCACAGTCGAACCGGAATAGGCCATCTTTAATACGGTTTGTCGTAATTGGTGGGGGGCAAATGCAGTCATGCGCTACGTCCGTTTTGAATAATGGGCTAGTGATTGTGCGCGGCTAATAAACGCCTGCGCTTTTCCCAAACAATTGTTTTTTGAATAGCGGAAGGCAAATCTGTGTATTGTGCTAGTGCCAATTCCCGTTGCGCTTTGTTCACATCCGGCACGTATTGCTGGATGGTTGCATTGGCAACAGGTTGCTGGGCAATAGTGACTTTATTTTCACCATAAATAATATCGGATACAGTGTCGGCCAAAGCTTTGATGGAAATCGCGTGCGCAGAACCCAAATTATAATTTTGCTGGGGGCGACCATTGATCAACATTGTTAATAACCACACAGTCATATCCGCTGCGTATAAATAGGAGCGACTACTGGTGCCATCGCCATTGATTGCAATAGTGCGATTGTTGAGTCCATCGCGAATAAAATTCCCTGCTGCAAAATGTGCATCCAGTGGTAGATAAGGGCCGAGCAATGCAAAGCAGCGCGCAACTTTTACCTGAATATTGTGCTGCTGACCACTATTATGGGCGAGCCATTCGGAAACGCGTTTGGCCTGTCCATAGGCATTAATGATATCGAGAGAATCGGGAGCGCCTGAATAATTTTCTGCAATATGGGAAACTGCTGCCGGCTGGCGACCATAAACTGCGCCCGAGCTGGTTAATAAATAACGTGTTGCGCCTGCGCGCTGTGCAAGCGCCAAAGTTGCCCTGGTGCCTTGTACAATGTTGTCGAATGTAGTGATAGGATCGTCACCGGTTTTTACTACATCAGTAGCTGCGTGAATCACGCTATCAAATGGTCCGTTGATTGTATCTAACGCAGTGACATCGCTCTGGATAAGAGTCACTATTCTATGCGTCGCTAAATGTGGCGCCTTGGCGATAAACGCAGCCGTGTCTCTGCTGAGTACACTCAGGTGTAGATTTAAATCCAGTTGTTCGTTTGCCCAAAGCAGTGCTTCCAATAACCAACAGCCCACAAAGCCGGTGCCGCCGGTAATAAAAATGCGTTGATCGCGCAATGCCACCCATACCTCGGGCGGTGTTTGCGTAAGAATCAACTGCAGATCATCCAGTGCAACACCGGGTTGATAGTTAGTGCGGGTATGATTAATGGAATCTTGATTCATGGGCAGTTAAAAATTCAAACCAAAAAATTCTTCCATTTTTTCTGCGACATAGTCGAAATGCTCGCTACCCAACGCAGGATAAATACCTAACCAGAGGGTATTATTCATGGTGTTATCGGTAACGGTTAAATCACCTACCACACGGTGCTCAACGCCTTCAAAATAGGGTTGACGGGTTAAGTTGCCCGCAAATAACAAACGCGTACCGATTTTGTTTTGATCCAGGAATTTCACGAAATCAACACGGTTAACACCCGCACTTTCTTTGAGTGTAATGGGGAAACCAAACCAGGAGGGTTCGCTGTTGGGTGTTGGTTGGGCGATATCGATAAAATCAGCAAGGTTACTCAAGCGCGCTTTTAATAAATCGTAGTTGCGTTTGCGCGCATCAATAAATTCCTGCGCGCGTTCTAATTGCGCTAAACCACAAGCGGCTTGCATATCGGTGATTTTCAAGTTGTAGCCGATGTGTGCGTAAACATATTTGTGGTCATAACCCACTGGCAAGCTACCAAATTGTTGGCCAAAACGATTGCCGCAGGTATTGTCGCAACCGGGTGCACAATAGCAATCGCGTCCCCAATCGCGGAAAGATTCGGCGATCATTTTTAATTGTGGATTGTTGGTAAACACGGCGCCACCTTCACCCATAGTGATGTGGTGTGCGGGATAAAAACTCAAGGTTGCAATATCACCAAAAGTACCGACCAGTTTCCCGTCGTATTTTGCGCCCAGTGCATCGCAACAATCTTCTACCAACCAAAGATTATATTTTTCACAAAGCGCTTTTACTTTGGTGAGGTTGAATGGGTTACCCAGTGTGTGGGCAAGCATAATTGCTTTCGTCTTTGGCGTAATTGCTGCTTCAATCAAATCGGCATTGATATTATGGGTCGCCGCGTCTACGTCGACAAATACCGGGATTGCGCCAAATTGAATGATAGGGTTTACGGTAGTGGGGAATCCCGCTGCAACACCGATCACTTCATCGCCTTTTTTAATCGCGCGCGCGCCGAGCTTGGGCGAGGTGAGGGCACTAAAGGCAACCAGGTTGGCAGATGAACCTGAGTTAACCGAGAGTAAATATTTTACGCCCAAAAAGTCGGCCAGTTTTTTTTCAAATTCGGTATTGAATCTTCCGGTGGTTAACCAGCAGTCGAGTGATGCATCAACCATCAATTGCATTTCTCGTGCGCCCACCACCTTACCCGAAGGGGGGATAACGCTCTCACCGGGTATAAACGCTTTAGGAGCGGTGGTCTGTTCTGCAAATTGTTGAACTAACTTGGCGATTTCTTGGCGAAGAATTTCAGGAGTCATTGTGTTGCCTTTTTGATATTCAAATCTATAAAAATTTAATCGGCGCGCATAGCGGCCATGTATTGTTTGATCTCGTTAATGCAGTAGGCATTCATGTCTTGATTCGCAAGCCATGCGCGCTGCCAAGCAATAATTTTTTCGAGCGTTTGGTGCAAGCGCCAGCTCGGTGCCCACTGTAAATGAGTGCGAGCTTTGGAGATATCCAACTTGAGATACTTTGCTTCATGAGGATGGTTTCCTGCATCCAATTGCCAGCTTGCGCCATTACCCCAACTATCTACCATTTGATTCAAAATCCATTCGACCGGCTCAACATCTTCATCGCGCGGGCCGAAATTCCAACCCTCTGCGTGTTGGTGTCCGTGTTGGTACAGTGCTTGTGCCAGCACCAGATAACCACTCAATGGTTCCAGCACATGTTGCCAGGGGCGTGTTGCCTGCGGATTGCGAATCACCACCGGCTCCGCTTTTTCAAATGCACGCAGGATATCGGGAATCAAACGATCTGTAGCCCAATCGCCACCGCCAATAACATTGCCTGCACGCGCTGAACCTAGCGCAGGACTATTGGGCTGATTAAAAAAAGAATTGCGATAAGCAGCAGTAATTAATTCAGCACAGCCTTTACTATTGCTATAGGGGTCGTGACCACCCATCGGTTCGTGTTCGCGATAGCCCCATTCCCACTCGCGATTTTCATAACACTTATCGGTAGTGACATTCACAATCGCACGCAATGATGGACACAGGCGCGCGGCTTCCAATACATGCAAGGTACCCATCACATTGGTGGAATAGGTGGCCAATGGCTCGCTATAAGACAAACGCACCAGTGCTTGCGCCGCCATGTGAATAACAATATCCGGATTAAATTCCGTCATGCTTCTGGTGAGGCGATCAAGGTCGCGGATATCACCTATATCGGATTCCATTACCTTTGCAACTTCTGCAACTTCAAAGAGCGCGGGTGTCGTCGGTGGTGTAAGTGCATAACCTTTAACGCTCGCCCCCATGTGTGTAAGCCATAAACTGAGCCAGCTACCTTTAAAGCCAGTGTGCCCCGTTAAAAATACGCGTTTACCTTGCCAAAAGGCGGCATCAACCTGAGCTTTCACAATTACTCCCAATTTTTCCAGGGCGCTTTACCACTTGCCCATAATTCTTCCAGGTAAGTTTTATCGCGCAGGGTATCCATTGGTTGCCAAAAACCCTCGTGTTTATAGGCCATCAATTCACCGTCTTCGGCTAATTTCGTTAACGGATGTTGTTCCCATATGGTCTGGTCGTTTTCAATCAGGCCAACTACTTTGGGGGACAATACAAAAAAGCCGCCATTGATCATGGCGCCGTCGCCTTTGGGTTTTTCTTTAAAACTTTTTACGCAATTATTTTCTATATCCAATGCACCGAAACGGCCTGGCGGAAAAGTTGCAGAAAGGGTGGCGAGCTTTCCGTGCGTCAAATGGAAATCAATTGTTTTGGATATATTAATGTCGCTAACACCGTCGCCATAAGTAAAACAAAATGCAGATTCATCTTTGATGTGATCGTAGACTCTTTTCAATCGACCACCGGTCATGGAGTTGTCACCGGTATCGATCAAGGTGATTTTCCAGGGTTCGGCCCGCTGGTGATGAACGTGCATTTTGTTTTCGCTCATATCAAATGTAATATCTGACATGTGCAGAAAATAATTGGCGAAATACTCCTTGATCATGTANNGCGAAATATTCTTTTATGACATAACCCTTGTAGCCGCAGCAAATAATAAAATCATTAATACCGTGTGCTGAGTACATTTTCATAATGTGCCAGAGAATAGGTTTACCACCTATTTCTACCATAGGTTTTGGGCGGGTGACGGTCTCTTCACTTAACCGGGTGCCTAAGCCACCAGCCAGAATAACGGCTTTCATTAGTCCTCTCCCCTTAATATGTACTTATGAACTGACAAAAGCGTCAGAATAAAAATTGTTGGCTTTTAGCCCTTGGGCGACGAGCAGTCTTTTTGCGGCGTGGATCATAGTATCGGAGCCACAGGCATAAACAACGGAATCATGTAGTTCTATATCATCGCTAATGACGGCGTCTTGTACATAACCCCGCCTACCTTCCCAATCGCTTTGTGCCCGGCTGAGGGTTGGGCGAAAAACAACATTGAGGTTGGTAAAGTCGGGTTGCCAATAAAGGTCTGCCAGATGTCTGCCGCCCCAATAAATATAAATATTTTTTTCCTGCACCAATTCAGCGTTGTTGGAGAATTCTTCCAGAATGCTTTTAATGGGGGCTATACCCGTTCCAGTGGCGAGAAAGATGATACTTTTTTCTGCTTTAGGATGAAAACAAAATGTGCCATGAGGGCCTTCCAAACGCAATAAATCATTGGTTTTGGCTTCATTAAACCAATATTGACTCATCTGGCCATTGGTTACCGCACGTACGTGTAATTCCAGTTTACTGTCGCTACGCAAGGCGTTGGCGATAGAGTAACTGCGCCTTACTCCACTCTTGGCAATCACATCAATATATTGGCCGGGTAAATAATTGAACTGATTGGTTGGTGGTAAGCGTAAAAATATTTGCATTACGTCGGGTGCAAGCAAATTGAGTTGGTCAATTTTGCATGGCAGTGTTTGGGTGTTTATTTTGGCGAGTAGCCCCAGATCTTCTATATCCAGTTCGATGTCATTCACTGCTGTTCTGCAGCAGGTTAAAATGAATCCTGCATCAATCTCGCTTGCTTCCAGGCTCTCTTCTGCCTTTAAGATTTGAGTTTCGCCCTTTATGACCTGAGCTTTGCATGCACCGCAGCGGCCAGTACGACAGCTATGTTCAAGCACCAGCCCTTGGGCTTTTGCAGCATCGAGCAAACTGGTTTCGGGAGTTGCGGTAAACCATTTGTGGTTAGAGAGAGCAACTATCGCCATTGTCATAATCCGCCGGTATAACTGATGTTATTACATTCGTAAATGTGCAAGTTGCTATGAGATTAAAAATTAATCCGCTCTTTTTCTATCACCAAAGGTCTTCTTTTGCTGTAGATATGAATGGAGCCGAGGTATTCACCCAAAACGCCAACAAAAAACAATTGAACCGAGGCAAAAAAGAATATTCCTATCACTACGGGAGCCATGCCCAGACTAAATGAATTCCAAAAAATTAGTTTCAATAAGAAGTAGATGATGGCAATAAAAATACTGATAAAGGAGAGTAAAAATCCCGCCATTGTTGCCATTCGCAAGGGCACTTGTGAGTGAGAAATTATTCCCAGCATGCCAATGTCATACAGGGTGAAGAAGTTATTCTTGGTGATGCCGCGAACACGAACTGGTTGATCATAGGGGATTTGGTGAATTCTTAAGCCTATCTCTGCAATCAATCCACGGAAGTAAGGGTAGGGATCATTAATGCTGCGCAGGTGATCAATCACTTCTTTGTCGTACAGACCAAATCCGGTGAAGTTATCGATGAGGTCGATATTGGACAAGCGGTTTACCGTTTTGTAATAGAGTTTGCGGATGGAAAACATCAAGGAGGATTCTTCACTTGATCGTTTAGTGCCGACAACAGTCTGGAAGCCTTCTTCCCATTTTTTAATAAATTCAGGTATCAAACTCGCGGGGTCTTGTAAATCGGCAACGAACAGAATAACGGCATCGCCATTGGCTTGTAACAAACCGTGATAAGGCGAGCGAATATGACCAAAATTTCTGCTGTTGGAAATTACTTTGACATGTTTATCGGTGGTGGCAATATCGCGCAATATGTCCAGGGTTTTATCGGTAGAGGCATTGTCGATAAAAATATGTTCGTAAGTGTAATTATCATAGTGTGCAAATACGCCTTGGATCAGTTTCACGCACTCCTGTACATTGTCTTCTTCATTGTAACAGGGGGTTACCACACTAATGAGCTTCATGTTTTTTTCCTTTGAACACAAAAAATTTATTAAGCAAAAATGAAAGGACTGTTGTTGGGATCAGTGCTAATGCGCCGGCAAGATAAGCACTAAGTCCTAGTTTGATCATTAATTTGATCAGCAGCAGGTTTAAGCAAAAAGTAATTGCATAAACAGCAAAAAATTTGCCAATCAGTCGTTTATCTCTGGATTGAAAAACCAGCCTGCCAATAGTCTGGAAGTTAAACAGTACCCCCAGGATGGTGGCGAATAATAAAGCATAGGTATAAGCCAGGCCCAAATAGATGAGCAGGGCGTATATCGAGTAGCCAAACAGGGTATTTACAACCCCCACGGCTAAAAACCTGACAAATTGTACTGCTAACACACAGAATGCTCCGAGCGTAAACTATAGGCCCCATAAAGGTGCCTATATTAACTGTTAAGGTAAATTCCCCAAATAAATATCAGCGCTGAAAGTGAAAATAAGGCGGACATCGTCAACCCTATATTGGCCAAGCGGATAGCACCTTGCTGTTGAAAGCGCAAAATACTCACTCCATAGAGCGCGCAAAAGGTAAGGATGATTGGCACTATGTATCTAAAGTCGATATTTGCTGGAAAGGTCATGCGCATATAGGTCACGCCAGCCCAGAGGAAAAATCCGGACAATAGCAGTGGTGCCATCTGCTTGAAGTCTTCTTTAGCCATGCGATAGATACCGACCAACATATAAATAAACATCAAGACCGCGAGAAAACTGCAGATGACGGCAGTGTTCACATTTAACAAGGAGGGATATTTAAACTCACCAAATAATCCGGTTTTACCTAGGTAGTTCCAGAAAAACTGACGCCCCATGCGATCATCGTAGGGGTCAGTGAAGGGTTCAGTGATAAAAGTTTTCGCATCAAACCAAAAATAATTCGCTGCGGTATTCCCCACCAGATTAGCTTGCGATAGGCCATCGATATTATCGATGTACAACTTGTCGCGCTTCCCTTGTATTTTCAAAATTAACCCTGGCCCGACGGTGATAGCAACGGCGAGCAACATAATAAAACAGGGTGCAATGGCCATTTTGAAGTACGTTGCCCACTGTTTGGTTGAGATCATTTTATACAGGCCAATAACACCGAGTACTGCCACTAAAATTTCACCATTAGCCTTGGTCAGAATAGCCGCAGCACCCACCAGACTTGCGATCATTAAATCACGTTTTTGATCGTGTCTGTACCAACGGATAATGTAGTAGAGGCTTGCAGTAAACAGAAAGTAGAGCATCGGATCATTGCCGATTCGCACAGAATGGATAATAGCCACCGGCCAAAATGCAAAGAGCGCCCCGATTACCCAGAATACATTGTTGTCTTTAAATGACTTGCACAAACGCGCAAAAAGGCCATGCTGCACTTCCTGCACTTCCTGCACT
>DQHS01000077.1:7589-7820 GCA_003524365.1 Cellvibrio sp. | reverse complement strand
TGCCATGCTTGTTGGCAACTTTGAGTAATACATCCAGCGCTTTTTTCTCTTCGAAGGTTTCTATCACCAACAATGGGATACGGGAATCCAACAGTAGTTTTATTTCGTTCACGTCTTGCACGCCTTTCTCCTTCCAGCCGAGCGAATAGTTATTAGTGGTTCCACAGTGCAGCTTCAGGCAACAAGCATGCAGTGAGCATGGCATCCTTGCAATGGGTTTAATGACTGGCG
>DQHS01000077.1:0-7578 GCA_003524365.1 Cellvibrio sp. | reverse complement strand
TCAACCACACCGGCGAAGTCTGCGCACAAGCGCTTTACCAAGGTCAGGCTCTAACGGCCAAGCTGCCTAATGTGCGGGTGGAGATGGAAAAGGCGGCAGAAGAAGAAATTGATCATTTGGTGTGGTGTCAGGAGCGTATTGATGCACTTGGCAGCCATACGAGTTATTTGAATCCCCTGTGGTACGGAGTTTCATTTGTGATTGGAGCCGGTGCTGGCTTGGTGAGCGATAAAGTGAGTTTAGGATTTGTTGCTGCGACTGAAGATCAAGTCTGCAAGCATTTACAAGATCACTTACAAGAGCTGCCACTGAGCGATAGCCGCAGTCGTGCTGTAGTTGAACAAATGCTGGAAGATGAAGCGCGCCATGCGGATATGGCATTGAATGCAGGCGGCTACAATTTTCCCGCACCCGTGAAGGGATTAATGACGCTAGTGTCCAAGGTGATGACAACCACTAGTTATCGAATCTGATAGTAAAAGCAGTATCGCAAAAAATGCCCGCATTGAGCGGGCATTCTTATTTCACAAATCCCATCTTGAGCTAGGCTTCGCGAATCTCATAAGAGTGAGTGATCTCTACCCCGCCGGCTTCCAACATAATCGATGCCGAACAATATTTGGTCGCCGATAACTCCACTGCGCGCTTCACCTGCGCTTCTTTTAATTCCTTACCAGTAACCAGAAATTTCATATGGATTTTGGTGAAAGGTGATGGCACACCTTCCGCGCGCTCCGCATCCAACTCGCAGCGGCAATCCGTCACTTGCTGACGCGCTTTAGTCAAAATACTCATCACATCGAATGAAGAGCAACCGCCCAAGCCAATCAGCAACATCTCCATTGGACGAACACCGGTATTACGACCACCGTGATCAGGCGGGCCATCCATCAAAACCGCATGGCCACTGCCCGATTCGCCTAAAAATTGCGCTCCATCAACCCATTTCACTACTGCTTGCATAATCATACCCGTCGTAGAATGCCCCAGAAAATTGGCGCTTAGCCTACCACAAAGAGCTAAAAAATCGAAAATGTCGCCAAAATCAACGATTATCTTGCAAATGGTGACTTTTGGTAGACAATTCAATTGTCTAGGCTTATAACTGCATCACAAATTTTCAGCTTGTCATGGCATATCTATAGCAGTGTGATTGCCTTGTCGTCATAATAAATTTCATATTTGAATTAGTAATATAAAAACCATCAACAGGAGCCACCCCTTGGTCGCTGTCTCACTTACACCGCACATAAAGAATGTGGAAGAGTTTTTAATTCATTGTCACCGTCGCCGTTATCCCGCCAAGAGCACCATTATTTACGCGGGCGACAAAAGTGACTCGCTGTACTACATCGTTAAAGGTTCGGTCACCGTATTGATTGAAGACGATGAAGGCCACGAAATGATTGTTGCTTATCTTAACGATGGCGACTTCTTTGGTGAAATGGGTTTGTTCGACGAAAAAGATTCGCGCAGTGCTTGGGTGCGCGCGAAATCGGAATGTGAAGTAGCTGAAATTAGCTATGCCAAATTCCAGGAAATTTCCGAATCCCATCCTGAGTTCTTGTTTGCACTGGGCAGTCAGATGGCGCGCCGCTTGCGCGCCACCACGCGTAAGGTTGGCGATCTTGCCTTCCTCGACGTGACGGGTCGCGTGGCACGTACACTGCTTGAGTTGTGCAAAGAGCCAGATGCGATGACCCATCCGGATGGTATGCAAATTAAAATCACCCGTCAGGAAATCGGCCGTATTGTTGGCTGCTCCCGCGAAATGGTAGGCCGCGTACTCAAGACCTTGGAAGAACAAGGCTTGGTGATGGTGAAAGGCAAAACCATGGTGGTTTACGGTACTCGCTAATCCTTTTGCTTAGCGCAAAAAAGCAAAGCCCGCTATATGCGGGCTTTGCTTTTTCTACTGTCTGAAAAAACATGCAGTTATTGCGAGGGATGGGAGTTATTACGCGAAAAACTCTGCTAACGCCACGCCCGGCTCATCCGCCCGCATAAATGCCTCACCAACCAAAAATGCATTTACATTCTTGCTGCGCATTGCCTGCACATCCGCCGGTGCGAGAATTCCGCTTTCCGTCACTACTATGCGATCACGGCTGATGTTATCCAGCAATTTATAAGTCGTTTCCAGTGTTACATCAAAGGTGTGCAAGTTGCGGTTGTTGATACCGATTAATTTGTTCGGTAATTCCAACGCAATATCCAGCTCGGCTTCATCATGCACCTCCACCAACACATCCAATCCGATTGATTGGGCCAACGTATTCAGCTCAGTTAATTTTTCAACACTCAACGCCGATACAATCAAGAGCACGCAATCTGCACCCATCGCACGAGCTTCATATATTTGATATTCATCGACCAAAAAATCTTTGCGGATCACCGGCAAACTCACTGCCGCGCGCGCCTGCTGCAAATACTCATCAGCACCTTGAAAAAAATCCATATCTGTCAAGATCGACAAACACGCCGCACCACCTTGCTCATAGGAACGCGCAAGTTCAGCAGGCACAAAGTGCTCGCGAATCACACCTTTGCTGGGCGACGCTTTTTTAATTTCTGCAATCACGCCAGCCTTTCCTTGCGCAATTTTGTTTTCGATTGCTTTTACAAAACCACGCGTGGGCGGCTGTAACGCAGCCTTCGCTTTTAATTGCTCCAGCGAAACCTGAGTTTTACGCTCGGCGATTTCTTCCCATTTGCGCGCAATAATTTTACGCAGTACCGTTGGTGTATCAGACATGGATTTTTCCAAAAACGTGTTACAAAAAATTATTGTAAATATTGCGTGAAGGCAGCCAACTCGCGAATTTTTTCGCCTGCCAAACTGCTGCCAATTGCATCGCGCGCCATTTCCACTCCATCAGCCAGAGTACTGGCGACGCCACTAACATAAATCGCCGCGCCTGCATTAAGTGCAATGATATCCGCCGCTTTTTCCGCGTATTGACCACGACGATTGCCAAGTGCATCGCGAATCAATAACAATGAATCTTCCGCATTGGTCACACTCAAACCAATCAAGCTTTTGGATTGCATACCGAAATCTTCCGGCTTGATAATATATTCGCGAATTTCACCATTTTTTAATTCGGCGACCTGAGTTTCAGCCGATAAGCTGATCTCATCCAAACCATCTTTAGCGTGAACGACCATTACATGCTCACTGCCAAGGCGCGCCAACACTTCCGCCATTGGTTTGCACAGATCACCATTAAACACACCAATCACCTGGCGCTTAACATTGGCAGGATTGGTCATAGGGCCAAGCATATTAAAAATAGTGCGCATACCCAATTCTTTACGCGGACCAATCGCATGACGCATAGCCGCATGATGAGCCGGTGCAAACATAAAGCCGACTCCAATTTCACGCACACATCGCGCAACCTGCTCAGCAGTGATATCGAGTTTAATACCTGCAGCTTCCAACACATCCGCACTGCCAGTAGAGCTGGACACCGAACGATTGCCGTGTTTGGCTACACGCCCACCTGCGGCAGCGACAACAAATGCGCTGGCAGTGGAAATATTAAATAAGTTGGCTCCGTCGCCACCAGTACCACAGGTATCAACGAGATAGTTCACATCAAGGTCAACCGGCGTCGCCAGTTCGCGCATCACCATAGCAGCACCGGTGATTTCATCCAGAGTTTCGCCTTTCATACGCAGCGCAACCAAGAAGCCGCCGATTTGTGCGGGAGTTGCTCCGCCGGTCATCACCACGCGCATCACAGAAATCATTTCTTCTGTGCTCAGGTCGATACGTGCTACCAATTTCGTTAACGCTTGTTTGATATCCATTGCCATTACCTTTTATGAATCAGCGCATCCTGCTTTTGGTGCACTGTTTTGTTGTCAGTAAATTTAAATATTATCGCAGCAAGAAATTAATAAGCCGTTAAAAAATTGCGCAGCATATCGTGACCATGTTCAGTCAAGATTGATTCAGGATGAAATTGCACCCCTTCCAGCGCGAGAGTTTTATGTTTTACCCCCATAATTTCGGCCATACTTCCATCTTCATTTTGCGTCCAGGCGGTAATCTCCAGACAATCGGGTATTGATTCTTTTTCAATAACCAGCGAGTGATAGCGCGTTGCTTGAAACGGATTCTTCAATCCGGCAAAAACCCCTTTGTTGTTGTGGTATACCGGCGATGTCTTACCATGCATTACAAAAGGAGCGCGAATGACTTTGCCACCCAACGCCTGACCGATACTTTGGTGACCGAGACAAACTCCAAGCAGTGGAATTTTTCCGGCGAAAGTTTTAATCGTCTCAATCGAGACACCGGCTTCCGTGGGCGTACAAGGACCTGGAGAAATTACAATTTTTTCCGGTGCGAGTGCTGCAATTTCTTCAATGGTGATCTCATCGTTGCGCACGACTTTCACATCCGCACCCAGCTCGCCGAAATATTGCACCAAGTTGTAGGTGAATGAATCGTAGTTATCAATCATTAAAATCATTTTGCATCCCCTTTTTCTGCAGCAGTGCCCACCATATCAACGGCTTTGAAAATCGCGCGCGCTTTATTCATGGTTTCTTTCCACTCCAGTGCTGGCACTGAATCAGCCACTACACCGGCACCTGCCTGCACGTAAAGTTTGCCGTTTTTAATCACCGCAGTGCGAATTGCAATGGCGGTATCCATATTGCCATTCCAGGATATATAACCCACAGCACCACCATAGATGCCGCGTTTTTCAGGTTCCAATTCGTCAATAATTTCCATCGCGCGGATTTTCGGGGCACCACTTAAAGTGCCTGCCGGTAGTGCTGCACGCAACACATCCATCGCGCGCAGATCATCTTTTAATTTACCGGTAACATTTGAAGTGATGTGCATTACGTGCGAGTAGCGCTCGACCACCATTTTGTCCGTCAGTTTTACGCTTCCGATTTTTGCCACACGGCCCACATCATTGCGCCCCAAATCAATCAGCATTAAATGCTCGGCGATTTCTTTGGGGTCATTCACTAATTCAATTTCCAGCGCTTTATCTTCTTCCGGTGTATAACCGCGACGTCGGGTTCCCGCTATCGGGCGCACAGTCACTTCACCATCATCCAAGCGCGCCAGAATTTCCGGGCTGGAACCGACAACATGGTGATCGCCCAAATCCATAAAATACATGTAAGGCGATGGATTTAAATTGCGCAGGGCGCGATAAAGATTGATTGGTTCCTGAGTGAAATCAATCGACAAGCGCTGGGAGACAACCACTTGCATGGTATCGCCCGCCAAAATGTAATCTTTGATTTTATCGACATAGCGATGGAAATTTTCCTCGCCGCAATTCGAGCTAAACAACGGCTCGTTGTGGCCGTTATTACCCAAGGACAAGTTAGGTGTTGCGGGAATTTCGCCGCGTAGTTTTTGCTCCAACTCATCCAACCGCGCATTCGCTTTAACAAACGCGTTTTCAACTTCCGGATTAGCGTGAATAACAAAAATCAATTTTCCAGCGAGGTTATCAAATACCAATACCTCATCGGATACGCTCAATAAAATATCCGGTGTACCAATCACATCTTTAGGTGTGCTGGCTTTTAAATGCGGCTCGACATAACGCACGCAGTCGTAACCAAAGTAACCTACCAAGCCGCCGGTAAAGCGCGGCAAGCCGGGCAACTCCGGTGCGCGATAACGCTGTTTGAACTCTTCTACAAAGGTCAGGGCATCAGCACAGGTATGAGTTTCCACGATGATCCCATCACGTTCGATCTGGATTTCATCGCCAAACGCTTTAAGTACCGTGCGTGCGGGCAAGCCGATCATGGAGTAACGGCCCCATTTTTCTCCACCTTGAACAGATTCAAATAAGTAGGAATAAGGGCCAGCCGCCAGTTTGAGATAGGAGGAAAGTGGCGTATCCAAATCAGCCAGCACTTCGCGCATGACAGGAATACGGTTGTAACCTTGAGCGGCTAATTGGGCAAACTTTTCGTGATCGATAAACGGGTCGGAATTCATGTCATTACCTTTATGCTCGCCAGACAGAGGGGCAAGCTTTTATCTTTATCAATATTGTATTTGCGCAGGACCATTAATGGAAAAGAATTAATGGACAGCAATTAACAGATCCAATACGCAAACAGGGAAAGGCAGGCTCAGCACAAAACCAGTGACGATTTTGGCAAAGCGATATGAACTAGCGACGCCATCGGGCGGCAAGGTGGGTAGCGCACTCTGTAATGTAGGTTGCGTGTTTCACGAGGATGGTTCCTGTTTAAGCTGAGGGCAAGTGTACTGAAATAAGTTGCCGATGCCTACCCTCACCCACTACCAGCGAGTGCAAATCAGCAGCAAGTTAAACCAGTGCCAGCTGCTCACGCATTTGAGCTATAACAGCGGCGTAATTCGGCGCGTTAAAAATGGCCGAGCCAGCAACAAAGGTATCAGCCCCGGCTTCGGCGACTTCGCGAATATTCGCCAAGCCAACTCCGCCATCGACTTCCAGGCGAATCGGGAAACCACTGGCATCAATTAGCGCGCGAGCCTCGCGCAATTTATCGAGAATATAGGGAATAAATGTCTGACCACCAAAACCGGGATTGACCGACATCAACAGCAACATATCCAGCTTGCCCATCACATATTTGATATGGTCGAGTGAGCTGGAGGGGGTCAGTACCAGCCCGGCCTTGCAGCCTTTATCTTTAATCAGTTGTAACGAACGATCGACATGGCGTGAGGCTTCCGGGTGGAAAGTGATGTAGGTTGCACCGGCGTCAGCGAACTGCACGATCAAATCATCCACCGGCTCGACCATCAGGTGTACATCAATCGGGGCGGTAACCCCGTATTTGCGCAGGGCTTTGCACACCATAGGGCCGACGGTCAGATTGGGGACATAGTGGTTATCCATCACATCAANNTGTCCCGATATTGATAAATGGCAGATCGCATTCTACGTGATAAGGTTTGCCACCAAAACCCACTTCAGGGCTGAACCATGTCATCAATCGTCGGCTTATGGCCAATAAGACTCGTTAATCCTTCCCTGCGTTTTCTTTTCGCGGCACTGGCGTTTTGTCTATTTCCTGTCATCGCGCTTGCGCAGGAGCCAGAGGAAAATACTGAATCCTCGGTGGCCAGCAGTGAAGCCAGCTCCAGTAGCAAATCTTCTGAAGCGCTACTTTATCCGTCGCGCGACATACGCAACAAAAGTTTGATCGCCGCCGCGATGGATGATGAAGCCCAATGGCTGGAGACTGAGCACGGAAAAATTCTGGCGCTTTATCGCCCCACCGAAGCAAAAAAGACATTAGGTGTGCTAATTCTCTTCCATGCGGCAGAAAACCCTCAACTCTGGCCACCAATGCTGGAAAATTTGCGCGCACACTTACCTCGTTATGGCTGGGAAACTCTGGCGNNTCTTCAAGTGTTGCGCGCGATGTGTTAATTGCCACTTATGTCGATGCGGCGTTTAACTTTTTAAAAGAGAAGGGGCAACTCAACACAGTAGTACTGACCGACAACAGCTCGGCGTTTCAGATTATGCAGACGCTAGCGCCTCAAATTAAGGACAACAGCCGCGATACAACTGTTGTTGATGG
>DQHS01000219.1 GCA_003524365.1 Cellvibrio sp. | reverse complement strand
ACCACCAACATGCGCAGCGCGCCGTCGGTGAGCGTAAACGCCCAATAATTTCCGGTGACGATGGCGTATTGGCGAATGGCGGTTGAATTGTTCATAGATTTCCAAATTTATTCGGACAATTGTACCGTACCCCGTATGGAGCCTAGCGAAACACGGGATATTTTTTGCGAACATAAACGATCCCGTATTCCGTTACACTCTATACGGGCTACATTAATCCGCCAAACCAACAAATTTTGCCAATTCCGCTGTGCGATTCGCATAACCCCACTCGTTGTCATACCAGGCATAAATTTTTACCAGGGTGCCGTTGACCACCATAGTGGACAGCGCATCGACAATCGATGAAAGCGGATTGCCACAAAAATCGCTGGAGACTAACGGACGAGTTTCGTAGCCAAGAATATCTTTTAGATAAGTTTCACTCGCGATTTTTAACAACGAATTTACTTCTTCAGCGTTGGTGTTCCGCTCCACTTCAAATACACAATCGGTAAGTGAACCCGTCGCGAGCGGCACTCGCACCGCATGCCCATTTAACTTGCCGCGCAATTCAGGAAAAATTTCCGCGATTGCAGTAGCAGAACCGGTGCTGGTGGGAATTAAATTGGAATGGGAGGCGCGCGCACGGCGCAAATCTTTATGCGGCTGGTCGAGTATCGATTGAGTATTTGTTAAATCGTGAATGGTGGTAATGGCACCGTGTTTAATCCCGAGTTGTTCATGAATCACTTTTACCACTGGCGCTAAACAGTTAGTAGTGCAAGACGCCGCTGTCACTATGCGATGTGTCGCTGGATCAAATAAATGCTGATTAACACCCATCACCACATTTAATACGCTCGGTTCTTTTACCGGCGCGCTCACCACAACACGTTTTACACCTTGATCCAGATAGGCCTGCAACAATTTTACTTCGCGCATTTTTCCGCTGGCTTCAATCACTAAATCGCAACCGCTCCAATCGGTTTCCGTAATCGCTTTGTTGCGACTAAATGCAATGGCTTTGCCATCGACATAAATAGCATTGTCATCCGCACTGGTGTCCGGGGCCCATTGGCCTTGCACGGAATCGAATTTGAGCAAATGTGCAAAAGTGGCTGTATCACCCGCAGGGTCATTAATCTGCACAAATTCAAGCTCCGGCCAATGCCAGCTGGCGCGCAATGCCAAGCGGCCGATACGACCAAAACCGTTGATGCCTACTTTGATTTTTTTCATAAATGCTTCCTGATAACTTTTTTTAAAAATGTTATTTACTTGCGAATTAATTCACCGCTTAATTCTGTGCCGGGCGAGACTGTATTAAACACAGTGCCAAATTTTTTAACATTGTCATGTAGCAGTGCCAATCGATGATCATTTTCATCAGTGTCTACGCGAATGATGTAGTGAATCGATTCCATTTTGGGTGGTGAATCCTGCCGGATACCGTTTAATTCAACCTCGATCCCGCGCAGTTGGAATTTTAAAATCGGTGTAACCCGTTCAATGCCTTTAATCATGCAGGCTGACAGTGCGGCGAGTAATAATTCCGCCGGATTAAAGGCATCTATTCGGCCTGCCAGATCAGTATCGATTAACAGGCTGGCGTCTTTGCAATAAGCGCTGCTGCTGTGTGCATCGTTACGTTTGGCACTGACATGAAAAGTCATCTTAGTTGCTGACATGATTAATCCCTCGAAAAATAATGTTGGGTGCGATTACAAAATGCGACCAGTGATAACATCACCGGCACTTCTACTAATACACCCACAACGGTTGCCAGCGCCGCGCCCGAATGCAATCCGAACAGTGAAATTGCAACGGCTACCGCTAATTCAAAAAAATTGGAGGTGCCGATCATGCACGCGGGTGCGGCAATGTTGTACGGCAGTTTCATCGCTTTGGCGGCAATAAAACTGATTGCAAAAATACCGTAGGTTTGAATCATTAGTGGAATAGCGATTAACAAGATGGCTTGGGGTTTAGTCAGAATTGTTTGCGCTTGAAACGCAAATAGCAGCACGACAGTAGCGAGCAAACCAATCACTGACCAAGGCTTACAGGTTGCCAGAAATTGTTGTAACTGTTGACCGGCATTGATACCGGTTTTGGATTCCAGCCAGCGGCGAGTAATGACGCCTGCTATTAGTGGCAAGAGAACATAAAGCACAACGGAAATAATCAACGTTTCCCAAGGTACATGAATATCGCTTACACCTAATAAAAATGCACAGATAGGCGCGTAAGCAAAAATCATAATCACGTCATTAACGGAAACCTGTACCAGCGTGTAGTTGGGATCGCCTTTGGTGAGTTGGCTCCACACAAATACCATAGCGGTGCAAGGTGCTACGCCGAGCAAAATCATCCCGGCGATATATTCTTGCGCGGTTTGTGGATCAACCCAGTCAACAAATAACACTTTGAAAAATAACCAGCCGAGTGCGGCCATGGTAAAAGGTTTTATCAGCCAGTTTACAACCAGTGTGAGTATCAACCCCTGCGGACGCTGGCCGATATTTTTTATTGCACTGAAATCGATCTGCACCATCATCGGATAAATCATTACCCAAATTAAAACCGCCACGACGAAATTCACATGGGAAAATTCCAGTGCAATTATTTTCCCGCTGCCTTTGCACAAATTGCTGCACTGGAATTTTCCCATGTGAAT
>DQHS01000278.1 GCA_003524365.1 Cellvibrio sp. | reverse complement strand
GGGCCAGCGCCTGGGCCGGGTCGGCATAGCAACTTGCAATGTCTCCGGCGCGGCGCGGTGCCACCTGGTACGGCACCGGCTTGCCGCTGGCCCGCTCAAAAGCCCGCACCATGTCGAGCACGCTGTAGCCCACCCCGGTCCCCAGGTTAATGGCCCGGCACTCGGCGTGGTCCTGCAAACGCGCCAGCGCCTTCAGGTGCCCCAGCGCCAGGTCCACCACGTGGATGTAGTCGCAATGACAACCATGTCACCGTCATTGCGAGGAGCGTAGTGACGTGGCAATCCATGAACTCAGGACTTCAAGTGCTATTTACGATTAGGCAAATACCGCGTCAGCAACGCTTCATACTGCGCTAGCACATCCGGCCAGGTAAACGCTTCTTCAAACCGCTTGTGCCCATGCTGGCGCAAAGTGTCCAGCTTGGCCGGGTTGGCCAATAGCTCATCCATACAACGGGCAAAACCTTCTGCCCCGTTGAAATACATCGCGCCTTCACCCGCCACCCAGCGGTTGAACCGGTTGTCGTGCGCCACCACGGCATTGCCTGCGCCCAGTGCCTCTACCAATGACGGATTGGTGCCACCCACCTGATGGCCGTGAACATAGGCCGCGCTGTGAAAGCGCAGCGCCTGCACCACGGTCTTGTCGTAAATGGCGCCCACAAAACGCACCTCGGCACTGGCGGCGGCTTTCACCGCGCGGTGATAGGCATTGCTGTCCTGGTAATTGCCCAGCACCACCAGTTGCATGCCGCGTGGCTTGGCAGAAAAGCCCTGCACAATTTCAAGCAGCGAGTTTTCAGGCTCGGCCCGGGCAATCACGGTCAAAAAGCGGCCCGGCTCCAGCCCAAGCGCCTGCACCGGCTCAAGCGGCGCAGAGGTCACGGCATCCGCCCCATAAGGAATGGTGGTGATCTTGCTGCCCGCCACGCGCGACTGCAAATGCAGCTTGATCTGCGGGTGGTCGGCCACCAGGTGGTTGCCCAGCCAGCTGCCTGCCCAGTCGTTCAGCCAAAACCACGTTTTGGCCACGGTGCCCCACTTGGCACGAGACCACTCGATGCCGTCCATGTTGATCAAATTAGGAATGCCCTTAAGCCGCAACAGCGCGCAAAACACCGCCGTGTTGTAGCCCAGGGTCAGGCACAAATCTTGGTGCTGGGCTGCATGCGCCGTGGCTTTCCAGTCAAACACTACGGTGCCTTTTGGCCCCTCTTGCGCTACCGGAATATGCACCCGCTCCACACCCTGCCAGGTGTCAGTACACACCGGGCCTGTGCCCTCATCCTGGCAATACACAACCACCCGCCAGCCTTTGGCCACCAGGTAGAGCGACAGAAATTCGGCAAAGGTTTCAAAACCGCCGTGGGCGGCGGGCACGCCACGGGTGCCAAGGATTCTCAAAGTATTGATGGCATTCATTGAACATCGGTCCTCAAAACTTTTAAATATAAATCGGCCGTTAATCTTCCAATGACCACCCAGGAATAATATTCATCCATTAACTTAATACCGTCTCGTGCTATTTTTTCACGAATTGAATCTTCTTCCAAGGCACGTGACAAAACGGAAGCCAAGTCGTTGACATCGCCACTACGAAATACATATCCCGTTTCTCCATCGTGGACAACCTCTAACATACCAGGAATATCAGATACCACAACAGCCCTTTCAAAACTCATCGCCATGAGTAGAACGCCACTTTGATAAATACGTTCATAAGGTAAAACTATCAAATCGGCTGCTGCATATAAAAGAGGTACCTCTTCATTTTTGATGTAGCGAACAAGAGATGTACATTTATGACCAATACCCAATTTATCAATCTGCGATTGGTACACATCAAAAGGAACGTCAACCACCTTACCAGCAATCACGAGACGAGCATTGGGTTGAAATTTTACTAGCTCAGCAAAAGCTTCCAACAACAAATCAAGCCTCTTTATTCCTTTTATTTGCCCAAAGAACAATAAAATTTTTTCATGCTGAAGCCAGCCCAATTGCTCGCGGACCACCTTACGTTTCAAGAGATTAGGATACACATGCCGATAATTACCATGGGGAATAACAGCAATGCGCTGTAAAGGTACAAGTAAATGTGCAATCAATTCAGTTTTACTAAACTGATTATGAACAATCAATCTATCCACCCACTCATATACAAGTTTGGCCAAACGCAAGCTCCCTTTGCCTTCGACAAAACCCTCTACGTCATGCACGGTAACTACGACCTTTCGACGCAAGAGCTTTGCCAGTGCAATTAAACCAAACTGCAAAATTCCTACATCAAAGAAATGAAAATGAACAGTAGGTATGCGCTTCCATAGCACATCCGTGAAAACCCGAATTGATGCCAAGAGAAATCGAATCCCTCTAATCAGGATTGACTTTTTACCATAGATGCCTTGATACCACCTTCTTATTATAAATGTTAGATAAACTGGCTCCGTAGTTTCATCACAAGTGTATAAGATTACTCTAACTCCGGAATGCGATAGCCCGCTACACAAACCAAAGTCATAGTAATCCATTCCACCATGACCGCCTACCGGTTCGATCATAGCCAAATCAAATTTCACAGGTTGCCCCACTGCATATAATCAAGTTTTCGCATCGTTTAGTCCAATAAAGGCAAAAGTGCTGAAGGCATCAAAAAAAGAAGCGCTAATTAGCCTGAAAAGAATGCCCGCAGATGGAATAATAATAAATTCCAAATTATGTTTAGCAATAAAACTTAGCACCTATGAATATCAAGCACAAAACATTCGCGGTATGAACGCCAGCCTTTCACAATTGCAGCGATGCCATCCCAACGTTTATGCCATGCAAACGCGAATACCTTCTTGAGCAACAATAAACCAAACCCAGCGAAAAATATCAACCGATTTTTTCCTCTTGCATGCAGACGCATATTGATCAGACGATTGCGTACAGAATGGAAAACATAAAATGGAAGATTATTATTAAGTGGGGATAATCTATCGACAAATTTTTGCTCACCGCGAGAGGAAGCTTGCACTACATGCAACACCAAAGCAGCTGGTTCATATAGTATTCTCCAACCGTGCTCCTTAATTCTCAGACACATTTCAACATCTTCTTCATACATAAAGAAACGCTCATCAAATCCCTTCAGTTGCTGCATCACGTTACGGCGAACTAACATCGCGCAGCCACTAGCGAAGCTTACTTCTCTAGCTTGCAGTGCCAATAAAGTGTTGCTCGCACCCAGATAACCGGGAACAACAGCAGCGCCACGAAGCCAACTCACCTCGCCCCCACCGTACCACAGCACCTCTGGTTTATCCATGAATACAATGCGCGGAGTGGCCATGCCGGCTTCGGGATGATTATCCAACACACCTTCTAGCATAGCTATTGTGCCCGGTTGAACAATGGCATCATTATTAAAAATAAAGATAAATTCACAATCAGTTTGTGATACTGCCCAATTAATTCCCAAATTATTTCCACCACCAAAACCTAGATTGTAAGGTGCAGAAATATAATTTACATTAGGGTAGCTGACCATAATCTTCCGTAACTCTGGATCATTCGGCGTGTTGTCAACGACCACTGCACGTGGTACATCTTCAGATGCATATAAAGAGCTTAGACATGCAGCAGTATCAACTGAACCGTTGTAATTAACTATTACAACCACTGTGCGACCAAACATTTAATAACCTTCNNACAACCCTATCGATATGCAGACAATATTCAACACATGTTAGATATTACGATAATTAATTAAATCTACTTAAAACTCCTTAATAATATTATTATATTTTTTATTAACATGAGATTCTAAGTCCATAATGCTATACAAATTTGAAGTAGCATAATAAATACCATCGCAATTTAAAAATTTTATTAAAAGCAAAAGCAAAGTAACAAGAATCAAAAAGATATTAAACATATCCATATCGCCAGTTGTAAAAATAAATGCCAAATGCCCCCCAAGCAAAGCTTTCCCGGTCAAAGAAACCTTTTTAATTAAATCGTTTGCATTTCCAACTGTAGAATCTCTAAATTTCGAATATATTTTCTTATATAGAGCAAAATATGCGTAACTTCCAATTACACCCACTTCTATTAATAATTTAAATAAAAAACTTTCAGCACCCAATAGTTCACCTGCGGATTTTGATTCGATTAACTTTCGTATAAATGCCAAACCGTGACCAAAAATTGGACTTTCCTGAAAATATTTTACTGCTATACCAAACTGAGATAGACGTTGTTGTAAACTACTTCCTCCATATTCAAGATCACTTTTAACAGAATCGCCATATATGCTATAAATTAATAACGAGTATTTGTCAAAAAAACTATTAGGCAAAACTATATAAGCAATAAATAATGTGATGATTATTATGCCAAATGTGCTAACACGTTTAGATAAATTTACGTGAGCTATAAAAATAAGAAATGCTACCAATAGTAAAACAATTGGACTTCTAGATGAGGTTAAAAATATAGATGACATCAAGACTGCAAAAATAAAAAAGAACATCAACCTGGGAAGTAGTTTTACGACACTTTGCACACCTAGAAGTACAATTAATATAACTGAGGATAAGTAACCAAATACAATTGGATGATAAAAAAATGATTGTGCGCGTCCTTGAATGCCACCTCTTATGTCATTATAAATGAACACCAAATTACGAGAATCATTACCACTCGACATTATGTTTAGAAGTGGATTAAATTTAAAAAAATAAGCAATAATTCCATACAAGGCAAAAATGCTATAAATATAAATCATGATTTTAATCGCAAATAAAAGAGACTCTTTTTTCTTGAAAGCTGACCAAATCATAAACATAGGGAATATCGTCTCTGTAGCTAGTGCAATAAAATTTGTCATCCCAGTTGGATTAGAGGCATATGTTAATGCACTTACAGTGCCAAGCAGTACTAAAAAAAATATTGACGCTTTAAAATATGGCATGTCGATCATGCTTTTTCGCACACCTGAATACTTAATCAATAGCACCAAATAAACAGCGATCCATAGAAAAACATAGAGTCGCCTAATAGAGATTAGAGGATATCCAGGCCAATTAATTAAATAAAATGAAGAGGGCATTAACATTACAAATGTAATGTAAATTATTCCCAACCGAAGATTGCTTATTTTCATTTACTAACCGAGATTATGTCTCTAGAGAGATGCTTAAATATATATCACGCATTTACAGCAAAAACATATTGCTTATTTATAATTAACTTGGAGTTTTCAAAGATGTGATGATTCTTTATCAAAAAGCCTTTTAAAAATCATCTGATGATCTAGATTTGACTATTTCTACTTGAAATTAATTTTATATATTGTTTGATATAATAATAAATTGGCTTAATACTTACAAACTCCAACATTTCATCAATCATATCCATAAACAAATACTCATTCTTGAGTCGCTTTATGGAGAATTTGAATTTTTTAGATGCTCGCTGATTGTATAAATTCTTATTACGCTCATATAAATCTTCCATCGCTAAATATAATGGCATGTTATTCGAAACTCTACTTTCGCTTGACGCGTGATCGTGATTTAATATATACAAGGGTAACTTAATTCTAATAAAGCTTCCGTATGCATTGCAAAGTCGAATCCAAGTATCCCAATCCTGTAGCTTCCTAATTGTCGGATCGAATCCATTAATTTCTCTCAATCTAGTAGTTTTTGTAAATACCTGATTAGAAGCTTCATTAATATGAAGTAATTTTTCAATGTTTATTATTTTAATATGTTTTTTGTAGTAAATTTCATCGCGACGATTCGGGTATCTATCAATGAAATTACTACATATAAATGAATATTCATCTCGCCAGTTTTTTAATAAGGTTTCCAATCTTTTCGGCATAAACTCGTCGTCATCATCTAATCCAGTAATAAACTCCCCACGCGCAGCAAATATCCCTAAATTTCTTGCACAACAAGCCCCTTCTGACACCAAGTTTTTGAAATACCTGACCCTTGAGTCTTCTCTAACTATTTTCATCATCATTGATTGCGTTCCATCCGTGGATGCATCATCGCAAACTAATATTTCAAAATTTTGATACGACTGTGTAAAAACAGAATTTAACGCCCTTTTTAGCTTTACCATTCGATTATGAGTAGGAATATAAATACTCACTAATGGCCTGGTTTCAAAAACATCTATTTCTTTTGATTTGTTCATCATTAAATATAACTCGCCATACGACACCGAACCTGCCTCAAGACGTTTTCCAACTGATCACGCATTTGGTCAACATCGGTTTCAACATTCAAACCATCCCAAGTGAGTACAGGTGAATCGGCCACTGTCAGGCTGGCACTCATTTCAATTGCTTGCCGGCCTGCAAGTTCAGTGGTCACGCCGTGCCAGGCATCCAGTTTTGTCCAGGCCTGGTCAAGCTGCGAGCGTGTAAACACAGTCAGGCATTTGGCCTGTTCGGCTAGCTCTGCCGCTGCATCCGCCGGGAACAAGGCCCTGCCTTCATCAAAGCTTTTCCAGATACGCATGGACACTTTGGCGCTGTGCCTGAATCGCACTTTTTGCACAGTGGGCAGCCTTTCAAAATCGTGGCCCTTTTTCATCATCATGGCGCATGCGCGTTGCTGTTCAGGCCGCTGCAATGGCTGCCAGCCCACATGCTTGAATTCGGCAGACTGGTTTTGTCCATCAAAGAAATGGGGTGTAAAGCGGTACAAAACGCCGGGCTGTGCAGAAAATGTGACCGGCTGGAAGCTGCTCCGGTCGGTATTCCACTGGCAAGTGGCAAAGAAACTGGCGACATCAAAATTGCTGGTGACANNATGCTCAACGGGGCGTCAAATAGCCGTGCTTGCGCGCAGTACGCCACATAAGGATGCGCGCCAATGGCCTCTGCAAACGCAACGCTGCGGCCAAGCGCCAGCAGTTGGTCTTGCGCATGCGGCAGCCGGGCCAGGCTCGGCACGCAAGGCTGATGCTCTTGCGTTTGGCCACGGTACATCGTCATGGGCATCTCAACGCCAGACGTCAGCATGATGTGCCCGTGCTCATCCGCCAGTGCGTGCAGCGCCTCCATGTCATTCATGACCGCCCCATAAGGCGCTGGCGGCGTGTTGAATTGCCGGCCAGTGTTGACGGTCTGGAGTTCAAGATTGGGCCGCAAAGCATCCAGGGTAGGCAGTGGCCAGTAGGTGGTTGAGACGTTTTTGTACGGGCTACGGCGGTCGAAAACGCCCTGGCGGGAATGGATTCTGATCAGGCGCGCATGCGCAATCGTGTTCATCTTAAGGTGGGCATCAAAGAAATTTTGCACGTGATTGCCCTTGCCGGCATCCAAGCGATAACGGCACTAAACAAAGGCAAAGCGAACTTCCAGAAATCTGAAGACGAAAGTATTTCCACGATTGTGTTCATGTGAGCGTGTGTGCAATGGGGATGTGGTTCAGGTTACTGACGGAACCCGCCCGCACCCGGCCAAATGCATCATTGCCTTCACCCACTCGCGGTTAACGAGATAACTAGACGCCAAATACAAAGGTGCCGAAATAACCACAGCTGCAGTTACGTGCAAATATAGATTATTGATATCAATAGTTAAAAAATACGCCGGTGCAATACCAGCCACCGCCAACAAAAAAGGCCGCAGCGCAGCAACCGCATGTTCCACCAGGCCTGCCTTACATAGCGGGCGAACCATTACATACCATCCAGGCACAAACATAAATAGCTGAAAACCCAGCAGCGCCCAGGCCATGCCCATGGTGCCAAACTGCGAACCCACCCACAGTACTGGCGGTATCACAAACAGCATTCCTAAGTTCCATTTCAGCGACAAATCAGCGCGACCCATGCCCAGCAGCAGACTGCCCACCGGGTTGCCAGTTGAACGCAAAAAGCCCCACACCGCCAGCAATCGCAACAAATCGGCAGCGGCCAGCCATTTATCACCCAGCACGATGCGCACCACCTCGGGCGCAAAGAAAGCTATACCCACGTATAGCGGCGCGTTCGTGGCGGCGGTCATGTTCAGGGTTTTCAGGTAAATAGCGCGCACCCGGGGGATGTCGGCCTGCACCTGCGCGATCAGCGGAAAACCCACACGGGTGATGATGGGGTTAACCATGCCCTGAATTTGAAACACGATTTGACGCGGAAGGCTGTACAGACCCAACGCCGCCGCCCCCAGCATGCGGCCACCCAGCAACAAGTCGATGCCTCTATTGATTTCGTTCACGATGTTGTTAGCCACCAGCGCACCGCCAAACCCCAAGTAAGAGCGCACATCCCCCAGCCGAAAGCGCCACAGCGGCCGCCAACCTCGTGCTAAAAACAGCCACGCCAGCAAGGTGCCGCTCACAGCACCCACGATACCGCCCAGAATCAATGCATACACGCCCCAGCCAGCAAAGGCGACAGTGACCGCAGCGGCGAAGCCCAACAAAGCTGCGGCTACTTCCAGCAACACCACAGGCCGAAAATCCAGTGCTTTTTCTGCGGTCATGCGTACTTGCTGCCCCAAAGCGCTGATCACAAAGGTACTGGCCGCCAGCATCAACAAAGGCGTCAAACGGTCGTCGCCAAAAAAGCGCGCGATCAGCGGGCTGAACACCAGCACCAGCAAGGTCAGCGCGCCACTCATGCCCACATTCAACCAAAACAGGCTGGAGCGCTGTTCCTGCGTGACATCCTGGCGCTGTACATAGGCACTGTTGACGCCCATATCCGAAAAAATGCTGGCAAAGCCCAGTACCACGCTCACCATCGCCATCAAGCCGTAGTCTTCCGGCGCCAGCAAGCGCGCCAGCACCGCGACCTGTGCCAGTTGCAGCAGCGCGCGCACACCCGTGGCCGCAGTGGTCCAGCGCACGGCTGAAAAGGTTTTGTGTTTAAGCGTCATGCCTTACGCGCAGTCACGAAATACCCCGATGCCTCAGCGGCCCAGTTTTTGTCAAGCTTGTCCAAATAGGGAGCGGCTTTTTGGTCAAGGTACCAAATGGGTAGCAGTACCGCTCTGATAGCCCAGCGCAGTGGCCGTGGGCCACGAATGAAGCGCAGGGTGAAATAGTTGAACTTGAGCAGCCACATGGTGAAGAAACCCGATTGCGGCGCCACCACCACATCGACAAAACCCGCCTTGCCAAACAAGTATTTAAGCCCATACGGCGTATAGCGAAAGAAGTCATACGGTGCCTCGTGTATCCACCATTGCCACGGCACCTGCAGCACCATTCCCCCCCCCGGTTTCAGAATGCGGAATGCTTCGTTCAACATTGTCTGTGGCTCGNNCACCGTGTCGGCCACTTCAGACGCAATCGGCAGCGGCTGGTTCAAGTCGGCAGCAATGTCTGCTTTGGTGTTATGCAAGCTGCCAGTCCAATCGACGGCAATGTATTGCTGGGCGTGCTGCAAGAAGAATTTTTTGTAAGGGGATTCGCCAGCGCCTAGGTCGTAGAGGGTGCCTTTGTAAAGGGGGATGAATTTCCCCAACCAATGATCATTGGTTTGGTAAGCAAGCCAGTTGTAGGCGCGCCGGTTGGTGTGGTTTTGGCTAATCATTTTTGTGGTGACTAAACTGTGCTCAGGGCGAGGTTGATCAATTGGCGGGTTTTCTCGCGTTGAACATCTCTGCCACAGTGATTCATTGTGATGGCGATATTTATTTTGTGTGCCTTTCTAGAAATCGGCGTCAAAGCATTTAACCTAACTTCTGAATCATTTATCAATTCTTCAATTGAATTCACAACGGCACCTTTTTTTATGAGCCATTTATAGGCCGGGCTACTAGAATTCATAAAGACTTTCGCGCCCTTCATCATCATAATAAAGACATTCCCCATCGCTTGTTGTCTTAGATGATTCATGAATACATAACCACAGCTATCCAGAAGCGTTATGTATTTATCTTTTGGAATGAAATCTATGAGTGGTACAAACTGCTTACCAAACATCCGCTTTCCTACCTCCACAACTTTATCGCTGTAGAGTTGATCGCCATAGCTAAGAGGGACGATAATTTCTCGCCCCGAAAGATCGATGCTTTTGCTTAATTGCTGAAAAATCTCTAGGTGGTTATTTTCTGGGGCTGCGCTATTCCCAACCAAGATGTTATTTCTGGTTGAAATAACTGTTGTGCTAGGGCCACTGAGATCATCTTCTACAGTGCCATAATTCCAGGAAATATATTTCGGCTTAAACCATGGATTAAGTTTTCGCGCCATTTCATATTCAACATCAAGGACAGGCGCGAAATAATCAACTCTTGATAGCATTTGAGGAATGCTTTTATTTTTTTTAAAAAGAATATTTTTCATTGTCTTTTTAGACACCGAAAGCAATGACCTCATCCGCCGCAACGGTAAGGATATCTGCATCATTTTTTTTGTCTCCGGCAATAGCAGCCCATCGGGGTATGCGCCAGAAAGTAACCGATCGTAATAGTCATAACCCCACCCAAGCCAGAAGACTTTTTTCTCTGCGGGGATACATTCTAAAATCGGAAGATATCCATCATTAAGTGAGTGAAATATGACTGCGGTACACCCATCGGAGCGGAATAATTCCTCAGCCTGCTTGAGTGAATAGAACGTCACATTCTGACTTTTTACGTAGCGGAGCGTACGTGGCGAACCAATCAGGATAGGGAAATTATTGTTTGGCGATACCTCATCAAATTGACGTAATGCCATATCGATGAATTTATCATCGACAATGATATGTACGATTTTTCCGTGAATAGATTGAGCCTGTTTTACTAGCATCATTTGAAAACAAACATTATTCTTGACGACTCACTATTAACTTACGCTCTAATTCGAGCAAATCTCTTTTGCGTTCCTTGATCCGCCGGACCGGATTGCCAACGTAAATCCCGAAGGCCTCGCATCGCTTGTGTACCAGGCTGAGCGCCCCCACGGCCACGCCCTCTTCCAGCGTGACGCCGGGCAGGATGACGCTGCCGCTGCCCACAATGACGTGTTTGCCCATAAAAATATCGGCATGTCGGACATTCGTGAATTCGCCGGGCAACGTCGGGCCAGTCATTGCTTCGCCAGAATAATCATCATTGCTTGAATAAATCGATGCCTTGGACGATATACCGACGAAATCGCTCAGTGTGATTTTCCCGGCGCCGATCAAACTCGCGCCGACAGCGATGTGCACATGCTGACCAATGCAGATGCCACCCAATCCTGCGGACAGCACACAAAAGTCATCAATGCGGACGTTGCTGCCCAAGGCAATCCGGTCGGCGCCGTAAAACGAGGCGCGATCTGAAATCTGGACGTTCTCGCCCACAGACGAAAACCCCAGTGTTTCGATTGCCTCGCGGCTCAGCATGGCCATGGGTTAGTTACCCCGCACAATGTCGATGACGCGCTGCTGGTCTTGCTCGGTCAGCGCCGGATAAATTGGCAAGCAAAGCACCTTTTGCGCCGCAGCCGTGGCCACCGGCAGATTTTCCCGGTGCGCTGAGGGCATGCCCCGGTACATTGGGAAGTCCGAAATCAGCGGGTAAAAGTACCGGCGTGCGTACATGTTGTTGACTTTGAGCTTTTGGTACAGCGCATCGCGGCTGAGTGGATAGTCGGTGTCCACCAAAACGGGGAAATACGAATAGTTGG
>DQHS01000245.1 GCA_003524365.1 Cellvibrio sp. | reverse complement strand
CAGTTTGGTTTGCGCTGGTAGAACTGATGCGGGCGTTCATGCTACTAATCAAGTTATCCATTTCGATACGCTTGCTTTGCGCCCGGAAAAAGCCTGGTTGCGTGGTACGCGACCACATTTGCCCGATTCAGTGTCGGTGCGTTGGGCGCGTGAAGTAGCACCGCAATTTCATGCGCGTTTTAGCGCGCTCAACCGCACCTATCGCTACTTGTTGACCGATGCGAAGACTCCGTCGGGACTGTTGCATGATCAGGTAACCTGGTCGTCGCGTACACTCAATGTGGATGCAATGCGCGAAGCGGCAGCGCATCTGGTTGGCCAGCATGATTTTACCTCGTTTCGTGCAACCCAATGTCAGGCGAAAAGCCCCGTGCGACGAATTGAATATTTGCATCTTGTTCGCCGAGGGGATTTGATTATTTTGGAGGTGCAAGCCAATGCATTTTTACATCACATGGTGCGCAATATCGTAGGAGTCTTGATGGCGGTAGGCGCTGGCGATAAGCCCTCTAGTTGGGTTGCCGAGGTTTTATCTGCGCGTGACCGCAGTGCAGGTGGTGTAACTGCTAAACCCTTTGGGCTCTATTTGGTCGGGGTTGATTACCCTGCGCATTTTGGTTTGGCGTCCTGCATGCCGGGGCCATTATTTTTTACAGAGCCACTGGGTGGCTTCGCTTCTCACGACTAAAACGAACTGCCGCAGCGTTGCGGTTTTTCACGGTTTTTTCTGTTAATATCCCCGCCTAATTTTTTGCCAAGTCCCTCATTCTGGTTGTTCGCGAATAGCGATTGGAGAGTCTGAATTTGTCCAGTGTGCGAGTCAAAATCTGCGGCATCACCAACATTGAAGACGCCATGGCTGTTATTGACGCAGGAGCTGAGGCGCTAGGTTTGGTATTTTACGCTGCAAGTCCACGCGCAGTGGCAATGGAGCAGGCGCGCGCGATAGCGTTTGCGGCGGGTCCATTTTCTGTAGTGACGGGTTTGTTTGTAGATGCTGATCCAGAGTTTGTTAACGCCGTATTGAAACATGTGCCATTGCAGTTGTTGCAATTTCACGGCAACGAAACTCTGACATATTGTGAATCTTTTGCTCGGCCTTACATGAAAGCAATCCGCATGCGGCCTGAGCTTGATGTAGTAGCTGCAATAGCGGAATATCCCAGTGCTTCAGGTATTTTATTAGATGCTTATCGTCCTGGCGTACCAGGAGGTACCGGTGAAACTTTCGATTGGGCGCGCGTACCCCAACAATCGGTTAAACCATTGGTACTGGCAGGTGGTCTAACGTCAGCCAATGTTGCTGAGGCTATTCGGGCGACCCGGGTCTATGGGGTTGATGTGAGCGGTGGTGTAGAATTGGCACCCGGTAAAAAAGATCACGGCAAAATAACCTCTTTTATCAATAATGCACGACTTGCTACCGCTTGATGCAGTTTGCTGTCGGCTTCTTACAGGTGATTAAACGGTGAGTAATACTGAGCAGTTTTCAGCCATTGATTACAGTGCTTTCCCTAATGCGGAAGGTCACTTTGGCCCTTACGGTGGCCGCTTTGTTTCCGAGACGCTGATTTATGCCCTCGATGAACTCCAGTCCATTTATTTCAATTTGAAAGATGATCCCGGCTTTCAAGCAGAATTCGATAAGGATATGGCCCACTATGTCGGCCGTCCCTCACCACTCTACCTTGCCGAGCGCTGGACCCGTGAATTGGGCGGAGCGCAGATTTATCTGAAACGTGAAGATTTAAACCATACTGGCGCCCACAAGGTAAACAACACTATCGGCCAAGCACTGCTGGCGAAATTCACTGGAAAGTCACGTGTAATTGCGGAAACAGGTGCCGGTCAGCACGGTGTTGCTACCGCGACCGTTGCGGCACGTTTGGGTTTGAAGTGCCGTGTTTATATGGGCGCTGAAGATGTTAAACGCCAGGCGCTAAATGTTTACCGTATGAAATTATTGGGCGCAGAAGTGTTCCCGGTGACCTCTGGTTCTCGCACCTTAAAAGATGCAATGAACGAAGCCATGCGCGATTGGGCAACCAACGTTGATGATACTTTTTATATTATTGGTACCGTCGCTGGCCCTCAACCTTATCCACAGCTGGTGCGTGATTTCCAGTCGATTATCGGCCGTGAAGCGCGGCGCCAATGTCTGGAACAGGCAGGTCGCTTGCCCGATGCGCTGGTCGCCTGCGTTGGCGGTGGTTCCAACGCGATTGGTTTGTTCCATCCATTCCTCACCGACGAGTCAGTAAAAATGTATGGTGTTGAAGCGGGCGGTTTAGGTATCGAAACCGGTAAACATGCTGCGCCATTGAACAAAGGCGTTCCTGGTGTATTGCACGGTAACCGCACTTATTTGATGGAAGATGAAAACGGTCAGATCATTGAAACTCACTCTGTTTCCGCTGGCTTGGATTATCCCGGTGTAGGCCCGGAACATTCATGGTTAAAAGATATTGGCCGCGTAAATTATGTGGCGATCAATGACGATGAAGCTCTGGCCGCTTTCCGCAAAATTACCCGAACTGAAGGTATTATGCCGGCATTGGAATCCGCCCATGCTTTGGCCTATGTGGAAAAGTTGGCGCCGACCATGAGTAAAGACCAAATTATTATCGTTAACCTTTCTGGTCGCGGCGATAAAGATATTTTGACTGTCGCTGAATTGGATGGCATTACCCTCTAGTTCAGTGCACTAACAGACTAATTTACAAATGTTGCCTAATGGGTAGCAAATAAAAATCAGGAATTGTGATGAGTCGTATTTCCCAGCATTTGAGTCAGGCTAAAGCGGCGGGCAAAAAGATATTAGTAGCCTATGTGGTTAATGGTGATCCGTATCCACAGGCCACCTTGCCAACCTTGCATGCGTTAGTAGAGCAGGGTGTGGATGTGATCGAATTGGGCGTGCCTTTTTCTGATCCCATGGCAGAAGGTCCGGTAATTCAAAAAGGCCACGAACGTGCGCTTGAGCATCACATCAGTTTGCGCGGCACACTGGAAATTGTTAAACAGTTTCGCGCTACCAATAAAATCACTCCAGTTGTGTTGATGGGCTACGCTAACCCCGTTGAGCGTTTTGGTTATGCAGAATTTGCCAAAGCTGCAGCGGACGCCGGTGTTGATGGTTTATTGACCGTGGATTTGCCGCCCGAAGAAGTTGTTGTACTTAAAGGTGAGCTTGACGCACACGGATTGGATAATATTTTCCTGCTTGCACCGACAACAACGCTTGAGCGTGCACAAAAAATTGCTTCTTACGCTAGCGGTTTTCTTTACTACGTTTCACTCAAAGGTGTGACCGGTGCAGGCCATTTGGATGTGGATGCAGTCAAAGAAAAGCTCAACAGCTTTGGGCAATTAACAAATTTACCAGTCTGTGTCGGTTTTGGAATTAAAGATCCTGCCACTGCCAAAGCAGTTGCAGTGTTGGCAGACGGTGTTGTAGTTGGTAGTGTTCTGGTTGAAAAAATGGGTAGCATGGCCGATAAAAGTACCGGCGAAATTGCAGCAGCGGTCGGTGACATCGTCGGCAGTATTCGTGTAGCTATAGATTCTATTTAATAGCCTGTAAGATCCTATTTGATAGCCGATAGATTATTGATAGAAAAAACTCCGGTGGCTCGCCCGCGAGCATAACCAATCAACTAAATTGACATCGAGTACAGAGAAGCGACCATGAGTTGGTTAGATAAAATTATTCCGAGTATTTCCCGCACCGATACCAAACGTAGTAATAAAGTGCCTGAGGGTCTGTGGGAGAAATGTGTTAAGTGCGAAGCGGTTTTGTATAAACCGGAAATGGAGAAAACCCTCGATGTTTGCCCAAAGTGTGATCATCACATGCGTGTTGGCGCGCGCGTGCGGTTAGGGATGTTTTTGGATCCGCAAAATCGTCAGGAATTGGCGACAGAAGTTGAGCCAATTGATCGCCTGAAGTTTAAAGATATCAAAAAATACAAAGACCGTTTGACGGCAGCGCAAAAAGAAACCGGCGAGAAAGATGCGCTGGTGGCAATGCGCGGTGAACTAAAAGGCATGCCGATTGTTGCGGTAGCCTTTGAATTTGCGTTCCACGGTGGCTCTATGGGTTATGTGGTAGGTGAACGCTTCACTCGTGCGGCAACTATCGCATTGAAAGAAAATATTCCGTTTGTTTGCTTCTCTGCCACCGGCGGTGCACGTATGCAAGAAGCGTTGATCTCGCTCATGCAAATGGCTAAAACCAGCGCGGTCATTGAGCGTTTGAAAATGCAGGGCACCCCTTACATTTCAGTGATGACTGATCCGGTATACGGCGGTGTTTCTGCAAGTCTCGCGTTGCTCGGCGATTTGAATATTTGTGAGCCTGGCTCGCGTGCCGGTTTTGCTGGCCCAAGCATTATCGAACAAACTATTCGCCAAAAATTACCGAAAGGTTTTCAACGCGCAGAATTTTTGTTGGAGCACGGCGCTATCGACATGATTATCCATCGTCGCGACATGCGCGATAAGTTGGCGTCACTGCTAGCGAAATTTACTCGCAAAGCGGCAGTGTAACTGTTGATACTCTCTCGTCGCTGCTATGCAACGTAATTCGCTCCC
The DNA here is from genome assembly GCA_003524365.1 of Cellvibrio sp. GTDB lineage: Bacteria > Pseudomonadota > Gammaproteobacteria > Pseudomonadales > Cellvibrionaceae > Cellvibrio. Next base: position 336 of record DQHS01000245.1, on the reverse strand, counting down.
GGCTTGGTTGGATTGGTTGGAAAAAAACCACCCAACCGAGATTGATCTTGGCCTTGAGCGGATCACTCGTGTTGCACAGCGGATGTCTCTGTTAACACCAACTGCAACAGTAGTCACCGTCGCCGGCACTAACGGAAAAGGCTCCTGTGTTGCTGCCACTGCGGCGCTACTGAGTGCTGCTGGTTTTTCGGTTGGTGTTTACACTTCCCCACATTTACTTCACTACAACGAACGCATTGTGGTTGACGGAAATCCTGTTGACGACACTGAAATTTGTTCTGCGTTTGAAGCCATATTTAACGCGTGCCAGCAAAATTCTGCAGACTATCCTGAACC
>DQHS01000118.1 GCA_003524365.1 Cellvibrio sp. | reverse complement strand
TCGCGCGCAAGAACTGCGTTACCTTTAAGCCGCAAAATGTTATTCAGTGCAATTGAGCGCGAAATAAAACGCTTTCAGTTTGAAGGTAACGCAGTTCTTGCGCGCGATGTTGATCCAGTGCTGCAAAAAGAACTGGTTTACTTGTTGGCGCTTTCCCATTCGGATCAGGAAATTTCCAAAACTGTTTTATCCGCCTACGGCATGACGCCACTAAGTTATACCGAGGCAGAACTTGCGCGCGAAATGGAATTTCTTAATGGCCCCAGCGCGAATACCATCAGCTCCATGGTTGCGGTGTTAACCGATGAGTTGCACAGCACTAAAAACATTCTTGAACGCGCGGCCCAGGGTGGTGCTGAACTCTTGAGTGAATCGCCGGAGTTATTGGAAACCCTGAAAAAAGTGGCAGATATTTTATCGATAGTGGGTCTAGTATCGCCAAGCAATAGCCTCAAGCAAGAAATCGAAAAAATTGCCATATGGCAAGCGAATCATAGCCCGGTTACACCGGATGAATTGTTAGTCGTCGCCGATACGCTGTTATATGTAGAGAGCACCATCGCTGGATTGCATAACGCCAATCTGTCCGACGAAAAAGTTGCACAAATCAATGCGCTTTCGCGCGATGCGGCAATGGCCAATAACCAAATTGCCGAAGCGGAAAAAATCGTTATTGACGAAGCGGAAACAGGTCTGTCGATGGTCAAGCGCGCGCTCACTGCATTTGCGGAATCCAACTACGACAAAGGCCATATCCGCAATATCTCCGGCATTCTGGATTCGGTGCGCGGCGGCATGTTCTTGTTAGGTTTGTCGCGTGCAGCCAATGTGCTGGCGGGCTGTATGCGTTTTGTCGATGAAGATTTATTGGCGTCAGATCAGCATCCGGCGGTGCAACATTTGTTAGAAACTTTTGCCGATGCAGTTATCAGTCTTGAATATTATCTTGATGCGATCAAGCTTGATAAAAATGCCGATACCAGTGTGTTGCAAATCGCGGAAGAGAGCTTGCAGGCGCTGGGCTACAATATCTAATCATGTCTTTTCGTTTTGATCTTTCATCCTTTGAGTTTCACGCTTCACACGTAACGCCGGTTGTTTCCCGCAACCGGCGTTTTATTATTGTGGCAGCATCTCCGGCTTTTCGCTGCGACCAACTTTTGTGTAGTAGTGATGGTCACCTGATTCTTGCCAATGACACGCATCTAGCCGAATTTGATTTATCCGTTGCCAGTGAACACTATTTGGGTGTGCTTAATGGCGAGGATTTGTGGGTCAGAGTGTTTACTGCCGGTCCTTTGCCAGCAGAGTATCAGTGGCTCGGCTTGCGTTCACAGTTGGAAATTCTGTCAGCAAACGAATTTCAATTGGCCGGCCGTGCCTTGCAAGTTGCGCAATGGTTTTATGACCATCGCTACTGTGGTCGCTGCGGGCAGGAAACACTGCAGGATGGCATTGACCGGGCTAAAGTCTGCGCGCCCTGTGAGCTGCGCTTTTATCCACGATTATCCCCTTGTATGATCGTACTCGTGACCCGTGGTGATGAGCTGCTGCTCGCCCATCATCAACGTGCAACACGAGTAATGTATTCAACGCTGGCAGGCTTTGTAGAGGCGGGCGAGAGTGTAGAGGAATGCGTCCGCCGGGAAATTATGGAAGAGGTGGGAGTAACAGTCGGCAAGCTGGAATACTTCCGGAGTCAGCCCTGGCCATTCCCCAGCCAGTTGATGCTCGGCTTTTTTGCAGAATATGAAGCGGGTGATATTCATATCGACCCCACCGAAATTGTGGATGCGAAATGGTTCCGCTACGATCAGTTGCCTCTGACGCCAGCACCCGCTAGTGTAGCGGGGCAATTGATAGCTCATCACATCGAGCGAATGCGTCAAATCAACCCTCACCATAAACAATAACAAGCTGTTAACACAGGTAGGACATTTATGATTTTTACCTTACTGGCGATTTTTATTGGTCTTATTGCTGCCTATCTTGCGTATAAAGCCGTATCTGTTCTTTGGCAAAACTCCTGGTTTGTGGGTTTCTGTCGCGGGATATTTGGATTGACCTTATTGGCGCTGTGCGGACTGGTGGCACTGACGGCCTACGATGTGTACAGCTACAAACAGGTCTTGCAGGAGCAAGTGGTTGCCACCATTAACTTCGATAAGATCGAAGATCAGCATTATTTTGCGGTGCTCGCTGATAAAGATGGTAAAGAACAACGCGTTGAGATGCGTGGCGATCAGTGGCAATTAGATGCGCGTATCGTGAAATGGCAGGGCTATCTTGCCACCTTTGGGATCAAGCCCGCATTCAGGCTGGAGCGATTGAGCGGCAGATACTACGACATCGAGCAAGAAACCACTGCCAAGCGCACTGCTTAGACAGTTCACGACAGCTTGTACGGTATTGATGTGTGGAAGATATTTAATTCCAACCCTGAATGGGTACCGGTGGTCGATGCCGTTTATGGATCAGCGACCTACCTGCCGATGAAAGATGGCGCCTTGTTTGAAATCAGCTTGTCCAACACTGGTTTGGTGGCCCGCCCGATAAACGACGTTGCCCGCGAAGCGGTGGCGGAATTTAATTAAGTTTTTGTTTTACCCGATTCATTTCATTTATAAGTAGTACGGAGTTTAGCCTTTGGAATTTTTAACAGATTACGGTTTATTTCTCGCCAAGACGATTACCTTTGTCGCGGCCATTGTTGTGATTATCACGATTGCGGTATCAGTGGGTGGGCGCAACAAGAAATCCGATAAAGGTCACATTGAGGTGACCNNATTTGATCATCTACGCGATTCCCTCCGCGATGCAATGCTCGATGACGACGAATACAAAGAGTTTGAAAAAGCAGAAAAGAAACGTCTAAAAGAAGAGAAAGCACAAAAGAAAAAAGCAGCAAAAGAAGCGAGTAAAACCAAAGGCAGTGACGCTGTAAATGAAACCGCTGAAACTGAAAAGAAGCGCATTTTTGTGTTGGATTTTTACGGCGACATCAAAGCCTCAGAAGTGGAATCACTGCGCGAAGAAATCAGCACTGTACTAACTCTCGCAAAACCTACCGATGAAGTTGTCGTAAAAGTTGAGAGCGGCGGCGGCATGGTGCATAGCTACGGTTTGGCATCCAGCCAATTGGCGCGTATCACCAACAAGAATATCCCGCTTACCGTATGCGTCGATAAGGTGGCTGCAAGCGGCGGGTATATGATGGCATGTGTAGCCAATAAAATTGTTGCTGCACCTTTTGCGATTCTCGGCTCAATTGGCGTTGTTGCGCAGCTGCCCAACTTTCACAAGCTGCTCAAGAAAAACGAAATCGATTACGAAATGTTCACCGCCGGTGAGTACAAACGCACCGTGACAATGTTCGGCGAAAATACCGAAAAAGGTCGCGCCAAATTCGTAGAAGAACTGGAAGATACTCATGTTTTATTTAAAGAATTTGTGAGTGAGCATCGCCCGCAAGTTGATGTAGTAAAAGTCGCAACGGGCGAGGTATGGTTCGGTCGCCGAGCCATAGACGTTAACTTGGTCGATGAATTGCAAACCAGCGACGAGTATTTATTTTCACAAGCCGAGAACGCGGATATTTATGAAGTGGAATTCACTTACAAAAAATCCCTGCCGGAAAAATTGGGTTTTGCCGCGCAGGCGGCGGTGGATCGGTTATTACTGACCTGGTGGGAACGGCTCAATGTGAGCCGCTGGTTTTAACCAGAGATATAAAATCATGAGCGGTGCCTGAGGGCACCGTTTTTGTTTACACAAATATGTTTATTTGCATCCATGTGAAGGGAGTAATGTATGAGCTTTTCCATCACCAAACTTCAAATGCCTGCGCGCGATCAGGCCTTGCGCGGCAGAGACGAGGTTATGCGCGTTGATAATCAACATGCTGTAGTCAATGCGCCACTCAAGCCACCATTTCCCGATAGTTATGAGCAGATTGTGTTTGGCTTGGGGTGTTTTTGGGGCGCGGAGAGAAAGTTCTGGCAGCAGCAGGGTGTTTATACTACGGCCGTAGGTTACGCAGCTGGCTACACGCCTAACCCTACTTATGAAGAGGTATGTAGCGGGTTAACGGGGCACAACGAAGTGGTTTTAGTGGTGTTTAATCCCAATGAGATTTCACTGGATAAGTTACTCAAAGTGTTTTGGGAGTCGCATGATCCAACTCAAGGTATGCGCCAGGGTAATGATCGTGGCACACAATATCGCTCGGGTATTTATTTTTTCAGTGAAGCCCAGCGCCAATTAGCCGAGCAGACAAAAGCGGCTTACCAAACAGCGTTGGATGAAAAAAATATTGGTGAGATCACCACAGAAATTTTACCTGCCAGCGAATTTTATTATGCTGAAACTTATCATCAGCAATACCTGCATAAAAATCCCGGCGGCTACTGCGGTATTGGCGGTACTGGTGTGTGTTTTGCTGACGATTTTTAATCGTCAGCCGGTTTTAACGCAGGAAATATATCTTCTACATTGCCTCATAATAGGGGCCGCTTCCACCTTGCGGTGGAACCCAATTAATATTCTGGAGCGGATCTTTTATATCGCACGCTTTACAGTGAATGCAGTTGGCAGCATTGATTTGCAAGCGTGGCACATTATCTTTTTCGATAATTTCATACACACTCGCCGGGCAATAGCGTTGTTCAGGTGCTGCATAAAGCGCGAGATTCGTCGCAATTGGTATGTCGGTATCAGTTAATTGCAAATGTACCGGTTGATCCTCGTCATGCTGAATATTAGCGACATAAATTGACGTCAGCCGATCAAAGGTAATTTTTCCATCAGGTGCAGGGTAATGAATCCGTTGTGCATCTTTTGCCGCAATTAATGTTTCATGGTCCGCGTGCTTGTGTTTTAGTGTCCAGGGCAGAGTAATGCCGATTGAATGTAGCCACATATCCATGCCGCCATATAATGTCCCGCCGATATTTCCCCATACTGAAAGCGCAGGTTTGATATTGCGCACCGCATACAAATCTTTCCACACCCATGAAGTGAGGATTTTTTCGGGATAAGCTTTTAGCAATGGCTGATATTGATCTTGCGCCAGTGCGGCAATAATAGTTTCTGCGGCTAGCATGCCGGATTTCATCGCATTGTGAGAGCCTTTGATTTTTGGCAGGTTAACAAAACCTGCCGAGCAACCAATCAAAGCACCGCCAGGGAAAATCAATTCCGGCAGGGATTGCACTCCACCTTCGTTAATAGCACGGGCGCCATAGGAGAGACGCTTGGCATTTTGCAACAAAGGTTTAATTGCGGGGTGCGTTTTAAAACGCTGAAACTCTCCAAATGGATTTAAATAGGGATTGCGATAATTCAAATGCACGACAAAACCCAGCGCGATTTTGTTGTCGGCCAAGTGATATAAAAATCCACCACCACCAGTGTGATTATCCAGCGGCCAACCCTGTGTATGCAGCACTGAGCCTTCACTGTGCTGGCTCGGGTCGATGCTCCAGATTTCTTTAAATCCCAAACCGTATTTTTGTGGCTCCGCGTTTTTACGCAAGTTAAATTTTTGCTCCAGCGATTTAGCGAGCGATCCACGTGTACCTTCCGCAATCAAGGTATAGCGCGCATGCAATTCGATGCCCGCAGAAAAGGTATTTTTGTGGCTACCATCGCGCGCAACGCCCATATCACCAGTGATGATTCCTTTAACGCTGCCATCTTCGCCGTAGAGAATTTCACTCCCGCTAAAGCCGGGGAATAAATCCACACCCAATTCTTCAGCTTGCGTCGCCAGCCAGCGGCAGACTTGCCCGAGGCTCACAATATAATTTCCATGGTTATTCATCAGCGGTGGTAAGAGTGCAGCGGGAATCTTGTAATGGCTATTTTCTGACAGCCATAAAAATTGATCTTGCTTCACTTCCGTTGTGATCGGCGCGCCTTTGCTTTTCCAATCGGGAATTAGTTCATTCAGTGCGATAGGATCAATCACCGCGCCGGATAAAATCTGTGCACCGACTTCAGCTCCTTTTTCCAACACACAAACACTCAGCTCACGTTCTTGCTGCTGGGCAAGTTGTTTCAAACGAATAGCGGCAGCGAGGCCCGCAGGGCCAGCGCCGACAATCACTACGTCATATTGCATTTGATCGCGCTGCGTCATAACAAACTCAAACAGGTGGGTTGATAGTAGCGGTTAAGAGTATTTCATCACTGCGTTTTAAATTCGCGGTGAGCGTACGGCAGTAATCAAGAAAGGCAATCATCGCCGGCGTTTGGTAACGGTTTTTATGCCACACAAACATAAACTGCCGGCGCAAATCTAACATGGGCGTTTTTATTTCTACCAAGCTTCCACGCTTGAATGCATCGCGCACTGCCAGGCGCGAAATACAGCCAATGCCCAAACCGGATTCTACCGCGCGTTTAATCGCCTCAGTGTGTTCCAGTTCCAAGCGAATTTTTAATTCCGGTAAGTGATGGCGCAATGCCTGATCAAAGGTTTCGCGCGTGCCGGAACCCTGCTCACGCAAAATCCAGGTGGCCGCTAATAATTCATCCACAGTAACTGCAGATAAAGTGGCGAGCGGATGCGATGGTGCGCAAAACACCACTAGCTCATCTTCAATCCAAGTCTCGGCCTGCAATTCCGGATGATGACAACTGCCCTCAATTAATCCCAAATCCAATTCATAACCTGCAACCTGCTGCAATATGGCTTGGGTATTTTTTACCTGCAGCGCGATATGGCAATCCAGATGATTTTGCATAAATTCACTGATGATCATGATCGCCAGATAATTTCCGATGGTGAGCGTTGCGCCAACACTCAAGTCGCCCAGAGCTGATTTTCCCGCTAATAGCTGCTCTATCTCTCCCGCTTGGGTCAACAAGCTACTCGCGATGGGCAAGAGAGTTTTACCTAGCGCATTAAGCTTGAGCAGCTTGCCGTTGCGGTCAAACAACTGGCAATCAAACTGTCGCTCAAGTTCCGCTAGGGCAGTGCTGGCGGCGGATTGGGAGAGGGCAACTACTTCCGCTGCACGCGATACATTCCCCGTACGGGCAATGGCCACAAAAATCTCGAGCTGGCGCAGTGTATATCTCATATCGATTTCTCAGATATATAAAATATGAATTATCAATTTAACAAATATGCTAGCGCGAAATAGAATGGACATCAACAAGCATTTGCTGACTTTTGGGGGAGGCTCGCAGTGAAAGTACTAGTCGCGGTTAAACATGCCATTGATTACAACGTAAAACCCAATATCAACGCCGAAACCGGGCTGGTAGAACTCGCCCAGGTCAAAAAGGCGATCAACCCCTTTGATGAGATCTCACTGGAAGAGGCTGTGCGTCTAAAAGAGCGCGGGCTGGTGAGTGAGATAGTTGCTGTATCAATTGGCAGTGCTGACGCAAAAGACAGTTTGCGCCACGCCTATGCCTTGGGTGCTGATCGCACACTCTTGATCGAAACCGATGCGGCACTTCATCCGCTGGCGGTAGCAAAGCTATTAAAGGCGATAGTTGCACGCGAGCAGCCAGAACTCATATTTCTGGGTAAACAAGCGGTCGGTGAGGATTACGGCCAGACCGGACAGATGCTCGCGGCATTGCTCGGTGTTGGTGTAGGTACTTTTGCTTCAGCAATTCAACTCAATGGCGATCAAGTTGTAGTGACACGTGAAGTGGATAAAGGAACACAAACCGTCGCGCTAAAATTACCTGCGGTTGTTCNNGTTGTTACATCAGATTTGCGTTTGAATGAACCGCGTTTTATCAAGTTGCCTAATTTGATGATGGCTAAGAAAAAAACGATTGAAACCGTCGCGGCGAGTGAACTGGATGTTGATCTTTCAGTGCGCTTTAAAACAATTAGTGCGCGCGAACCACAACTAAAACCCGGCGCAATTCAATTGGCTAATGTGCAGGAGCTGGTGGCGAAATTGCGTCAAGCGGAGGTGTTGCAATGAGTGTATTAGTGTTAGCGGAACTCGATGGTACACAATTAAAGCCGTCTACTTATCAAGCGATGACCGCCGCTGCGGTCTGGGAATTACCAATCGATTTACTGGTGTATGGCGATGATGCCGGAGCTGCAGCAGCAGAAGCAAAACAATTAGCGGGTGTGCGCCGTGTATTGACTGCACAAGCAGGGCACTTTCAACATCCGCTGGTGGAAGATGTGCAAGAATTGATTCTGAGTATCGCTAATCAATACACCCATATCCTCAGTGCGCACAGTGTGTTTGGTAAAAGTGTGGTGCCAGGTATTGCAGCGCGTTTGGATATCGCGCCTATCACCGATGTTGTTGAAATTCGCGCACCTGCAACCTATGTGCGCCCCGCTTACGCAGGCAATATTTTATCGACAATCGACAATCGAAAATCATGAACCTGTACAAATTATCACTGTGCGCGCAACTGCATTTCGCGCAACTGTTTCTCGCACGAATGATCAAGGTGGTGATGCACAAATAATTGCTATTGATGTGCCGCCCGCGCGCGGAATCACTCAATGGATTAGCGAGCAGCTTACCCATTCGGAACGTCCTGAATTAAATTCGGCGCGTGTTGTTATCGCCGGTGGTCGCAGTTTGGGTGAGGACTTTAATGCGCTACTGGACCCTATCGCAGTGCAGTTAGATGCAGCAATAGGTGCAACCCGCGCCTGTGTTGATGCAGGATTTGCTGCGAACGACTTACAGGTAGGGCAGACGGGCACCATCATCGCGCCAGAGTTATATATCGCCGTAGGCATATCTGGTGCAATGCAACATCTTGCGGGCATTAAAGACAGCAAAATTATTGTGGCTATTAATCACGACCCGGATGCACCTATTTTTAAACACGCTGATTATGGTTTAGTGGGGGATTTATTTACCGTCTTGCCTGAATTAGCCACTGAATTAACTACAGCACTACAACAGCCTTAACTGACAGGATATTTTGATGAGCGCATTTAATACGCAAAAGGTGTTGTCGGTCACTCACTGGAACGATAGTTTATTTAGTTTTACCACGACGCGCGATGAATCATTCCGTTTTGAGAATGGTCAGTTTGTGATGATTGGTTTGCAGGTGAATGAAAAGCCGCTACTGCGCGCCTACAGTATCGCCAGCCCCAATTATGCAGAACATCTGGAATTTTTTAGTATCAAGGTACCTAATGGTCCACTCACATCGCGCTTGCAAAATATTAAAGTGGGCGACGATATTTTAGTTGGACGTAAACCAACGGGAACATTACTGCTATCGGATTTAAAACCGGGCAGAAATTTATACTTTTTCGCGACAGGCACTGGCCTCGCCCCTTTTATCGGCCTGATTCAAGACCCGGAAGCCTACGAAAAATTTGAAAAAATTATTCTCGTTCACGGGGTACGAAAAGTAGATGACTTGGCCTATCGCGACTTCATTACCAAAGAATTGCCGAGTAATGAATTTTTGGGTGATGATGTAAAGCAAAAATTAATTTACTACCCGACAGTCACACGCGAAGCCTTTGAAAATGAAGGGCGCTTAACGGATTTGCTCGCCAGTGGAAAGTTGCTAGCTGATATTGGCTTGCCGCCACTGAATCCGGAAACGGATCGCGCGATGCTCTGCGGTAGTCCCGGTATGTTGGATGATACCTGCGTGTTATTGGATGGCGCGGGCTTGCAAGTATCGCCGCGCATTGGTATCCCGGGCGATTATGTTATCGAACGTGCGTTCGTCGAAAAGTAGGCCACTTTCTTAATGCCGCGCGGGGTCGGTCCCGCGCTGTAATGTCCTGTTATTCCTTCTTATTGTTGTGTGTGTTTAGATGCCAGTGTGTTGTCACCCTGGCTATTGCGACGCAATGCCTGTGGTGGTTTTCCAACCTGAGGTATTGATGTATGTCGCAGCTTTCCAATAAAACCCGCCTGTATGAAGCTTTAGGGCAAATTGTCGTTTCTTTTAAGACGTTGGAGCAGGGCATTGATGGTCTTATTTTGGCGTGCATGAAGTCACCCGCCACTCAAGGCAAGACGATTCTGATCGACCAGGTACCCTATCCACAAAGGATAATCAGTATGAGTGAGTTGGTTCGGGAGTTGCACCGCGAGTATGAGCTAGGGGCCTTAAACCATACCTTATCTGCACTGGTGGAGCGCTGTGTTAGCTGCGAGCAGCAGCGTAATAATTGGATCAGATCTTACTGGGTGCCGGAAGTAGAAAGCGCAGTGGACACAGTGATGCGCTTACGGCGTTCAGGTGATAACAATGGAGTGAGATTGGAGCCGGTTGATATCGTCGAATTGGAAAATTTTATTGTAGTGCTGAATGCGACTGTCGCTTATCTGTATGGTTTCCATCAGAAGCTCGCGATGAATTTCAAACGCATTGATGCTGTTCAAAGTCATGAGATTTTTTTAAAAACACCCAGGNNTGCCCCGGTGCAACCGGGCGTGTGCAAGGCTCGCAGCCGATGGAAATAAAACCGCGCTCGTGCAATTCGTTGTAGGGCACTTCGCACATGCGGATGTAATCCCAAACTTCTTTGGATGACCAATTCGAAAGCGGATTAAATTTGGTGAGCTTTTCACCGGGACGCGCAAATAATTTATCGTCATGAATGACGGGAATTTCCGCGCGGGTAGGGCTTTGGTCCTTGCGCTGGCCGGTAATCCACGCATCCACAGTCAGCAATTTTTTGCGCAGCGGCTCGATCTTGCGAATGCCACAGCATTCTTTGTGATCATCTTCATAAAAACTGAACAAGCCTTTTTCTTGTACCAGTGCGCGCACGGCATCACCGTCCGGTGATATCACATCAATCTTAATGCCGTAATGCTTGCGTACTTTTTCGATAAAACGATAAGTCTCCGCATGCAAGCGGCCGGTGTCGAGGCAAAAGACTTGTACATCGGGACGATAGTTACGAGCCATTTCGATCAGGGCTACATCTTCCGCACCGCTAAAAGAAATCGCGATATTGTCAAACTGGCTAAGTGCGTACTTGATGATTTTTTGCGGGCTTTCCTGCTGGAATTTGGCATCCAGGTCGATGGTATTAATCAGGTTGTCGGTCATGGCGGCTACTCACGGTGATTCTTTAATAGGTATAGCGCGCAGGATACCAGAGGAGGGCACCCCAGCCCAAGCAATCGGCCTTGTTTGGGTTTGCTTTAGCAGGTTAAAACGGGTAGATTGCCGCCATTCTTTTGGGCTTTTTAGTCTATTTATTAACCGTTTTGGAGGTTGTTGTGGAATTAGCATGTCTTGATTTGGAAGGTGTATTGGTCCCCGAAATTTGGATTGAGTTTGCCAAAGCAACAGGCATTGAAGAACTCAAAGCCACCACCCGCGACATCCCCGATTACGATGTATTGATGAAGCAGCGCCTGCGCATTCTGGAGCAACATAAACTCGGTCTGAAAGAGATCCAGGACGTAATCGCCACACTTAAACCACTCGATGGCGCGGTAGAATTTGTCGATTGGCTGCGTGAGCGTTTTCAAGTCATTATCCTGTCAGATACTTTCTATGAATTCTCGCAACCGCTGATGCGTCAACTCGGTTTCCCAACCCTGTTGTGCCACCGTTTGAATGTGGATGAGCGCGGTATGGTGGTGGGTTACACCTTGCGTCAACGCGATCCAAAACGCCAATCAGTCTTGGCTCTTAAAACTCTGTATTACCGCGTAATTGCTGCTGGTGATTCCTATAACGACACCACCATGCTGGGCGAAGCAGATCAAGGAATTCTGTTCCACGCGCCGCAAAACGTGATCGACCAGTTCCCGCAATTCCCTGCGGTTCACACCTATGAAGATTTGAAGAAAGAATTTATCAAAGCGAGTAATCGTGAATTGAGTTTATAGATTTTAAATACGACGATGTTCTAAAAAGGCAGATTAACCGTCTGCCTTTTTTATTTTTTGAAACTGACCTAATAAATTTTAAGATAATAGTCAAATCAGTTCGGATAAATAAGGCGTTAACCAACAAATCCTTTCATAGCAATAACAATAAGTGCCCCAACTGCCATGTAGTAAAGTAGTTCATTGGAAGTTTGAAGTGACATTTTCATATGGCCTCCTTAAATCTTCGGTGAAAATGAATATCAGTTATTACATTTATCAAGCTGCTTTTTCTGATTGTATGTTGCTTGGTCGAGCTAGTGGTAGAGGAAACGTAAAATGTGTTCCTTGGTGCCGTTTTGATTCTACCTGGATCACACTGCCATGTAGCTCTAAAATTCGTTTTACAATTGCCAAGCCTAAACCGGTGCTGTGTTGATGAAACTCCGAGGTTTTTTGTGCGCAGTAATAGCGTTCAAAAATATGGGGGATATCTTCTTCTGCCAAGCCAATTCCCGTGTCTTGTATTCCTATCTCTACGCTACTGGATTTAGGTGTCAGTGTTAATTCTACGCTGCCATTTTCCGGGGTATAGCGCAGTGCATTGTCGATCAGATTTTCCAGTACCCGCTCGATCAAGGCAATATCGGCGTTGACCATATATAGCTGATCAGTTTTGGGGGCGCTCAATGAAATCTGTTTCTGTTGTGCGGGCAACGAATATTTTTGTACTACATCCTGCAGTAGTTCCGCGAGTGAAAAATTTTCCAGTTCCGGCATTACACGCCCTGCGTCTAACTTACTCAATTCAAATAATTCTTTTACCAATTGTGTTAAGCGGCGGCAGTGTTTAAAGGCGATATCCATATAGGTTTTGCGCTCTTCAAGCGTAATGGCGGGGCGCGTGAGCATTTCCAAATAGCCCTGCATGGAAGAGNNGGGGTGCGCAGATCATGAGACACATTGGAGATAAGTTCGCGCCGCAATCGATCCGTCTCTTCCAATTTTTGCATTTGCTCACGAATGCGCGTGCGCATGGCGGCAAAAGCCGAACTTAAATAGGCAATTTCATCGCGCGTGCCAACAATAGGCTCTTGGGTGGTGGACGTGTGTAAATGTAATTCCTGTTGCTGAAAATTATCCATTTGCCGGGCGAGTTTTCGCAGTGGGTTAGTGAGCACCGCAAAAATCAATAGGGCGCTGATAATGGCAAACAGTAAGATGACAGCCAGCCCGGTGAAACTTTGTTTCAAAATATAACTTCCATGCAGCGAGTCACTAAGGCTTTGTACATTTTGCCCGCCGAGAATGACGTAGAGATAACCCGCCAGCTGTTCATCGTCCATCACCGGCCACACAGAAAATGTCCGCTCCCCTTGGCCTGCGCGTGGATTTTCACCAAGGATAGGAAATGGCTGCGATTTGTTGAGCCAATCCTGCAGCGGTTGAATGGAAATTTCCGGGCGAATAGATGTGTCGGGTGGCAGCGTGTGTGTGAGGACTTTGCCCGACGGATCGAGCAAATAGACTTCCACTATGGGGTTGACGGTCATCACCAGTGTGGCCAATTCCGTCATCGCTGTTTTATTGACGACACCCGCCTGAATTAAGGGTGCACGCTGCACAATATACATCGCCAAACTTTGATTCAGGTTTTGCGTAACCTCTTGATAGTAGCGGTTATTACTCCAATTGGTGAGCGCTAAAAATGCGATACCTAATACAAAAAATAACGCGACAAATGCCAAAGCAAGGCGTGTGCATAAATTAGAAAATAAACCGGGGGCTAAACGATTCATGAGGGTTGATGCTCGCAAAATTTGTAGCCTACGCCCCATACCGTGAGTAAATATTCCGGTGCCGATGGATTGCGTTCTATTTTGGCGCGCAGGCGATTGATGTGGCTGTTGACTGTGTGCTCATAACCCTCGTGCCCATATCCCCACACCTTGTCTAATAATTCGCTGCGATTAAATACGCGGCCAGGATGGCTGGCGAAAAACCACAGCAAGTCAAATTCGCGCGCGGTTAATTCAACATCGAGATTATTAAGCAGTACGCGATGCTGTAGTTTATCGAGTAATAATTCTTTGATCTTGATAGTCTCAGGTTCTTGTGTGTCTGCTTGTTGTAGTCGGCTGCTACGACGCAGCAATGCGCGTACGCGCGCGGCTAATTCCAATGAACTGAAGGGTTTCGTTAAGTAGTCATCAGCGCCCAACTCCAACCCGAGCACGCGATCCAATTCCGTCGAGCGTGCGGTTAGCATAATGAGCGGCAACTCTACGCCTTTGCTGCGCATCGCGCGGCACACCTCCAAGCCATCCATGCCCGGTAAACGTAAATCGAGAATCATTAGATCCCAGCGTTCATTTAATGCTTTTTGAAGACCGAGGTCGCCGCGCTCGACTACTACAATCTCGGCATGAAAATCCTGCAAATATAATTTGATCAAATTTCCCAGATCGGTTTCATCTTCCACCACTAAAAATCGGCGTGTAAAAGTAGGGTGCAGTGCAGTGACCTTGGAGGCGAACATAATCAATCCTCTGATTTGCATTCAATTATTGTCGTTGTGCTGTACGAACATTTTGATAGAGATGCGTGAACCAGGTGTTTGTTTCACTGATGTTAAAAAAATAAAAAATCTGAAGCTATTAACCCGCGGATTCAAGTAATAACTTCAGGTAAGCGGCTCGTTTAAGGCGCTAAACGAGTAATGGTAATGCGTGCAGTAGGATTGTCCCAGCGATGCACTTGCGTCAGTGTTGAATCCATTTTTCCATCGTCCTGGGTAACTGCTCCCGGGTGCATAGTAACTTGGTCAGCTATATCGTCCCGCACTGCATTGAAACCTTCTCCACCGCCAGCAGGGCCGGGAATGGTAGCCTGGGATTCGGTATTCATTTCAGTGCCCGCGTCATAGCTGAGTGCATTCAGCGTGAGGTTTTCGCCAACAGCAAGCTTGCCAATTGCAACACTATTCACTCCTGCAAAAGCATCGTTGGTATTACCCAACATATTGACCAAACTAAAAAGTAGTTGGTCAGCGTTAGCCATTTCAACACTTACATTCAGGCTCACTGTTTTTGATTCGCCCGGTAGGGTTAACCCCATGGCGTGGTCAACTAATATGACGTCGGGGTTTGCCATTGCCTCATTTATATAGTCATCGGTTGCACCGGATTCGGCTATTTTTTCGATGCCGCCTGTTGCCGGCATACCTATGGTGAATGGGCTAAATCCAGAATAGTGAACGCTATAAGCGAGTGGTGAAAAAGGTTGGCCAGCAGTAAGGTTGGTCACTGTTACCGAGTATTTCCGTTCGGTCATAGCAGCCATGCTGGAGCTTGCCATTTCACTGCTGGCCATTTCACTACTTGTCATCGCCGAGCTACTGCTCATTACTGCTGTGCTGCTACTGGCAACCATCATGCTGCTCATCGCCATAGCGCTTGACGATCCGGGTTTTGGTTTTGAATCACTGCCTCCACAACCACCGAGCATGAGGGCGATACAACTGAAACCAATTAATTGATGTTTCATGACAGCGCTCCTTATTGGACGATGAGAGTGACGCGAGCGACTGGATTCAACCAACGTTGACTGGCAGCATTGATATCGCTCATCCCGCCTGTGATGTTGTGATCGCCCAAGACCCCGCGGTGAATATGCACAAAGCCTTCGGCGGTGGTGTTAATTCCAGTACCGCCCGTTCCGACCAGTGTCTCAAGTGGTGGTGCGAGCGGCATTCCGGGCATACCCATCGCACCACTACCGCGAATTTCATCGTTAGCTTCGGTGCCCGCATCATAGGCATTGAGTAAATAGGTGTAGGTTCCGGGCATTGTTGGGAGCGCAAGGTTATTCAAGGTTACAAACGCATCATTTGACGGCACCAACATCGCCGCTATCGATAGNNATTATCGATAACTGGGTGTTAGTTGCAGCCGGGTTTTCCAAGTTCGCGGTGGTGTGTTTGCCCGGCATTAATAATCCCGCAGCTGGATTGACCACATTATTTGCACCTGCTGCCATCAAGTCAGTTTCAAGGCCACTGATGTCGCCGCCTTCTGCCATTTTTTGCAAATTCACAGAGGCAGGCATGCCGCTAGTAAAGAGTACTGAACCAGCCGGATGTGCCGATACCAGCAGCGGCCCGAAGTAGCTACTGTGGGTCAGGTTTTCTATTTTTACACTGTAATCAGCGGCGAGTGTCTGAGTTGTGGCTAGCAGGGGAAGGGTGGAAAGTGCTATCAAACTTGCGAAAAGATTCTTTTTCATGATGTGGCTCCTGTGGTGTTATTGACCCAGGAAGAGTGCGCTCACGAGCGCTTGCAATCATCACGAAATTATCACGAAAGAGTATTGTTTTTATCGAGGAGACTTTATGAGATGGCTGAGGCGACAATCCGTTGTCGCGATCTTTTTTGTGATCAACTGCCCCTTATCGGTTTGGTTTGGGGAGGTTGATAATAGTTCGGTTTCGATATCAAAAGTCAGACGAGCGGAATTCCCTCTTTTAATGCGGAGCGGCTGCCGCGTATAGGTGGATTATCACCAGCATGATAAGTAAACACCAACGAGAATTTGGTTTTATCCGTAGTGTTGCGCCCGGCCGCATGAAAAAGATTGCTGTGAAATAATAATAAATCACCCTGATTAAGTGCGACGGGCGTTGCGCGCGCTAATAAATCTTTATTCTTGGCCGAGTCCATATTAAGAAATTGATTGTTATCGAGTTGATGCGGTTCAATTTCCCAGCGCTGTGAATTTGGTACTACCCAGAGGCAACCATTCTCTGGTGTTTCATCGCCCAATGCCAGCCAAGCCGATACTAAATCCTCGCGCTCAAAACTCCAGTAACGGTTGTCGCGATGCCAGCCCGTTGTGCTGGAATATTTTGGTTGTTTGGTCATGATGCAATTGTGATGCGCTTGGGACAAATAAACACTGCGCCCCAGCAATTGAAATAAAATCCCGCGCAATGAATCACTGGTTGCCCAATCCGCTAAAAGCGGATGGCGTGCGGCGGCCCCCAATAACCGCCGTGCTGTTGAGCCACCCTCTGCCGCGCGTGATAGTGGCGCACCCGGATAGTGAGTGTCCGCTTCATATTCTATCGGCATGATGAGCTTATCGATGGATTGCTCGGCAATAGCAATCACCGCTTCGCAAAAGGTTTGCTCGGAAAAACCGGGCAATACCACATAGCCATTTTTTTTAAAGTTGAGAATTTGTTCAGTAGTTAACATTTTATAACCTGTCGATAACAGTAATAATTGTTGCCATGAGACTAGTTTCAAAAATCAATTCAATTACGCGGTGATAGGTCTTCAGATGTTTTCATGGGTAGTAGAGCTCAGTAAAAAACAGGTAAAAGACGATGGCAAAAGCGTTAGGGGCACCAAGGAGGCGAGCAAAAGATACTTCGAATGGAGAGTGTGTGATATATGCCCATCTGAATGGGCTCTGGCTGGGCTAGTATAGCTTCCATTAACATACTATGCTAATAACATTATAACTTTGTTATAATTTTGGTGTCGTGTGTGTCCTGTAGGGGCTAACGACAGGCTTTGATGAGGAGAGACGATATGGAACAGAAAACGGCGCGCCTTACGGTGCTGATTGACCCCACCAAGAAGAATGCCTTCGAGCAGCTTTGTGAGAGCCAAGATGTGACTCCATCCCAAGTGGTGCGTCAGTTGATCCGCGAATACCTTGAAAAGCACGGGGCAACCTACGCTAATCAGGCGCAAAACACGAGTGGCGCTCCTGAATAACTAAAAAAGTGTCATGCCTGCAAGCAAAATGACCCTATAAAAAAGGGCCAATGGTTTGGCCCTCTATTGGTATGGACTGTTATTGGTATGGACTGTTATTGGTATGAACTGTCAGGTAAAAATCCTCCCGGGTTTCTACCAAATCTTCACCCGCACTTTCTCCTCACGATACATCCCATCACCGGCTTTCACGTCATACACCTTATAAAACTCCGGCATATTCGACAGTGGTCCGAGAACGCGATACATACCAGGTGAATGTGGGCCGTTAATGACTTGGCGACGCAAAGCTTCATCGCGGTACTTGATTCGCCACACCTGCGCCCAGCCCATAAAGAAGCGCTGTTCGGGAGTAAAGCCATCGATAGTTTTGCCGGATTTACCTGCTTGCGAATTTTTATATGCTCTGTAGGCGAGGGTAACGCCACCCAGGTCGGCAATGTTTTCACCTAAACCTAATGCGCCTTGCAGATGTAAATCACCAATTGGATTGTAAGCACTGTATTGGTCGACCATTAATTGCGCGCGGGATTTAAATTGCGCAGCGTCTTGCTCTGTCCACCAATCGCGTAGATTGCCATCACCGTCAGAGTGGCGGCCTTGATCATCAAAACCGTGGGTAAATTCGTGGCCGATGACTGCACCAATTCCACCGTAGTTGACCGCATCATCGGCTTCAACATTAAAGAACGGCGGTTGCAAAATTGCCGCAGGAAACACAATTTCATTCATGCTCGGGTTGTAATAAGCATTCACCATTTNNGTTGTAATAGGCGTTTACAGTGTGCGGTGTCATGCCCCATTCAGTGCGATCAACGGGTTTACCCAGCTTGGCAACGGCGCGTTCGTGTTCGCATTTTGCCGCGCGGCGCAAATTGCCGATTAATTCTTTTGCATTGATGCTAATGCACTCGTAGTCGCGCCATTTATCCGGATAGCCAATTTTGGTGTTGAATTTCGCGAGCTTCGCGCGCGCTTGTGTTTTGGTTTCCGGGCTCATCCATGTCAGTTCATCAATTGACTGGCCATAGGCAGCGCGCAGGTTTTCAATCAACTGATCCATGCGCGCTTTGGCTTCTGGCTTGAAATGTTTATCGACATATTTTTTGCCAACCAGAAAACCCAATTGGGTATCGGCCAACTTCGCCGCGCGTTTTTCGCGGGTGCGCTGCTCTTGCACCCCGCTTAATGTCTTGCCATAAAAATCAAAATTGGCATCGACAAACGCTTTGCTTAAATTTCCTGCGTCGTTATTGATCAAATGAAATTTCAAATACTGTTGCCATTGCGCAACGGGAATTTGCGCTTGTAGTTTGGCGAAGGCACTCACATAGGTGGGTTGATTGATTACCACAGCATCGATATTACCCAATTGTGCAGCGGCAAAAAAAGCGTTCCAGTTTAAGCCGGGCGCTTGTTTATTCAGTTCAGCCAAGGTCATTTTATTGTAGGTGGCCGTGCGGTCGCGGTTTTGTACACGCGTCCAATGCAGGTTGGCGATTTTTTTCTCCAGCGCGACTATATCGGCAGCGGCTTTTTCCGGTTTAGGTATTCCGGCCAACCCTAAAACGTTAGCGATATACGCCTGATATTTCGCTAACAATTCAACCGAAACTGCATCGGTTTTTAAATAGTATTCGCGGTCGGGCAGGCCCAGGCCAGATTGGTAAGCGCCGGTAATATATTGATCGGATTGTTTATCATCCTGATCAATGTACAGTTCAAGCGGAATGCCAATACCGTAGGCTTGCCACTCACCCCAAAGCACAGCCAAATCCGCGTGGGATTTAAGTTTATCGATTTGCGCCAGATTGGTTTCAAGTGGAGCTAAACCTAATTGCTCGACTAAGGCTTCATCGAGAAACGATTTATACAAATCCGCAATTTTTTGCTCGTCAGATCCGGCTATCTGTTCAGTTGCTGCCAGCTCCTGAATTAACGCTCGCACATCATTTTCGGCATTTTCGGCTAATGCATCAAAGCTGCCCCAGCGCGCTTTATCAGCGGGGATTTGCGTGTTGTCTAGCCACTTGCCATTTACATAGCGGAAAAAATCCTGCTGCGGTGCAACAGAAGTGTCCATGCTGGCAAGATCAATACCTGAACCAAGCGCAACACTGGCTTGTGTTGTTGATGTGTCTTTTTTTGGTGAGTTGTTATTGCTGCAAGAGCTAACCCCCAGTGCGAGAGAAATACCCAATGCAATTGCGGTCATTTTTTTCATTGCGATTTCCTTGAGTTTTTTGATTCAGAATGGATTAGTAGAGTGCACGCTTAAACATGCCCAATGCAGTTTGATAGCCCCACAATTGCAATTCGGCATCGTAGCGGTCGCCTTCATCGCGCATAAACGCGTGTACGCCATTCACTTCGTGCCAGGTAAAATTGACATTGCATGCAACCAGATTGGCATACACTTTTGTGCGGCCTTCTGGCGGAATATGCGGATCTTGTTTACCCCAAATCATTTGCAATTCGCCTTTGATCTCGCCAGTGCGAGTCAAACTTTCATTGCCGGGTTTTGATGGTGTTAAACCCGAGTGGATATCGGTAGCGTAAAAACAGCTTGTTGCGCTGATGGCAGGATGAATCGCCGCGCGATACGCCAATCCACCGCCTAAACAAAAACCCATAGCGCCGATTTTGCCGGAGTAGTACGCGAGGGTTTGTGCATAATCGATCATCGCTTGCGTATCGGTATCGTGTGCTTCCAATGTTTTTGCGACTTTGTCGGCATTACCTTTATCGCGACCCGCATCGTCATAACCCAGCACAGTGCCAATCGGATTTAATTCGTGGAAAACTTCCGGAACAATGACGATAAAACCATGGCCTGCCATAATTTGCGCGCTGCGACGAATGGGGGACGTTTGTTGGAAAATTTCGGAGTAGAGAATAATCGCNNCAACGCATGATGCCGGTGGGAGTTGGTAAGTCTACCTGATGGTTTTGAATCAGCATTTTATTTCTCTTTCCAGATAAATGATTGAACGTATGAATTCGGGTCCATCGAGTAATGTTGGTTGTCGAACAGACCAATTGACTAAAACAGTAATTAATACAGCCATTATAGAATGTAGTCTACTGCGGCCAGAATATTGATAGCGTATATCTCACACCGAATAATTTGATCAAGGGGCACAAAATGCACACAGAAACCTTACGCGACGCGTTGGATTGGACATCTAAATTTCACTCCGATTTGCATGACTGCATGGTACGGTGCAGCGAGCAGACAACCAACGAGCGATCCTCAATGTTGTTGGATTATCTGGCAAAACACGAAGAAAAATTGGCACACCTCATCACGAACTTTAAACAGCAGGGCGATACCCATGCGCTTAACACCTGGTGTAGAGAGCACTTTGAAAAGAAACCCGTTATCCAGCACAGCCTCAACGACAGACCTTTAGCGGAATTGACGCCAGACGAATTGCTTGAATACGTCACTTTTCATCACTCGCAAATCATTGACCTTTACAAAACCCTTCTCGCTAAAGCGCCTATTCCCGCAATGACAGAACTGCTTAAGCAACTAGTGGCTCTGGAGGAACACGAAATACAGTCGATGATGCAGGGCGCCAACCAGGTGGGTGAAGTCTATTAATCAGCTATAAATTCCCGCTCAAGCGTATCCATCAATACTTTTACTTTGGCGATAGACTCGCGGTATTCCTGATCAGTTTCTGAATCGGCGATTATGCCACCACCACCCCAGCAGTGAATTTTATCGCCATCGCATACCAGTGTACGGATTGCGATGCTGGTATCCATTTGGCCATCAGCGCTGATGTAACCCAAGCTGCCGCAGTAAAGTGAGCGACGAGTGGGTTCCAATTCTTCAATAATTTCCATCGCGCGGATTTTCGGCGCGCCGGTAATACTGCCACCGGGGAAGGCGTCGCGCAGCACATCAATTGCACTCGCGTTCGCGTTCAACTCGCCCGTCACAGTACTGACCAAATGATGGACATTGGCAAAAGTCTGCAGTTCACAGAGTTTGGGTACGCGCACATGGGCGCAATGTTTACTTAAGTCATTGCGCAACAAATCCACAATCATCACATTCTCGGCGCGATTCTTCAGGCTGTTTTGCAGCCATTCGGCGTTGGCTGCATCTTCTTGAGGTGTGATTCCACGCTTGATCGTACCTTTAATTGGTTTGGTTTCCACCTCACTACCGCGCACTTGAATAAACCGTTCGGGCGATAAACTGAGCACCGCTCCAGTCTCCAATTGCATAAAACCAGAGAAGGGCGAGGGCAGTGCGTCGCGCAATACTCGATAAGCGATAAGCGGGTCACCACTGAATTCCGCACTGAAACGCTGCGCAAAATTCACCTGATAACAATCACCTGCACGGATGTAATCCTGAATTTTTGCCAGCGCACTGCGGTAATTGCTTACATTAAGATTGCTCTTGAAGTCACTGATTTTAAACGATTTATCGTCACTCTTAAGAGCTTGCTTTAAGTCGTGGAACAGCGGGTTTTTGGCCTGCGCGGCGCACAGATGCTCGATTTCCAAAAAGTTATAAGCCCCGCCAATCTTTTGGCTGAGGCTTTCATTGATCACCAACCAGCTCTGTTGGAGGCTGTGATCCTGCACAATCGCCCAAGGATAGATACCGACCGACATCTCCGGCAGCGCTATATCATCCAGCGCCAGATTCGGCATGGCTTCCAAACGGCGCCCAAGGTCGTAACCAAAATAACCGAGTGCGCCGCCGATAAATGGCAGATGGCAATTTGCGTGTTCGAATAGTTGATTGACGGGGAGTAATTGCTTAAGCAGATAAAACGGATCTTGTGCGGACTCTTCAGTTCGCCCATCGCAATAGTGAATAGATGTATTCGCTTCGCGCGTTTCCAGCAGGCACTGAGGTGCAGCGGCGATAATATCGAAGCGGCCATAACTGCTGCCGGGGTGACCGGAATCTAACCAGATGGCGTTGGGTAAATGGCGTACAGCGGCGAACCAGTGTGCGGAATCTGGTTGATAAACAAGCGGAACAATGCGGGGCTCTTCAGTAGCAAAGCCTGGAATGGCGGCAGTAAAGTCAGGCATGGAATCTCGTCGGGCAGTGCCGTTAACGGGGTTGTATTCTACCCCATCAAGTGCGGCCTGCGGCAAATAGACTTTGGTGCCAAGCCCGTTTAAGCTGACCGCACTTTTATCTGCTTAGCCGCACGATTGTTACTTTTGACCCAGTAAGGATTCCACGATGGATGTGCTCGTTTTTATTCTCGCGATGGCGCTTGGCGGTATAGCTGCCTGGCAAATCTTTAACTGGTACTACGCCAAAAAATTCAAAGCACCCAACCAGGATGTCGCCACCGAATCCTTCGTTTTACTTGAGCGGATCGAGAAGGTCTTCAAAGTCGTATTGACCGAAGGTTATTTCACCGAGATATACGACCACAACACCAAAAAAGATTTCTTTGGCATTTTTAAAACCAACAGCAAAGCATTGGTCGTCGCCAAAGCGAAAGTTTCAGTGGGCTACGATTTTGCCAAAATGCGTTTTCGCCGCGATCACAACACTCGCACGCTGGTGATTGAACACTTTGCCGACCCGGAAATTATCTCCATCGATACCGACTACAAGTTCTACGACATCAACCAGGGCATCCTCAATAAATTCGACAACGAGGATTACACCGCAATTCTCGTCGAAGCCAAAAAGCTGATGCAGGACAAAGCCCAAGCGAGCGAGCTGCCAGAAATCGCGCAAAAACAAGTGGAATTTATGATTCAACAACTCTGCGCCTCAATAGGATGGCAACTGGAGTATGAAAAAGTATTGGAGCCACTCAGAACGGTTCAGGTCATCCCCGGCGATAATATTAAACCCTAGGAAGCGCTGAATTATTCGTCGCTCTTGCGAACAGAGTTATTCGTCG
>DQHS01000189.1 GCA_003524365.1 Cellvibrio sp. | reverse complement strand
CCTGCCACAAATTGCACAACATCAAATTGGATAATCAACAAACACAGTTGATCCGCACCGAAACACAAAATAGTGAAGCGGAAATTCGCGCAGCCGCACTCTGGAGCAAAATCCAGCTGGAACACAATCCTGCGGCGATGATTGGCATTATCGTGCCGAACCTCGGTCAATGCCGCGATCAAGTCGAGCGAATTTTTGTCGAGGTATTTGAACCACTCGCTGCCCTACCCGATCGCCCGCGCTACACGCTGCCCCTTAACTTTTCTGCCGGTACACCGCTGGGCGCCACACCCATCATTGTCGCCACGTTGGATTTATTGGAGCTGCAAAAATCGTCGTGGGATCTGGAAGCAATTTGCAATTTATTGCTCTCTCCCTTTTTTGGCGATGCCGATAAAGAATTAGTCTTGCGCACGCACTTGATCCAAACCCTGCGCAAACTGGGAAAATTTACCATCAGCCTGAGCGACTTGCGCTATCACTGCCAAAAACTCACCAGCAAATTAGGTATCGCCGAAAGCGATAGCAATTTGATTACACGTTTGGTGCAATTGGAAAATTATCGTCGCCAGAGTTTTGGTAATCACACCGCGGAATATTGGTGTGATTTTTTCCAACAACATTTGCAATTACTCGGCTGGCCGGGCACACGGCGTTTGGATAGCCAGGAATACCAACAACTAACCCTGTGGAACCAAGTATTGGAAAACTTTCTGCAACTGGACGGTACCGGCATTCAATTTAATTACCCGAGTGCAATCCAACAATTGCGCAGCATCGCTGGAAAAACGCCCTTTCAGGCGCAGACACCCAATTCACCAATCCAAATTCTTGGCGCACTCGAAGGCGCCGGTTTGCAATTTAGCCACTGCTGGGTGATGGGCTTACACCATCGCCAATGGCCGCCGGTGCCTGCACCTAATCCATTGCTACCCAGCAGTTTGCAACGCACACAAAAAATGCCGCATGCGAGCGCCGAGCGGGAATTGCAATTTGCACGCGCGCTCACCGAGCACTATCGTCAATGTGCTCCGCTAGTTATATTCAGCTCGGCACATAGCGATGACGAGAGCGAACTCAGCCCGAGTGCATTAATTCGCCATTTACCGCTAACCGCTATCGATACTTTAATTACTAACAATGAAAGTATTAGCGCACAGAATTATCAAACACTCGCGGCGAACAGCAACCTGGAAATAGTGCCTACCACACAAGCACCGCCGTTATTAATTGCCCATGAACCAGTGCGCGGCGGCGCCAGTTTATTTAAAGAACAAGCCGCCTGCCCCTTTAATGCCTTTGCGCGCTTGCGCTTGGGTGCGACGCGTATTGACGACCCGGTTGCGGGTTTCTCGGCGATTGAACGCGGTAATTTATTGCACGATGCACTGGCGATTATTTGGAAACAACTCAACGACCAGCAAAGCTTGCTCGCGTTAGATGAAACGGCATTGTCAACATTGATCAACACCACCACACAAACCGTGGTGGATTCACTCAAACAAAAACGCGGCACCAGCATAGGCGTTTTTTATGCGCAGCTCGAACAAGAACGGCTTGCACAATTAATATCGGAATGGCTCGCGCAAGAAAAAACGCGCCCTGCCTTTACCGTAGTCGCGATAGAAGAGGAAGTTCAGGTTGAATTTACCGGCCTGCCATTACGTTTACGTATTGACCGTATCGATCAGTTAGCTAACGGCGATTTACTCTTGATTGATTACAAAACCGGCCAACCGAAATTACAAAGCTGGCAAGGCGAGCGCATGGATGAGCCACAATTACCGCTCTATGCCGTAACCGCAACCAATCAAGTTGCGGCCATCGCCTTCGCACAGATTAATGCCAAGGCAATGAAGTGGATCGGCACCGGCGAACTGAATATGTATCACGATGGAATTTATCCCAACAAACAGCCGTGGGAACAACAACTACAAGAATGGCAAATGGTCTTACAACAATTAGCTGCTGATTTTATTCAGGGCGATGTACGCGTCGATATGAAAAACCCTACCACTGCACAATACGCGGAAGATCTGCTCCCACTCAATCGTTTGCAAGAAAAAGATGCGCTCGATGCATTTATTCGCCGCATCCAGGGAGCTGTGTAATGTCCGAATTAATTGTTACTCAGCCTATCGACCAACAAGTCCGTTTTGACGCGCTCGACCCACAAACCTCATTTGCAGTATCTGCCCCCGCCGGTTCCGGAAAAACCGGCTTGGNNGCTTGCTAACACAGCGTGTATTAACCCTGCTCGCGTATTGCGATGAACCGGAAGAAGTATTGGCGATTACCTTTACCCGCAAAGCCGCTGGTGAAATGCAAGACCGGATTATGCATGCACTATGGCAAGCAGCCGATCAACCCGAACCGCAAGATCCGCACGCACAACGCACCTGGCAACTTGCACAGCGTGTACTGCAGCGGGACCGTGAATTGCAGTGGAATCTATTGCAAAGCCCGCAGCGCTTACGCGTGCAAACTATCGATAGCTTATGCCGCTCCATCACCAAACAGTTACCGCTTGCCAGTGGTATAGGCGCGCAACCGGATACGCTGGAAGACGCTGAACAAGCCTATCGTTTAGCGGTACGCGAATTATTTAATTTGCTCGAAAAAGAAACGCCGCTGCGCGATGATTTAACCCGATTGCTGCGCCATTTGGATAATAACTTGCAAGCAGTAGAGAGTTTATTAATCAGCTTGCTCGCCAAACGCGAACAATGGCTAGGAGTGTTATTGCAAGCACGCCATGAAGACGCTCGTGCTTATCTTGAACAGGTGTTGCGCGATGTCGTTTGCGAACATTTGGATTTGATTGAAGCTGCATTGATGATTCACAGCAGCGAGTTATGCAGCATTGCCGACCGCGCCGCAACCAATTTACAAGATGAAGGTGATCGCAAAAATCGCATTCACGAATTACTTGGCATCAATGCCCTGCCCGAGGCCGAACCCGAATCACTTAACCATTGGCTAGCCATCGCCGATCTGCTTTTAACTAATGGCGGAACCTGGCGCGCACGACTAACAAAGGCCGAAGGTTTTCCCGCCGGAAAAGAAAACGCTGAACTAAAAAATCGTTTCAGTGAATTAATCGCGGCAATTACCGACACAGTACCGGAAGCAGAACAATTACTGCAAGAACTCCGTTCGCTTCCATCACCCAACTACGCCGACCACCAATGGCAGTTACTTGATAGTCTGACCAGCATTATGCCAATACTGGTGGCACAATTAACTATTGTGTTTAAGCAACAAAGTGCCACTGACTACTCAGCAATTAGCCAAGCAGCGCTATTGGCATTAGGTGATGAAGATTCACCGACAGATCTGGCGCTGCAACTGGATTATCGCATCCGCCATATTCTCGTCGATGAATTCCAGGACACCGCCAGCCCGCAGCTGGAGCTGTTGCGAAAACTTACCAGCGGTTGGCAAGCGGGCGATGGTCGCACACTATTTATTGTGGGCGACGGTATGCAATCCTGTTACGGCTTCCGCAATGCCAACGTGGGTTTGTTTTTGGATGCACGCCAACAAGGTATAGGTTCAGTCGATTTAACGGCGTTGGATTTGCGGGTGAACTTCCGCTCGCAAGCCGGTGTAGTAAATTGGGTTAATACAATTTTCCAAAACGCGTTTCCGATCCAAGATGATATAAGTCGCGGCGCAGTAAGCTATTCGCCATCAGTTGCCTTTAAACTAGCGATTGATGGCGATGCCGTTAATTTTTACGCATGTACTTATTCCACGGAAAAATATAGCGCGGAAAAAAATGGGGCGGACAATAGCGCTGAAAAAAATGACGATGGCGACGACGAAGTTCCATCCCGTTTAAACGCCCAAGAACAAGAAGCAGAAAAAGTCGTCGAGCTGGTACAACAAGCGCGCTACGACAACCCCACTGGCAGCGTTGCAATTCTGGTGCGCACGCGCAATCACCTTGCGCGCATTTTACCGGCGCTCACCGCTGCGGGTTTGCACTATCAAGCCACTGAAATTGATCGCCTCGCCAGCCGCATGGCAATTATGGATTTACTCTCGCTCACCCGCGCGCTGTTAAATCCGGCCGACCGTATCGCTTGGTTGTCCGTGCTGCGCGCGCCCTGGTGTGGTTTGGATAATAGCGATCTGCACATCATCACCACCGCAAATCTCGCTGAGCAAAATCCACGAGTGAATGAAACCGCATTTGCAGTGCTCTGGCCGCAACTTGAGTTGCATGAACAGATTGGTGGCTTGAGTGAAACAGGAAAGACAATCCTCGCACGCGTTGTGCCGATTCTCCAGCACGCATTACAAGAGCGCTATCGCAAACCACTGCGCCAATGGATTGAAGGAATTTGGTTTGCATTAGGTGGCCCTGCAACTTTGTTGGATGCAAACGACCGCGACAACATCAATAGCTTTTTTGCGCTACTCGACAAACACCAACAAGGCGGCAGCATTCGCGATTGGCAAGCATTCAACAATGCCATCGAACGTTTATTTGCCGCACCGCGTGCCGATGCCGATCCCAAACTACAAGTCATGACCATCCACAAATCTAAAGGTTTGGAATTTGATACGGTGATTATTCCCGGTTTGGATCGCAGCGCACGCAAAGACGACAAACAATTATTACTCTGGCAAGAACGCATCAACCATCACGGCGAAAAACAATTGCTGCTCGGCTCTCTCGCTGCTACCGGCAAAGAAGAAGACGGCCTCTACACCTTTATGCGCCGCGAAGCGGATAAACAACAAGCCTTTGAGTCAACGCGCCTGTTATACGTTGGCTGTACCCGCGCGATTAAACGATTACACCTGCTCGCTTGCATCAACACCAAAGAAGATGAATTAGTTGCGCCCGCAAAAGTATCGCTGCTGCACAGCATTTGGCCTTTTGTAAAAGACGACGCTATTATTGTGCGCAGCAATAACGCCATCAACCGCAGCGATTCCTACGCCGCAGAAAACACTAAACCGGGTTTGCAACATATCTTGCGTTTACCAGCACACTGGCAATCACCAGCATTAGCCGACGTCACCCTACTGAAAGAATATCGCGGCCACGAATTCAGCATGAGTGAAGACGACAACCCACTCAACATTCCCGAAGTCGAAACAACCAGCGCCCGCCTCGCCCGCCACACCGGCACAGTGATCCACAATGCATTGCAAGCGATTGTAGAAAACAAACTGGTCACTAATCGCGACTACATCAGTGCTGATCTTTTTATCAAACAACAACACAACTTTTGGAAAATCCAACTCCAACAACTCGGCTGGAGTGGCGACAATCTCAATCGCGCATTGCAAAAAATCGCCAATGCAATCATCACAACACTCAACAGCGAAAAAGGCCGTTGGCTACTAAACAGCGACCACAACCAAAGCGCCTGCGAATTATCGCTCATGCAGAAGGACAAGCAGGATGTGCGCGAACACATTATCGACCGCACTTTTATCGCCGATGGAGTTCGCTGGATTGTGGATTACAAAAGCAGTGAGCCAGAAGTAGGCCAAAGCATGGAAGACTTTGTTGCGCGGGAAATGGAGACCTACCAAGCACAATTACTACGTTACCAAAAACTACTTGCTGCAACTGAAACGCTGCCAATAAAAACAGCGTTGTATTTGGTAACTAGTGGAAATTTAATTGAATCTACGTGAAGAAAACCCCCGAGCCAGGCTCGGGGGTTTGTAGGGCGCGCTTCGCGAAGCAAGCCGCCGAAGGTCGGCGAACGGCCAATAATGGCCATTCGGAGCAATTAATTTTCTCAAATATAAAAAGACAATGGAATGTTCATCTTCACGAACTTTCTACCGCAGCCGCTTGTAAAAAATTACTTTTTTTGTTCCGCAGCAGCATCTTCAATCTTTTTATCAGATGGCGAAATTGAATCTTCAATAGAATTCCATTTATTTGATTTCTCCAGCCCCTCATTGCTGGATGATGATTCAGAGGTTATTGAATATGTTTGTGAGGCAGGTTTATTGCTCATTTCTTCTGCTAAATAATGACTATACCGCGATATGGTGAGAAGCAAAAAGAGAATAGCCATGGCTAGTGAAATCATTAGAGATCCATTTTTGAATATTTTTTTTGTTTTCTTATAGTTCTCCTCGCCTCCTTTTATTCTTTCCCATTCATATTTCATAACATGTCTTGACAGTGACAATATGTCTCTGCAAAGCGTCTCCGCTTCATTTCCCTTTGAAATAATTTTTTTTAGTCTTTCATCTTTATCTTCTTTATCTGATTTATTTTTAAAATCAGAAATAATACTTAAAATTGCATTAATCTTCCCTTCAATATGCAGAAAATCAGAATCGTTTGGCTTAAAGTGCAGCAAAGTCAAAGCAACATTTTTATGAATATTTCTTTTTGTTTCAATTATCTCCTCACCAAACTTCTCAAGCATAACTTTATTATGAAGCAATGCTTCATTTTTAATTTTATATTCAACTGAGTCATGTTTCATACTTGATAATTCAGTGCTCACTGTCTCGCATAACGCAGCTCTTTGACATGATTTCTCAGCGAGCTCAAAAAAAACTCGAAAACATGAAACCAACTCTGCTAAAGTATGCCTAATCGTATTTGTCCACTCCTGCCTAAATTCAGAAACTTTACTTTCTTTATCATTAATAAGCTTTGTGAATCCAATTACTGCTGTAATAAATGCAGAAAATAAACCAACAATTGTAAAGAATAGTATTTTATCCATCGGGAACCCCAATTTTAGTTTTCTAACGTTAAGCACATCGGCAGCGTGTAAGTTGTGCGTTGCGGAATACTTGTTCGCAGCGAAAATCTCATAAGTGCGAATTACAAACTGTCCGATCATGAAGTGGCACTTTGCTGCGCCTGTTATGCACTACAAAACCTTTTTCCAATTAACTGCTGTACCGAAAGGTGGGTATATAGACATGGCTTCAGAAACTTCATATTTCGCCAACACATTACCACCCTCATCAACCTCATTGTAAAAATAGTAATCCGTATCTTTTCCCTTTCGTTGCTCCGACTTTGAGCCAGTAGAAACAAGTGTATGATTTTCAGGAATTCCCATTTTTATTTTGTGTTCTTCACTCATGTAGCTCTCCGTTTTTCACTTCACATCTTCAACTTTACGGGTTACAAAGACGGCCGATGTCATTTCAGTTCTAACTACGGAATCACAATAAGGACAAATGACAGACTCCCGCTCTTTGCCCCCAGGAACCCCTCCACCTATTTCTGAAACATAAAACTCTTTTTTGCATTTTTCATTATTGCAGATTTCCATAACTCTCTCCTTTTTAAGCATACCGTTGAGCGCACGGGCTTTGTGCTATTTGTGAGGGTTTATCGAACAAGACCTAAAGGTAATGCTTGAAAATATAAGGGCAACTAGATATTTCCATAGCCCAAATTTTTAAAAATACTTTGTGCGGCAATATCTTAGTAAAAAAAAGCTGCAAATATACGGCTGGATAAATTCGAAAATATATGGTTCCCACACCTAAACTTCCGCTTTGAGCGCGAAGACGGCCTTCACGCTAGAGTTGAAAATATTAGAATGATGATTAATTCGAAATAGTTTTATATGTCAATATTTTTGAATATTGAGGGTTTCTTAAATCCCATTTTGCCTTATATTTTACTAGCCTCAAAGTCGGTTTAGCAGCATTATTAATGTTCTCTTTGGGTACATTAAACTTAAAAGTAACTGTGCCATCAAAAAATACTGAGCCAGAAACACCAAGTTCTTGACCTATTAAAATGGAATAGTTTTCTTGTTTTAAGAAACTAATTTCTAATGCTAGCGCTGACTCAGAAAGCAGATCCCAAATGACTGGAGAATATTGAGTCTTTATCTCATGTTGACAGCCCCCATTTTTGTAACAAAATTCTGGAAATGTATACCAAAGCTGGGCGCCTACTAAATTGGTTTTAATGTGAGAATTCACAAGTGAACTTATCGCCTTTCTTCTAGATTCGGTTACTCTCAATTCTACGGGCAGCTCAACTTCAACGCTTTCGCTATGCACACTTTTAATTACTGGATCTTTAATCTTGAAGATAACATCATCTACGTAACCTTTGAATACCGTTTGCTCAACCTGTTTAACTAAGGCTGCTTTAGTTTCTTGTACTTTGGCGTTTGCCAGTTCCATTTGATGCATTTGATCCTTGAGACTTTGAGAGCTTGCACTTGAAACATTTAATAAAAATATCGAACAAATAATGGCTATTTTTTTCATACATATACGTCGCTAATTCTTGAAACAGATAAAAACACACATGACTCCGTTATCTTCACCTTTGCTAGCTGACCTCATTCATCAGTAATTTTGAATATTAATTTGAGAAACTTGCATGTGAATCTTCCATTTTTCGACTTACTACATTGCGATCTTATTCACATGAAGACTAAGTTTAAGGCCATCTTCCAGGTTTTGTATCAACAGCCTTTAAAAAGGCATTTATAAGCTTTTTAGTTGGAAATTTTTTACGCTTTTTCGGCTTTCGGATGCGTTTCTGTAAATTGCTTGGTTGTTGCGATGGTTGCGATGGTGGTGTTAGTGTAGAAGACTGAGAATTACTCCCACGAACCAGCCATGCAATAAAAAATACAACTGCAGCAAAGATCAAAAACTCAGACATACTCGCCCCTCCATATTATTTTTTTGAGCACAACTTACGATCAACATAAGTTCTCTTCCCATTCTTGTTGATATAGTAGCAACCACCTTTTGGCCCAGTTATATATGTATGTGCCGACTTTGGCCTATAGGTGTTTTCAGCCAAAGTATATGTAGATTTTACCGAAGTAAAAATGACGAAAACCACTAAAAAAATACTTGAAAGTTTCATGCTCGTTAATCACCAAAAAATGGGGAAAGTTATTATAAATAATCATTTTAAAGTCGGCGGTTTGCGCAACAATTAGCTTGACGGCAAGCCCAGGCAATGCTCCTCGTGGTGAACACACCACATCTATCGTCATCACTTTAAAAAATAACGCTAACTTGCATTGCTGAATACGGCTTCTTCGGTACTTACCTCCATATCACATCAACCCCCTCTTCGGGCACGTTGCTGCCCTTAAAAGCTGTTGCGGTTCGTAAACTCACCAGCAATCTACCTTGATTGTGCCATAGGTCGAAAATGGGCACTTTCATGACCCTCGGAGGCTTGCTTCGCGAATCGCGCCCTACAAACGCTAATCTATCTTCTGGTATGGGCGCGTTTTGGCCTGCACGACTTTACCAGACTCTATTAGCAATGTGCATTACAGCCAATTCCTACCTGCCCTTGCCTCCTGTTGACCCACATCAAAACACTACTCGCTGCAGCTGTTTTAATAGCGCGACTATTCCAGCAAGCATCCATCCAAACGGAGTCACAATGAGAGAGCGTATTTACAAAAAAATGGCGGGGACTTCTGCGGTGTTTATTCCTGCGGATTTTAACCATGCATCGCCCGTTGAGCGCGATGGTTTGGTGTGGACGGATACTGAATTGAGCATGCCGGATGTGCCGCAAACATTGCATTGGAAAGCGCCATTAGATAGTTCGCTGGCGCTGGAAGGTTTGGAAGAATACGACCCACCTACAGCCGGTGATGCGCGCTACGTTAATAAACTTGGCATTGCCTTTGTGTATATCGGAAAAATTCGCGGCTGGGTTGCATTGACAGATTTTGTTTGAAGCGGAATTATCGCCATACGCTCAGCCAAGCTTGGGGAGCTCAAGATACATACGCTCTATTAGTTCCTTACCATGCTTTCTTTCAAGTTTCCGCACAATGAAATGCCCCCTTGCCATATCTTGAAAGTGGTCAATGAAGATGGTGTTAATTATTGCTCCACCCGCAGCGCCGATAGCGGGTATGGCCTGAGCGGCGGCTTTTTCGGTTACTTGAATTCCAAACCGTTGCGCGACCGTTGCAATAAATTTTAGTAATAGTGGTGCGCCTTCGTCGGCCAAGCGATTAGTTGCAATAAATTCTGAAGCAGCGGCGATGGATTGCGCCAGCGTCGCTCTTACCGCGTAGTATCCGCTTTCTGTGCCGTCATCCGATTTACTATTGCCGCCCAACGCAAACACTTCCAAACAAGCCAGTTTTGTTTCCATAGCGGAAATGGATTCACCTTCATTTCTCGCGATGTCTGCAATTGAGCGCAACATGATCGATGTAGAAATAGGTAACTCGATGGATATGGCAGCGATGCCGAAAAACCCGCCTACCCCGCCGCTAACAGCCACACCCAGCTTATGCCACAGATTGGACGATTCCTCGCCGGGAATATCTTTCATGGTGAAAATGGCAGCCTGTGATGCTTTAAATAGCGCCGCACGCGTAACTTCACCAATATTTTTATTCCAACTATCGGGTAATAAAGCGAGTCCTTTTTCGATAGGAGTTCCTATAAAATTTGTTACCTTTGCCGCTACGCCAGGATTTTCCAATAAATTTTTTGCCACCTGAAGTTCTTTTCTATCTTGTTCTGAAAAACTTGAATGCATAATTTTCTCCGCGTTTTACCTGTGGCAATCAATTACATCATCCGCAGGTTTGATCTCCACATGATACATAAATCGACCTATTGGTAGGCAGTTCACTTTCGTCGCCAAAACTTTTCCATGATGGGTTTTACGCTAGTCCCGTGAAGAATAATAGAAAGCGTTACAACAACAAGGACAAATTGAGTCAACTGTTCCGCTTGCGCTTGATCCAGTCCGTGCACTATTGCATACATCAAATAGTAGATTGAGCCAATGCCGCGCACACCAAACCACCCGATCATACTGCGCAGTTTCCAGGTGGTGGCAGTTCCCGCCAAGGTTATATAAACGCTCAGCGGGCGGGCGACCAGGAAAAGAAACAGTGCCAATCCAACCGTTTGCCAATTCCAGAACTGAAACGCAAGCATTCCCCCCAGCAAAAACACCAATAACATTTCTGATAGCCGCTCAAGGTGCGCGCCAAACACCAATGACTCAACGCTGATAATGGTCTGCTCAGCATCGTCTACACCAGACGTATGCGCACTCTCTTTTTGTTTTACTAGCTCAAGTTGGCGCGAGTGACGTTTAGATAATTTTAATTCGGTTTGCCGTAACGCGACTCCGGCAAAAAATACCGTTAAAAAGCCCCAAGCATCAATCGACAAACTGATTCCGTANNACCAGCGCGATTAACCCCAATCCAGCCAGATCGTCAAGAATTTCCTGCTTAAAGTCACTCCCCCTCAACTTCCACCCAATATGCGCCAGAAGCATGCCGCCTAAAATGCCTATAGCGATAGCCGCTGAAGTCGCCCAGAGCACGTCCAGCGCAATCCATTTCCATCCCCAATCGCCNNCGTTCATGCCCGCTTCGCAGGTGAGATTAAAGCGCAAATGATCTTTATCTCCAGGATGACGCGATTGCACATCCGTCGCCAGCACTGGATCTGTCGGCGCTAATATCGCCCCGAGCAACACGGCTAGCCCAATCGGAAGGTTAAAAACAAAATAGGTAAAAGCAGCGACCAATACCACTGTTATGGCCATGGCCGCCCATGCGAGCAAGACGGGTCTGGTCCATTGTTTTACCGTGACCGGCACCGGCATTTTTATGCCAGCGGAAAAGAGAGAAATCAGTACCGCAACTTCCGTCAGTATCTCCAGCAGCGGCGCTTCTGCCACAGCATTGAAATGAAACAGATTTAAAACCATAGGGCCCGCAATGAGCCCAACGGCAAGGTAAACAATTGAAGAGCTGAAAGGCGAACGAGTCAGAATCGTGGACGTCAAACCACGCCCAAGCATTAGCAGTCCAATTAATAAAAACCAGGTTCCGTTTTCCATAGATGCTACCCACTGAATCAGGCTCAGATGTATTGAATGGCCATTCTGCACGAACTACCGTTCAGCGGATGTACGCAAGCTATCATTGGGGAAAAGAGGGATATTGATAAGATTAGGGGAGTTAACGATTAAACTCGCGCAAGGCAGACCTCGACGCTTTATCGACTAATGTAAACACATGATCGACATGACTTTTTGCACGCTGGGGCTTATGCCCCTCCACTTTAATGATTTGGAAATCGCACCTATCTATCAACTTAAAAAATTGTTGATAGAGTTCGGCATTATGCAAACGTTTGCCATTACTCGCAAAATAATCCCGCTGCTCTAAACCATTACGCCGCGCAGGTAAGCCCGCGATATTTTGTGAGTCGCTATAAATCACTACCCGCACTGTTTGTTCCATGCTTGACAGTAGCGCATCATCTATAGCCCACAGCAAAGTCTGCAATTCGAGCTTCGTTGATGAGGTATTTTCAAACTGTTTTACTTTCACGTGGGGTTTTAAATCGTCAAGAGGCAATTCCATATCCCCAACCGCAAGATAAGCACCAAAGCCGATACGTGTTTTGGTATCCACGCTGCCATCGGTAAATAATATTAAGTCAAACACGTGAATTCGTTCTCTGCTGGGGCGTTAGGAAATCTTCTATCAGGCAATCATGAAGCATTACATAGAGTTGTTGTGAGTGCCAATTTAAAAGATTATTACAGCGGTCGCTTGTTATGTGATCATTCCTCTTCTTTTAATTTCTACCACAAGATTTCTCGGAATGGGACGGCAAGCGCAGTTCTTTGAATGCTCCAAATGCCATTCAAGTCTTTGTTCCAATGTAGGCTTCTTAGGCATTTTATGGCTGCGATGCCAATCTGCATTCAGCTTTTTCATGGTTGACTCAGGTCGCCGTACTATTTTGCTCGGATCATTGATGCTATGAATAAGGCTACTCTTCAGAAAAGCATAATTTCTAAATTGGAGCGACATTGCTATCAACGGGATAGTGTTTCTGCGGATTACTCAGAGGGCGGGCTAAAACTATCCCCGCCACCAGTTGACCGGAAATAATCCGAGACATGGTGGCGGGGCCTTCCTTTAATTTCATTCAACAAGGTGGAATGCATAAAAGGTACACGTAGCTGAATGAGATTTGCCCACCTTGGTGAAAGGGGGCTCCATTGACTAGCATTAGTAGTTTAGTGAAAAGACGCAAGCATATTTAAACCTTTACGCCTAAAAATCAGCTTCCTATCTGATTTATTTAACAGGATCTATCCTTAATCTGTAATCCTTATTGTTTATTCCTATAAAGCAACATGCAATCTATTATCGATTTTTGTAACGCCAGGTGCGCTCCATACAGCTAATTTCGCGTCGTTCATTTCAGAGAACGAATGAACCTTTCCAGAGAGAGTGACCGTTCCGCCATCGATCATAACATTGATTTTTTTGGCTTCCTGTATAGCCTCTCTTTTCAGCGCATCTTCAATTTTTTGCCTAACAACATCAGCTTTTACTTCTCTGGTTTTTAAACTAATGTTATTGGATACACCCTTAACGCCAGTCAGACCCCGAACAATTTTTTCAGCTGCATTACGCTGATAATTCCATTCAACTTCACCCGTCAGTTTAACCCACCCCTTCTCAACACTGACCTTAATCAATTTATCTGGAATTTCTACATTCCAAAGGAATGAGTTAAGAACCGCTTCCGCAATATCCTGATCATCCTTTTCATGCAAACTTGGTAACTTAACCTCTATCTTTTCAACCACCGCTTTAACTCCCGCCACTCGCTGAGCCGCGCGCTCCGCAGCAGATTTTTCAATGTAGCTTGGAACAGCACCTGAGAGGGCGACTATTCCGTCGGTCACTGCAACACCAATGTGTTCATGCGACACACGCGGATCCCATATCAACTCCTGCATAACATCGGCTTGAATTTGTGAATCTGATTTCATGACAAAACTCCTTCCCGGTTTAGGATAAAAGTTCTCAGGATTGAGAACCAATCATGCAAATTTGATGAACCAATTTTGGCCATGAAAAATGGTTTTGTCTGTCGGATATCGAACTAATTTCAGGGTATTTAGGCCCATTAATATTTTTCAATTGCCCACATAAAAAGCAGATTTTGTAAATTATTACGTTTTCTTTTAATTCTTTGGAAGTAACAAATTAATGGCTTATGACATAATTTATTTATGTACATCTTCATAAACACAAGGATGTTATCGATAGATAAAATCGCATGATATGCTGGTCAACACGCGGGGATTATTCTTGTCACGCGCAATACTGAGAGCCTATTTACCGGGTATTTATTTTTTAGCCTGTTTTCAAATGCCTGTTTACCTAAAACACATCGCATCAAAAATCTGGGGCTTATCCAGCGCCATTAACAACAGTATTATTTGCGCCCGCACGGCGCCTGCAACAACAAAGTAGGTGGAAGTAGTTTCGGACAAAGGATTCAAATGAACGTTCAGCTTGATCAAAGGCACTATCGATATGAGCAACTCAAAACCACCCATAATTTCGGCCCTACTTGAGCCCTGGCGCTATCCTGAACCGGCAGCGAATGTTGAGCTTATGGAAACACATGCTTCCTGGGTGCTGCTCGCCGGTAATTTTGCCTACAAGATCAAGAAACCAATTACGCTTCCGTTTTTGGATTACGGAACATTAGCGCAGCGACTGGCCTGCTGCCAGACAGAGCTGCGGCTGAATCGACGATTTGCTTCAGATTTATATCTCGGCTTGGTGGAGATTTCAGGTACGCCTGAGCAACCAATAATTGGAGCGCTGGATCAGGTAACAGGGAATGCAATTGAATATGCAGTGAAAATGAAACGGTTTGAAGAATCGGCGCGACTTGACCACGTGTGTAGTCGCGGTGAGCTGATACCCGATCAGATTTCACAATTGGCTAATGCGATTATTAACTTTCACCAAATCGCGGCAATCGCACCCACTATGTCACGCTTTGGATCTGCGGAGATATTGCTAGCCCCCGCACTGGAAAATATCAATACGCTACAAGCATTGCTGCCCACACCGGCAGATCGGCACCAGCTCGAGCAGCTGGAAAGCTGGACCCAGTCAGAACATGAACGCCTAATACCACAATTTACAGCGCGCAAATCCGAGGGCCGTATACGAGAGTGTCATGGAGATTTGCATCTCGGCAATCTCGTAATAATCAATAACCAAGTAACCTTATTCGACTGCATTGAATTCAATGACACATTCCGCTGGATCGATGTCGCTAGCGAGATAACGTTTCCGTACATCGACTTACTGGATCATAACCAACCTGGTTTAGCCTGCTGGTTATTGAATCAATGGCTGAGTAGATCAGGCGACTATGAATCTGTGCCCGTTCTGCGATTTTATGCAGTTTATCGTGCTTTAGTGCGCGCAAAAGTGGCTGCAATTCTGGCCGCACAACATGAAAACGATTTTACTGTAACCAAGGTTTATCTCACCTTGGCAAAAGATTTAGCAGTGCCGCCCAAGCCAAGCCTAACCATTACCCATGGCCTTGCTGGTTGCGGAAAAACTACCGCAGCAAAGCAGCAGTTACTCGCGGACAGAAATGGCGCGACCTTATGCCTGCGTTCAGATATAGAGAGAAAGCGCCTATTCGGCTTAACGGCAAATGCTTCAAGTAATTCATCAGTAAGTGAAGGAATATACAATACCGATGCCAACAAGCTAACTTACGATCGGCTGTTTGATCTGACTGCCCGGTTACTGAATGCAGGTTGGTCAGTGATAGTAGATGCAGCATTTTTGCTGCATGCGGAGCGTGATAATTTCCGTAGATTGGCCGAGCAGTCGGGGATTGATTTTTTTATCCTTGCGCCACAAGCATCCAATGAGCAGATGATGGATCGTATTAGACTGAGGCTAGCGGAAGGTCAAGATGCATCTGAAGCGACGCAAGATGTGCTAAAAATGCAAAAGAAAATAATTGAGCCTTTGGATAATAATGAGCGTAAATGTATTCGCAAAGTAGATGGTGAGGCGGCAGGATAAATAAATTAAAGCGACGCACTGGAATGTACAGCCAATATACCAAGAAAGATTTCCGTCGGTTTTAAAGAAACATAAGAAAAGAAATGTACCAAAATCTCTGTTAAAGAATACGGACAAAAGTCATACAACCATCCCTGCCATGGCTAATTACAGCCATCATATGAAATTTGTCCGTATGTGGCTAGCGCTTCCCACTAGCCGCGCAAAAAACATTTTTGCGCATAAACGAGCTTTCGCTCGCCATCCCAATATAGAAATACCCATTATAGGCGTCTGTTCGCAACCGAACACTCTTCGCATTAAATGTTAACCCAATTCATTTTTAAAACGGCTAGTTAATAAAAATACTATGCGTATTAATAGGCTGCTTAAATAAATTCTCTGAAAAACTATGAGAGTTGATATTGAAATCAGCCTCACTGATATTAATTTTATCCACTATTAGTTCGTTCCTGAACAGACAACACTAAAATACATCAGTACCATTTTTCAACGCACTTCATTATTAACCACAACTTATTATTAACAGTGTGGTTAATCAGAATAGATCTGTAGCTGATTATCAAATAGTTTTATATAGCGTCAGGATATCGACCTGCTCATATTCTGGGCCTTTTTTTTGGGGGGGTTCGCTCGTGAGAAATACGGTAGTAACCGAGTACAGACTTAGCAATCGAACATTAGCAGGGCGCGCACTTGCTGCAGAGCTTATTAAGCTTGAACATCATAATGATCTCATAGTGCTGGCTCTACCCCGTGGTGGAGTGCCTGTTGCTTATGAAATCGCTATGGCGTTGCATGCGCCACTTGATGTTCTGGTCGTGCGCAAACTTGGCATACCTCACCACGAAGAATACGCGATGGGTGCGATTGCTCAAGGTGGAACTCGCATTTTAAATGAAGATGCCATAAATTTTTATCACATCAGTGCCCAAGCAATTCAACAAGTGGTGGATCGTGAACTACAGGAATTATATCGGCGTGAAAAAGTCTATCGTGGCAATCGCCCTTGGCCAAATTTAAAAGATAAATGTGTAATTTTGGTAGACGATGGCTTAGCCACCGGCGCCACCATGCACGCAGCTATAAAGACTGTAAAGCAACAGGAAGTAGGAAAAATTATTATGGCAGTTCCGGTAGCGTCTGCGCAGGCATTAAATGAATTAGAAGATTACGTAGATGAAGCTGTGTGTTTAATGGTTCCTGAGCGATTTTATTCGGTAGGACAATGGTATATGGAATTTAACCAGACGAGTGATCGCGAAGTACTGCAGCTATTGGAAATTGCACAAGCGCATTAGTTTAGTAACGAAATATGGCCTCAACTTGCGTCACTTTAATTAATTGTGCAATTAATGATGCTGATCGGGAGGATCCAATGCTTGACACAAAGAAGGATATTGTTTCACTGGTTCAAAAATCCGCGCATAAACTTGAAAAATCCGCTGAAGATTATTCGTCTTTAGTAAATCTGTGTGCCAATAAACCCTTTATTCTACTGGGTGAAGCAACTCATGGAACTCAGGAGTTTTATCAAGCGCGATGTGAAATTACCAAGCAATTAATTCTTCATCATGGATTAAATCTCATCGCTATTGAAGGCGATTGGCCTTCGGCTTATCGTGTTAATCGTTATGTACACATGCAGGGAACTGATACTAATGCGAATGAGGCCTTAAGTGACTTCAAACGCTTTCCGCTTTGGATGTGGCGCAACACAGTGGTGTTA
This sequence comes from Cellvibrio sp., assembly GCA_003524365.1. GTDB lineage: Bacteria > Pseudomonadota > Gammaproteobacteria > Pseudomonadales > Cellvibrionaceae > Cellvibrio. The sequence goes on along the minus strand of DQHS01000189.1, from coordinate 15,586 downwards.
GAGTTTGTAGAATGGTTGCGAAAGTACAATGAAAATGTGCCGTCAGCCAAGCAAGTCGGTTTTTATGGGCTGGACATGTACAGCCTGTATGAGTCTGTTGCTGCAGTGCTGGAGTATCTTGATCAGGTTGACCCGGAGGCAGGCCTTAAAGCGCGTGAATACTATAGCTGCCTGGATCACATTGGTAATCGCGGTCACTATGGCTATGCATTTGAATCTACTCATCAGTCATCGTGTAAAAACGACGTTATACGAGTCCTGGTAAATTTGCGTGAGCGGTCCCTTGTATATGTAAATGAGAGGGATGCGATGTCGGAGGACGAGCAATTTCAGGCAGAACAAAATGCGCGCCTTATCCAAAGTGCGGAGGGCTATTATCGTCAAATGCTGGATAGCCGAGTAAATACCTGGAATTTACGCGATAGCCATATGTTCGAGACTCTCGATAACCTCTACCACTATGTTTCGAACCGGCTAAAGTCTCCCGCAAAAATTGCAGTGTGGGAACACAACTCCCACATCGGTGATGCTCGGGCAACTTACATGCGTTCAATTGGGCAACATAATGTTGGGCAACTCGTTCGGCAAGATTATGGCGATGACTGCAAACTTATTGGATTCACAACCTGGTCTGGGACAGTCACAGCCGCATCAAATTGGGATGGCCCTGCTGAACGCAAAACAGTGCGCAAATCCTTACCCAATAGCATTGAAGATATTTTCCACCGCACCCACTTGGATCGCTTTCTATTACCCATGCGGGGCAATATCGCACGCGCATTTCAAGAACTCTATATTGAGCGCGCGATTGGCGTTCTCTATTTACCCCAATCAGAGCGTACCAGTCATTACTTTCCTTGTCGTTTAGCGATCCAATTTGACGCAATACTACATTTTGATGAAACAACTGCAATTGAACCACTGGATTCTACATCTGAATGGATTGCAGGTGAGGCAGATACCTTCCCATTTGGCGTATAGTCAAATGAATTATTGGTGAATATGTCAGGTGGACATATGAAAGAAAATAAAAAACATTCTTTTATCGACTTGGTGCTTTGGATTTTTTTTACTTTACTCGTGCTAGAAACATTTAATTACTTTAATCTCGCCGGTCAGGTTAAAGAAATTCCTTACAATCGATTTATTTCCCTGTTAGAGACCAAACAAATTGTGTCAGTGATGGTACGAGGAGAAAAGATTGAAGCAGTGTTAAACGATACCTCTCCTGAACAAGTAAAACGTGTTGTAACGATAAAGTTGGACGATCCTTCCCTGACGCAAAAATTACTGGATTCCGGAGTGGACTTTGGGGCCGCTAATGAAAATACGATTGCGAATGCACTTTCATATTGGATAGTTCCTATCCTTTTTATGTATGGTGTTTGGTGGATTATTTTCAGAAAAATCGGAAGCGGCTTTCAGGGTCAATTTATGGCCTTGGGTAAATCAAAAGCGAGAACCTACGTCGAACATGATATTAAAACAACATTTGCTGATGTCGCGGGTGTGGATGAAGCAAAATTTGAGCTCCAGGAAATTGTTCAGTTTTTAAAGGAACCATCAAAATATACTCGCCTGGGCGGAAGAATGCCTAAAGGCATCTTGCTCGTGGGCCCACCGGGAACCGGAAAAACACTTTTGGCACGCGCTGTTGCCGGGGAAGCAAGTGTTGCATTTTTTTCCATTAATGGGTCCGAGTTTGTTGAAATGTTCGTCGGCGTAGGCGCAGCTAGAGTGAGAAATCTGTTTAGCGAAGCAAGGGAAAATGCGCCCTGTATTATTTTTATTGATGAGTTGGATGCGTTAGGAAAGACGAGAGGCGCCGGCGCTTTAAGTGGCAGCCATGAAGAAAAAGAACAAACCCTGGATCAATTACTTGCAGAACTTGATGGTTTTGATCCTTCGCGGGGCATTGTACTACTCGCCGCAACAAATCGGCCTGAGACGCTTGATCCCGCCCTCCTACGTTCAGGAAGATTTGATCGCCAAATAATGCTGGATCACCCGGACCGAAAAGGTCGTGTCGACATACTGGAAGTTCATCTGAAACAAATTCAAACTTCTCAAGAAATTGATATAGATAAGATTGCGAGCTTAACAGCCGGGTTTTCCGGGGCAGACCTTGCGAACCTGGTGAATGAGGCGGCGATCCTGGCTTCGCGGGAGANNAACACGTAGAGGAGCCACGGGGGTAGAGCAAAATGATTTCACTGTAGGAATAGAACGATTAGTTGCCGGGCTTGAACGAAAAAGTAGAGTGCTAAACAATGACGAAAAAAAACAAATTGCCTACCATGAGATGGGCCATACATTAGTTTCGTTTGCACTGGAAAAAAATGAGGCGGTCCATAAAGTCAGTATTATTCCACGTGGCATAGGAGCGCTTGGTTATACACTGAGGCGGCCCACAGAAGACCATTATTTAATTAGCAAGGATGAACTAGAGAGTAAAATCTCTGTNNCATTGGGACTCTTGAGTTACGATAACGAAGTAGCCCCGCTCCTGGATCAACGAATTTTATCAAAAAGTCATGACTATAGCGAAAAAACAGCCGAAGCCATTGACGCGGAAACTCGAAAAATTATGGATCGATGCTTCAATGTTGCATTGGATAACATTCAGCATCGTCGTAACTTCATTGAAGAAGCGGTGGTCTTGTTGATTGAACGAGAAACTCTGGACGAACAAACCCTTAAAGAGCTATGGCGTAGGAATCTCGACGCCGCTCATAATTAAACATTTATACCTTACCGTGCAATTCATCAATCCATTTAAATTGGTATGTTCATATCATGGGGCGGCGCTTGTAATGTATTTGTTTCCGGTATTTCATATATTGTCGCTTCGGTTAACAACAAGATACTAGCCACTGAGACAGCATTTTCAAGGCTGATACGCACAACTTTAGTAGGATCAACAATACCCGCCTCCATTAAATCCACATAACGATTACAGGATGCATCAAAACCTATATTACCCACAGAATTTAGCATGCGCTCAACAACCACACCGCCATCAACATCCGAGTTTTCAGCAATCTGGCGCGCCGGCATAGCCATCGCATGACGCAATATTCGCAAACCTATTTTTTCAGCATCGTTAAATGTATTTTCAGTCGCATCCAATGCCTTTAAACAGCGCAACAACGCCAAGCCACCACCCTGCACCACTCCTTCTTCAACAGCTGCTTTAGTAGCATGAATGGCATCATCCAAAGCATCTTTTTTACTTCTTATTTCAGATTCAGACGGTGCACCAACGCGAATAACAGCAACACCACCCGTTAATTTCCCCAATCGCTCCTGCAGTTTTTCGCGATCATAATCACTCGTTGAACTCTCGATTTGTGTCCGCAACTGCTGAATGCGCGCATCTATTGCTGTTGTATTTTGAGTGGCGCCGATAATGGTCGTTGTCTCGCGGCTAACTACCACACGTTTTGCTTGCCCTAATTGCGTTAGCTCCGCATCTTCCAACCGCAACCCTAATTCATTAGTGATAACCTGACCGCCTGTTAGTATTGCAATATCTTGCAATATTTCTTTTCGTCGATCACCAAAACCTGGTGCTTTGACTGNNTGGGGCCTTGACTGCCACGCAACGCAACACGCCACTGATTTGATTGACAATTAATGTAGTGAGCGCGTCGCCTTCAACATCTTCCGCCATCAGTAGAAGAGGCTTTCCGGTTTTTGCAATTTTTTCCAGTAAAGGAATAAGGTCTTTTATAACGCTGATTTTTCTATCGCAAAGTAGTATATAAATATCCTCCAGCACGGCTTCCATTTTCTTTGTGTCGGTAACGAAATAGGGTGATATATAGCCATGCTCAAATTGCATCCCCTCCACAACATCGAGAGTTGTTTCAGTGGTCTTTGATTCCTCAACAGTGATAACGCCGTCATCGCCAACACGATCCATAGCTTCAGCCACAAGCTCACCAATTACACTATCATTGTGTGCGGAGATAGTCGCGACTTGCATCTTCTCCGTACGTGTCTTCACGGCTTTTGATAACTCGTGAAGCGCTGTAATAACAATTTTTAGAGAGTTATCGAGGCCTCGCTTAATATCAATTGCACTGGTACCTGCAACAACGTTTCGCATACCTTCTGTAAGTATGGCATGCGCCAGAACGATGGACGTGCTCGTGCCATCGCCGACGACATCGCCGGTTTTAACAGCGGCTTGCCGCAACATCTGCGCCCCCATATTTTCCACAGAATCAAGCAGTTCCAGTTCCTTGGCAATAGTGACGCCATCATTACAGACTATTGGCTCACCTCGCTTGCTCTGGATCAGGACAGATTTTGATTTTGGCCCCAATGTAATGCGCACCGCATCAGCCAGGAGAGTTGCACCTTGCAATATTTTTTCGCGGGCAGCTGAACTAAACAAGATTTTTTTATGAGCCATGATACCGCCCCTCCCTTTAGGGTAAATGTACTATCCTCATTCCAGCCGAATACTGATAAACATATTCGATCCAGAGCGGTCAATGAAAAAAAGAAAATTATCCATTGTTTTGTCAGAAATAGTTTTTAAAAACTCTTCCACGCTTTCTACTTTTTGATGATTACTTTTAACGATCACATCGCCTTCCTGAATTCCTGCAACTGCAGCCGGACTACCTATAGCAACATCTACAATTACTACGCCTTTTGTAGTTTTTGTATTGAAGCGGTTCGCTGAATCCTTTGATAGATTTTCCACCGAGAACCCTAACCGGTTCAACGTTTGCTTTTTATCCCAAACCTGTTGTTGCACATCTTCTTTTTTCCCGCCTTGTTGTTGTATGATTGCTGTTATGATCCTCCTTTGCTGATCACGAAAAATATCAATATCTACTTTAGAGCCCGGTTGGGTTGCGGCCACCATGTTTCGCAGAGTGCGGACATCACTTATTGGTTTTTTGTCAAAAAATGTAATTATATCCCCTACCTTAAGCCCCGCTTTATCAGCAGCAGAATTAGAAAGGACTTGTGAAACCAAAATTCCCTTGGTGTCTTTTACACCGAAATGTTCAGCAAGATCTTCGCTTAAATTTTGAACACTCACCCCTAACTCACCTCTTAAAATATTTTCCCCTTTAATAAGCTTTGGCAGCATAGATTTAATCATATTGCTGGGGATAGAAAACCCCACACCACTGAACTGCCCGATATGAGTTGCAATTGCACTGTTCATACCAATTACTTCTGCACGCGCGTTCACCAATGGCCCACCTGAATTACCTGGGTTAATAGATGCATCAGTTTGTAAAAAGTTCTCATAGTCCGCAATGCCGATATCAGCCCTTCCAGTAGCGCTAATAATCCCGTGCGTCACTGTTTGTGTAAGCCCAAATGGCGCACCTATAGCAAGAACAACATCACCTACATGAACATTATCGGAATCGCCCAAAGTAACTACGGGATATTTTTCAAATCCTGTCCCTTGTAATTGAATAATGGCAACATCTGTTTTTTCATCTTTCCCAATCAATTTAGCTTTAAATGAATCTTCGTTTGAAAACTGAACTCTAATTTCATCGACATCGCTAATGACGTGAAAGTTGGTGAGAATATGACCCTGATGATCGATTAACATACCTGATCCCATCCCACGTTGCGGGATCCGGTATTCACGCGCCTGCTGACGATTTCGATAATTAAATGATTGCTGGCCAAAAAACTCTTTAAACAGCTCGTCGTTAAATGCAAAAGGAATTTCTTGCTGGTGAAAAATTACAGTTTTTTCAGAAAAGACACTAACAACGGCAGGGCTAATGGAACCCGCTATAGCCGCATAAGCATTGCCCAATTGCTCAGCAGACGAAACAACAGCTGGGTCAATCTGGCTTGAGGGTAATGCCGCAGATGTATTTTCAGGCTTCGAGCATGCACTTATTGATAAAACGGTTAAGATAAGAAAGGTTTTAATATTTTTCTTGATTAAGATTCGCATACAGAGTGTCCTGTCAAATATGTGAACAAATATGTTCACGCCGCATAAATATCAATAAATTAAATCATTACCAGCAACTAGCACTAAACTATCTAAAACACGCAATAACTGGAAAAAATGAAACCAATAATTTTACAAGTAAAATTATTGGTTTCATTTTTTAATATCACCAACGGAGTGAATATTAAATATGATGAATTTGCTTTACATCATGATTCATTTAAACCAATATTTCTGTTCGATACCGAGCCAATATAGCGATAATATTCAGATAACAACCAAGGATAGTTATTCCTGACTGCTTCATTATGGATATAATAAAATATTGTTTTGTCACATAATTTTATTGTGATTCGTGGCGCAATAAATACGTAGTTCAATATTTAACAAAGTGGATTCCATAAAAGCCAGCCATTATTGAACTATTGATGAGGTTATTTGATGAGAGCTTTTACAGCAGTATTAATGCTTTTTTGTCTTGGCAATAACGCCTTGGCCAGTGTCTTTGATTTGCCAGATGTAGCTACCGGACTCATTGGCAATAATGAGTTTGTACTCACCAAAGCGGGAGATACTTTGGTAGATGTGGCTCGCGCTAATGACTTAGGTTTTGATGAAATTATTGCTGCAAATGTTGGCGTAGATGCATGGCTGCCAGAAGAAGGATCGATAATTGTATTGCCCTATAAAAATCTATTGCCGGATGCGCCTCGCAAAGGGATTGTGATTAATGTTGCGGAAATGCGGTTGTATTACTTTCCAAAACCTAAAGATCACCAACAGCCTACAGTTGTAACCTTCCCCGTCAGCGTTGGGCGGGATGATTGGAATACACCACTTATTACAACCAAGGTTATAAAAAAAATAGTCAATCCAGTTTGGCACCCTCCAAAATCAATACGCGAAGAACATGCTAGTGAGGGAGACTATCTGCCTGATGTCGTGGAATCCGGGGCGGACAATCCGCTTGGGCTTTACGCTTTATATCTTGGTGCTCATTCTTATTTAATTCATGGCACCAATAAAGAATTCGGTATTGGGATGTCCGTTACCCATGGCTGCATACGTCTTTATCCCGAAGATATTCAATATCTCTATGAAAACGTGAAAATTGGCACCTTGGTACATATTGTGAACCAACCTTACAAGGTGGGCTGGGCTGATGGCGCTTTGTACCTTGAGGTTCATCAAAGAACGGAGGCTATATCAACCAACAATGACGACGATAAAAAACAATTTTTGGCACTTATTTACTCCGCACTAAAGGACTACCCAAATTACCCGATTGATTGGCGAGCTGCAGAACTTATTAAAATTGAAGCAAATGGACTACCTCAACCGATTGGGCCACCTATTGTGGTTAATACCCTATTGCCACCAGATTAACCGGGAGCCACTGCTGTAAAAATACGGCTTTGACTCCCGTGGTTTTCATCATTTGCGCATGGATTTTCGGAAAACTTGATCCATTTTTGAATTGGTTGCGTCGGATGATTGTTTAGCTGCATCTGCAGATTGCTTTGCCTCTTCTGCCGCTGTTTTTGCTGCTTCGGCAGCAAGAAGAGCAGCACTTGCAGACTTTTTTGCTTCATTAGCGGTTTTTTGAGCCTCCTCCGCTTGCGCTCTGGCAAACTCAACGTCAGACGTTGAGGCACAACCAGAAAATAGAAAAATTGTCGCAATTACAACAAATGCCTTTAGGAAATGAATGTTCATAATTAACTCCTTAATAACCAACATTGAGTTTCGAAAATACTACCAACAACGCCTACCAAAAAAATCATAATGCAAACACCTAAGGAAGCTCTGAAATATTTTGTTTCGTCATATCCGCGAACGCGGGCATCCATCAAAATGAACAGCTTGGACGGCTGTGCTGGCCTGCGACTCCTGTTTAAGCGGCACCGTCTTACGAGACCAAGTAGTGACAGATAAATCAAAAACACCCTGAAAATTTTATTGCGTTTAATTCTATTTTAAATAATGTAGCCATGCACCTATAAAAACCGGATTAAACCACACCACCACAACTACTTTCATTGAATAGAAATACTGAATTCTTCCCATTTTTTTTAGCGCAATACATTGCACTGTCGGCTTGCTTAAGCAGCTCCGTCTGGGGTTTTGCATTATCGATAAACAAGCTTATGCCAATACTGGCAGAACAAGTATGTCTCACACAAAATTTCAACTTACCTTCTTTTTCCTGCGTTAAACAATAGGGTCTAATCAAGACCCGCTGAATTTTTTTTGTAACTTTCATGGCTCGTTTAATAGATTCAGCCTTGTCTGCACTCAGCTCATTGAGAATTATCACAAATTCATCGCCACCAAAACGCGAAACTGTATCCACCTCGCGCACGCACTTTTTTAGGCGTTGTGCCACTTCAATTAGCAGCAAGTCTCCCATTGAGTGTCCATGAGAATCGTTTAGCGGCTTAAAATTATCCAGATCGAGAAATAGCAAGGCGCCGTAGCTATGACTACGCTCACTTGCACTCAAAGCCTGGCTCAAGCGATCCTCAAGTAGATGTCGGTTTGGTAAATGCGTCAGTGCATCATAAAATGCATGCTGCCGCACCTGCTCTTCCATTTCCTTGATCACACTAATGTCGTACATAACTGTACGTGTACTTAAAAAGTTTCCATTACTATCTTTAATAATACTTGCGGATATACTAACCCATCTTGTAATTCCGGATTTTGGTACCAGTTGCACCTGTATATTTTCCATATGCTCTTCTTCTTTGAGTTGCGGAAATAGCCGTGCAAAAATTTCTTTTCCTTCAGAGGTAAAAAAATCGGTTGGCTTCATTTTCCCAACCACTTCGTCACGAGTCATTCCCAACCAAGCTAATTCCGTGGCGTTAATTTTTTGGAATGTGCCATCCGCACTAATTGAGTGATACCCGCAGGGTGCGTTCTCATAGAGATCCTCCAGTTCATTACTCATTGCGAGCAATTTTAAATCCATTTCCTTTTTTTGGGTGATATCTATTAGCATAACTAACACGTCAATCTTATAAGGCTCTAATAGCTCCGCATGAAATGCAAACCAGATAAGACTTCCGTCTTTTTTAACAAGCTGAAGTTCGGCCCGGTAGACCTGACCGCCATCTAATGCCTTAAAAGCCGCGCGCCCAGCTTCAGCATATTCTTCATCGCTGCGATAACAGATGCGAGTGGACTGCCCTATTAGCTCATTAAAGGAGTAGCCTAATAAAGACTCATAAGCATGGTTAACCCATATAAATCTTCTGTCCCTTATTTTTGCGATACCCACGATGTGGCTATCAAGCATTGCTTTTTGTTCACTGAGCAACCGATGATAATGTTGTTCAATTAACACACGACGCGTGATTTTTTCAAAAATGACAAAAAAATGGCCTGACTTTGGGCTAAACATCTGCACCGAAAACCATTCTTTAATGGCTTTTAAATAAATTTTAAAATGCTCAGGAGGAGCGTCTGCGGATATGTGCGCCAGCTGGGTGAGCATTTCAGGATTAGAATCGTATATATCGGGAAAAAGCTCACTTGCCCGCTGCCCGTTAATTGCTGGCCGACCTAGTTGCTTTTGGAAGGCCGGATTGGTGTAGAGAAAAATAAAATCGTAGGGAATTCCATTGTGATGCAACACTTTTCCATAAGCGACGCCACTGAGCATGTATTCGAAGACGTGGGTGAAAAAGCCATCATGGAAGAGTTTTCTGCTCATAGCAGATAATTGTGCCGACTTATGCACACGCAGATTGGTGTTGATATTATCCATATCACGAATTACCTCAACCTTGCCAAAGTGCATGCCAGTCCAATGATGTATTTTAAAAATTACGGAAGGTTATTTCGTTCCAGTTACTTACCTTGAGACACTAATGCCCTACCGCAACAGCACAACTCTTCCTATTTTCTGGCTGCATAGGAATGGCCTTAAAAGAAGAGAAAAATAATTCAGCATGCTCTGTAATAGGAATATCCATTTCGGCTCCGAATCCATTTTTGGTTATATGAACCACTAAGGCATCAATAAATATTCTATCGCTGCTACTGCCCAGTCTGTCCGATATAATTTCAAACTTTAACAGCTGTGTTAAATGAATATCGTTAAAATCAGTTTCAACCAGCATTCCCTGCGAACTGAAATTCTTGATTCGACCAAACGCTATAGGATTACCGCGCTTATAAATCAGTACTTTAATATTGCACTGGTGCCTCGCCGTGTTATGCCGATGTTCCATGAATTCCTCTTATAATTACAATTACAGAGCAAACCTCTGTTACACCAAGGACTAGATAGAAATATGCAGCCAGTGTCGTTTTTCCTGATTGCATTCTTCCTACCCTAAACGCACGCTCCCTTTTTCCTGGGCACAGGCCCCCTTTCATGAACGCACGCTCCCTATCCAAAACGCACTATCCCTATGCTCTGGTGTTGGATTGCCTTGACACATGCCCACAACCATTTGGATTTTCAATCAACTTTAATTTCTATACTTTTGTGGGCGCTCTGTGCCGTTTTGGGAATGTGCAGTTGCAACACACCATTCTTAAATGAAGCTTCAATTTTTCCTTCATCTACATAGGAGGGTAATGTGAAGCTACGGCTGAAATTTCCATAATAGCGTTCAATGCGATGGTATTTTTTACCGCTCTCTTCTCGCTCCTGTTTTTTCTCTCCTTGAATCGTTAACACACCTTCCTCGACGCTAACTTTGACGTCTTCTTTTCTCACATCGGGAATATCCGCTTTAATAACCAATTCGTTATCGGTTTCGCTGATATCCACCCGCGGTGCCCAATCATCTTTTGAGATCAATTCTTGATCGCCATTTAAAGGCCAGCCAAGTGATTTGACATAGTTATCGAACATATTTTCAATATTGTTTAACGGTGCCCATTTAACGAGTGACATAACAATTCTCCTATAAGACGGGATTTGTATCCTTAACAGGGTGTTACCTGCCTAAGGCACTCTTACTTGTAAAGCCGCTGGCGAAGCTCCCGCATTAACTCCGCCATAAATTTAACCAATATAATTTTACTCACCTGACTCCCGGTTTTCTGTTCGTCATCCGACTAACATTGCGATAAATAACATGGCAATGTCATGCTGTAGTTGCTACACGCACAGCCAGAACATCACATTTACTTCCATGTAAGACTCCATTGGCGGTTGATCCTAGTAGCAATGAAAAACCGCTGCGGCCGTGACTTCCCACCACAATCAGATCAGCACTGAGATCCTCTGCAAGTTCATGGATTTTTTTAGCGGAAGAACCTAACAATAGATGCTGGTGTGTTTCCGGAATTTGAAAACGATTGCCAAACGTTTTCAGTTGAATTTTTGCATTCCGCTCAGTTTCGAGTTCCAAACTGGCTAGATCTATTACTATATTTTCATTATAGGGAAAATAAAACGGCTCAACGACGTGAACGATATGGAGGCTGCTGTTGTGCGTGTCGCTAATACTCTGGGCGCGCTCGATTACTTCATTTGATTCTTTGGTAAGGTCTATTGCGACGAGGATGGTGTTGTAAGTTTTCATAGCGATGTTCTCGAATGAGCGATTGAAAAATGGCACAGTTAATTAATATTTAACAATTGGCAGACCCAAAAATTATTTGGCACTGGCTATTCCGGATCACGAACTGCACTCTACGGGAGCACCCCCGAATCAGAACGCCTAACCGGTAGCATTTGCGCCACCGAACGTGCAATCATCAGTTCCTCATTGGTGTGAATAACAAAAACTTTAACCCTGCTTCCAACGGCTGATATGAGCGGCGCATTTTTGGCATTCGTCGCTTTATTCAGTTTTATACCGAGAAATTCAAGCCCTTCACACATGCGTGCACGAATCAGCGGTGCGTGTTCACCAATGCCACCGGTGAAAACTACTGTATCAAGGCCCCCCAGAGCAGCAGCATAAGCTCCCAGGTATTTCTTGGCCTGATAACAAAACATCGCAACAGCTTCTGCTGCACGCGGATCAGTAGCCTCTTTCTCCAGCAGCACGCGCATATCTGAACTCGTTTCCGAAACCCCGAGTAGTCCCGATTCATAATTGACCATATGGCGCAATTGAACACCGGTCATTTTTTTATTTTGCATAAGATAACTAATTAAGCCCGGATCAAGATCACCACTGCGGGTACTCATGGGAATACCACTGGCGGGCGTAAAACACATGCTTGTATCAATACTTTTGCCATGGAGCACGGCTGCTATACTCGCACCGTTTCCAAGATGAGCGAGAATCACCCGCCCCTCCTTCGCCGAAACCTCACCCAGAGTTTCGAGTTCTTGCATCAAATAGGCATAGGAAAGGCCATGAAATCCATAACGCTGCGCACCGTTTTCGGTAAACCGGCGGGGAATGGGTAAGAGTTTTGCTACACGAGGAATGCTTCGATGAAACGCCGTATCAAAACAGGCCACTTGTATGAGCGTGGGGTGACGCCAAAACAACATTTCAATAATCTCAATCTCCTGCGGTAAGTGATCGGGATCAAAGGGACTAATATGATGCAACTCGGTAAGAAGCGATTGCGTTACCTGTTCCGGTGCAGTGTGGTGCATACCGTGAACCACACGGTGACCAACCGTTTTAATAGAACTAAAACAATCTTGTTGTTCGAACCAGTGAATCAAAAAATTGATAATTGATTTACGATCAGTGGCGGTCAAATCGCGTTGATCGAGAACTTCCCCTTTAGCATTTTTTACTTTGAAGGGACTGGTCTTGCAACCCAGCTTATCGATTTCTCCTTGTAATAATAGTGCCAGCGGTTCGGATTGCTGGTACAGGGCAAACTTAATGCTGGAAGACCCTGCATTAAATACCAATATAGACTGCGTATAATTTGGTTTACGGGCAACCGTATTTACCTCACCCGCATGAGTAACGTTTGAATTGCTCATTGATTCAGCACCGACTGATAATCCGGGCATACTTTTTGGTAGCCATGCTTCATAAGTCGCTGCAATACATCGCTGTCGCTCTGCGACTCATCATAATCGTTATATTCCCGGCAGATTGCGGATAGCATTTTATCTGTGAAGGCAGCTACTTCCTGGCTTGCACTATACCGATCGTAATTTGAATCATGTGATTGCACTCTCCAGTTTCTTTTTAAACCACGATAGGCTGGATTATTTTTCGTCGCCTGAGAAGATGAGGATGTAACCGTATTATCGCGAAGAGGTTGGCTAAATATTTTCCCTTCAGATTCTTTTAACACCGCAGTGACCATTAAATCCAAATGCCTGCTACCGCGATTCCAGATTTTTGCAATTGTGCGCAGCCCTAGCGAGTGATAAGTTGCCCCCTGCCATACATCAGAGGTCTCCTCACGCGACCGGCCTTTCACACGCTTCAGATCCTTCATCCCCTCGGCGTAAGCACCCATCAAGCCATATTCAATTGCGTTGCGAATCATTTTTACAAAGTGCCCTGCACCGTTAGGGCCGCAGTGCAAATATCCAGGTTGAGCGAAATTGGTAGAGCGAATATTCTCAACAGATTCATGCGCGGTTGTACTCTTACCCTGAGTAAGGGTAGTGAAAATATCGATGAGTTTTTCCACAATATTGTGGTCACCACCAATCAGCAGTCGATAGCCGTGCAACAACCCAAACTGGCCACCGCATGCGCAACAATCAATATAATGGATCCCTTTTTCCCCGAGCTTTTTAGCTCGCACTATATCGTCCATGTAATATGAGTTGCCGCCATCAATGAGTATATCGCCCGCAGTAAGATGGGGTGTTAAATCAAGCAGCAGCTGATCCATCAACGCTTCTGGAGCTGTCATCCAGATAATTCGCGGCGATGGTAGCTGTTCAACAAATTTTTCCAACGAGAATGTAATCAGGGCGTTTTCTTCTGCCAACTCTTCCACAGCAATAGGAGAACTATTTAGGACAACGCATTCATGATTACCGCGCAACAGCTTGCGGGTAAGGTGCGTACCCATATTGCCAAATCCGATCATTCCAAGCCGCATAACTATCCCCCTTTAGTCGGAGCAAATACCAATGTGATGAGGTGCTTCAGAGCAATTAATAGTGCGGAGCTTTTATTGTGTTTGTCTGTTCGTGGACGAACACACTTCGCACTAAATGACAGCTGAGAGGATTTTTAACACGGCAGGTTTTTGCTGTGAATGCGTTGGACGACAGGGATTATTAGCGTAGGTGCCGCATAGAAGCGGCCAAAAAACCACGAGGATTAGCAATAAAATACCAGTTTTGATTTAAATCTAAAAGGTTCGGCGCTAAACGGTATGCTTAAATTTTGAAAGCATACTGAAAACCAGTTTTGATATAACGATGAATTTATTTGGATGATCATGTTTTGTTATTTATACTTTATGACGATAAAAAAACCTCGTGCAGTACATTAAACTACCATTTCAGATGTGAGGTGAGGTGAGGTGATGCATTTTTTCGTCGCTTGAATTAAATTTTGTTTTAAATAGATGCATGACCCATATCTGAAACAATAGACGCATTTTGGATCAATTAAACTATTCGGCCTTGCGGTGTACGCACTGGCAACCGGCAAGGTTATTGATAACAACGGAATTAATCTGCTCGCTTCACGCGCTAGAATTCGATAGCACTCGCAGGCGAGCTTCTCAAGCTTGGTGCGATCAAGCACAGTAATGTGTCCACGATGATAGTCAATTACACCAAGTACTTGCAGTTTAACAGCAGCCTCAGAGACCCCCTCTCGGCGAACCCCCAGCATAATTGACGCCAGCTCCTGAGTTAATGTGAGGTTATTACAGGGTAGACGATCTAGTGAGAGCAAGAGTAATTTACAAAATTGCTGCTCGATTGTGTGATGACGATTACAGGCTGCTGCCATAGATGCCTGAGTCATAAGTGTTTGAATGTAGCGAAGAAATAATAACAAAGTATGTTTATTCGAATGGAATNNGAGCCAGTGGTGCCTACAAATATCAAAGAAACGATTGAATCAATTGGAAAATAAACGAACTCTAACGGCACATTGACATCGATTAGAATGTCGCCTCGCTTCAGCGAGACAGGTTCAACCAAAGCACCCAAGCGCTCCTTGGTACTGTCAGACAAGGCTGCAAATAAATGATTTTGATCATGCAGGGGGAGCTGTTCCCTAACCAAAGGTTTTTTCATAAATGTCTATCTCAGAATTTTTTATATAGCCAGAATCTCCAGCCTTAATTAGCATCGAAAAAATATTTACAAAATGAGTAAAAATAAATGGGAAAATGGGAAAATGGGAANNTTATCTCTATTTTCGTACGACAAAACATTCCGTGGCATATTAAGCTATTGTTCGAATTCTGATACGACACATTTTTTTGTGGCTTGAATTAAGTTTTGTTTTAAATAAATACAAGACCCATACCTAAAGCAATAAATACATTTCGGGTCAATTAGACTATTTGGCCTAGCTGCATAAGCACTGGCAATCGGCAACTTAATGGGTGATGAAGGTTCCAGACCGTTCGATTCACGCGCTAAAATTGCATAACACTCGCAGCTTAGTTTTTGAAGTTTAGGCCGATGAAGTACTGTGATGTGGCCGCGGTGATAATCAATAACACCAAGGCCTTGCAGCTTTACAGCAGCCTCAGAGATACCTT
>DQHS01000321.1:20542-20785 GCA_003524365.1 Cellvibrio sp. | reverse complement strand
CGATGACTTGAAACTGCTGCACAACTGGGCCGCCAAAATCACCACGGCAATGCAAGATATGCCCGAACTGACCGAGATCGACGGCGTAAAAGAGGAAGGTACCCAGCAAGTCGTACTCACCATTGACCGCGAAGCAGCGCAGCGTTTGGGGGTGAATATGAACGCGGTCGCCAGCATGCTCAATAACTCCTTCTCGCAGCGGCAAGTCTCCACCATGTACGACGAGATGAACCAATATCGCGT
>DQHS01000321.1:0-20484 GCA_003524365.1 Cellvibrio sp. | reverse complement strand
CGCAAGATCCAGCGGTATTGATCGCCTGTGTATTGCTCGCGGTGTATTTAATTCTGGGGATTTTGTATGAGAGCACCATCCATCCACTCACAATTTTATCGACCCTGCCCTCAGCGGGAATCGGTGCATTACTCGCCCTGCGTTTGAGCGATACGCCGTTCAGTTTGATCGCCATGCTCGGTTTATTTTTATTGATCGGTATCGTGATGAAAAACGCGATTTTAATGATCGACTTCGCGCTGGAATTGGAACGCAAAGAAGGATTGTCCTCGCGCGATTCAATCTTCCAAGCCGCACTTTTACGCCTGCGTCCGATCATGATGACCANNCGCTCGGCATCACCATCATCGGCGGCCTCGCCGTCAGTCAATTGCTCACGCTCTTCACTACACCAGTGGTGTATTTGTATATGGAGAAAGTGAGGAACTGGGGGTTGGGGAAAAAAGCAGAACATTTAAAGGCCGACAAAGATTTCTTAATCGAGCGCCCGGATGTAATTGCGGACGAAGGGCGATTCAAGCTGTAAGAGTTTTGTGGTGGTGGTAAAAAATTTACGCTAAAGAAGTAGAAAAATTTATTTGTGCCTCATCGAAAATAAGGCATCTCCGGACCGCTTCGGTTAAGTTACTGTGGCTTTATTACATGCCATTACAAGCGAACCCTAAATACCATAGCTAAATAAGCTGGAAAGTTATTAAAAGTGAATTCAGTAGTTTTAACAACGATAACAACGAGGAGTTTAATCAGGATTTAAGCACAATAATAATTGCATCCAACGCTTTAGTTCTATCCAACAAAATGCGCCGCGAAATAAGGGGGCGCAACTTAGACACACCGGTTTGCCACTGCTATATTTCAACGACCAACCTGTTACATGCGGGCCGTACCTGCATCAGGGAGATTTGCTAGAAGGAATAGTTGAAACTAATGACAGCCGAATTCTCGTCAGACACATCCGAGTTTTATCGCCGCGCACTTGCCCAATGGCAAGCACGAGATTCGCGCGGCGGAAAGCTGCTACCCGAACTCACCGCTCCACAACAGCTTGAGCGCGAGCTGCAAATTTACAAAATAGCGCTGGAATTACAGCGCGACGAACTGCAGGCACTGGAAAAAAATCTCACCGAACTCAGCCAGCACAAACATCAACAACTTGAAGCACTGCGCACCAGCACACGTATTTTAGAAGCCTCGCAGGCCATCGCGCATGTCGGCGGCGTGGAAATGGATGTGGCGACACGCAGCATCTACTGGACCGCCGAAACCTATCGCATTCACGACACCACCCCGGATGAGTACACTCCCACCCTCGATGAAGGATTCACCATGTACCCTCCAGGTTCGCGCGAGCGAATTGCGCAGGCGTTGCGGCGCGCGATGGAAACCGGTGAAGTGTTTGATATCGAAGTAGAAAAAATCACCTTCAAAGGCCGCAAGATCGATTTACGTACCACCTGCACTGCGCATATGGAAAACGGTAAGGTGGTGCGCCTTACTGGTATTTATCAAGACATTAGCGAGCGCAAACAAGCAGAGCGCCGCCACCATCACCACAATCGCATTTTGGAAATGTTACTCGCCAAAGTGGAAGTGAATGAAATTCTCACCACGCTTGCGCTCGATATTGAAACACTGTTGCCGGACAGTTACTGCAGCATCATGTTACTCGATAATGATGAAAAACATTTGCATAGCGCCGCAGCGCACGGCTTGCCCGATTATTTTATTAACGCTATTGACGGACTACCCGTTGGTGAAGGCATGGGCGTGTGCGGCAGCGCTGCTTTTTTTGGCCACCGCGTCATCATTGCCGACGTTCACAACCACCCATGGACAAAACCTTTTAGCGAAATTGCCACACGCGCTAATATCAATTCTTGTTGGTCGCAACCCATATTATCGGCACAGGGTAAGGTGCTGGGCACTTTTGCGCTTTATCACAACCACATGCGCAATCCAACAGACTATGAAATTCGTTTAATCGAGAGTGAAGCGCGCCTGACTTCACTTGCTATTGAACAATCGCTCGCAGAGTCGCGTTTACATCTCGCCGCCAGTGTATTCACACACGCGAGCGAAGGTATTTTAATTACCGATGGACAAGGAATAATTATCGAGGTCAACGAAGTCTTTAGTGAAATTACTGGTTATAGTCGCGAAGAAGTTATCGGAAAAAATCCCAGCCTGTTGCAGTCAGGGCGTCACAATCAGGATTTTTTTTCGTCGCTCTGGCGCGACCTAATTAACAAAGGTGATTGGCAAGGCGAGATTTGGAACAAGCGCAAAAACGGTGAAATTTTTGCATCCATGGTAAATATTAGCGCCGTGCAAGACATTCACGGTGTTGCGCAAAATTATGTGAATTTATTTACCGATATTACGCCGATTAAAGAGCACCAACGGCAACTGGAATATATCGCCCATTACGATGCATTAACCGGTTTACCCAACCGGGTTTTACTTGCCGACCGGCTAAAACAAGCCATGGCACACAACCATCGTAAAGGTGGCTCAGTGGCCGTGGTCTATCTCGATCTGGATGGTTTCAAAGCCGTCAATGACCAACACGGTCACGATATGGGCGATCAGTTACTCGTGAACATTGCCCATCGGTTGAAAGAAGTTTTGCGCGAAGGCGATACCCTCGCACGCATTGGTGGCGATGAATTCGTCGTGGTTATGGTAGGACTGGAAAATCCAGCCGATTATGAAATTGTGTTAAATCGCCTGCTATTTGTGGCCGCCGAACCGGTGATGCTCAATCAACAATTTTTGCGCGTGTCAGCAAGTATCGGTGCAACACTTTATCCGCAGGACAGTGCCGACGCAGATCAACTGTTACGGCACGCCGACCAAGCCATGTACATNNCGAATCAATTGAACATATTCGTGTCGCACTCGATAAAAAAGAATTTGTGTTGTTCTACCAACCCAAAGTCAATATGCGCACGGGAGAAATTATCGGTGCAGAAGCTCTGGTGCGTTGGCAACATCCTGAACGCGGCCTGCTGGCACCTGCCGCTTTTTTGCCGGTAATTGAAGAGCATCCATTGAGCATCGAACTGGGCGACTGGGTTATCGACGATGCGCTGCGACAAATCGCCTACTGGCGCAGCATGGGGCTCAATATGCCGGTGAGCGTAAATGTGGGCGCGCAACAATTGCAGCAAAATAATTTCACCATGCGCCTCGCCACGCAATTATCCCGGCATCCCGATGTGCCACCGGATTTTCTCGAATTGGAAATTGTCGAAACCAGTGCACTCAAAGACATCGCCGAAGTCGCCGAGTTGATGCGCAGTTGTTGCGCGCTGGGAGTGCATTTTGCGGTCGACGATTTTGGCACTGGCTACTCATCGTTAACCTATTTAAAACGCCTGCCCGCCGAACTGTTAAAGATTGATCAAACCTTTATTCGCGATATGCTCGATGACCTGGATGATTTGGAAATTGTGAAGGGTGTAATCGGCTTGGCGAATGCGTTTCATCGCAAGGTAATCGCTGAAGGAGTGGAGACAATCGCGCACGGCGAATTGCTAATTCCGCTCGGCTGCGAACTAGCGCAGGGCTACGGAATCGCCCGCCCCATGCCCGCCGGTGATCTACCGCGATGGGCCGCGACATGGAAGCCTGATCCAGCATGGACACGATTGTATAAACTGGTCTAAATCATCACCTAGCCTAATACCGCATCAACAATTCTCAGATTGTATTATTAACGATAAATCGTTAATCTTCGTCCATCTTTTGCATTCTCTGGACGATAACAACAATGGCCATTCTCGACCGCAACTTCAACCTTTCCCAGCGTATGGTACAAGAACTGGGACGCACGATTATTTGTGGTGAATTCCCCGATGACAGCCTGCCTACCGAAGCTGAACTCTGTGAAAAATTTGGTGTGAGCCGCAGCGCTGTGCGCGAAGCAGTAAAAATGCTCTCGGCAAAAGGATTGATCTCCAGCAAACCGCGTCAGGGCATCCGTATTTTACCGGAAGACCAATGGAATATTTTTGATCCGGATTTGTTGCGTTGGGCATTGGAAAGCAAACCTTCACTTCTGGTATTGAAAGAATTTTTGCAAGTGCGTATCGCCATCGAACCCGAAGCGGCCGCCCTCGCCGCACGCTACGCCGACCAAACCAAATTAGACAACATTGAAAAAGCCCTCGAAGGCATGCGCAAAGCCGAAGGCAATAGCCAGGAAGATCTGGAAGCGGATATCGCCTTTCACGTCAGCATTCTCTACGCGAGCAACAACCGTTTTTATATTCGTCTGCGCGATTTTATTTCCACCGCCCTGCGCGTCAGCATCAGCCACACCAGCCCGATCAAAGGTAATCATGAAGGCATAGTGGAAGACCACGCAAAAGTCTTCAACGCCATTAAAAATCGCAACCCCGAACGCGCCAAACAATCTATGCTGGCGCTGATCGATGAAGCGCTGAATTTTATTGAGGATGCGATTGCGGCGGGAAAATAGTTTTTCGTTTTTTTAAAGCACAAAAATCAAAAGCCAACATTGCATAAACAATGTTGGCTTTTTTGTTAAATCCATTTTCACTTAGTTAAACCGATCAAAAAAATCCTTAGACTCTTGAGCAGAAAACCCCGGATACCAATGCCCGCCCGTTTCCGTGCCGCACCAAACGACAGGCTTGTCGCTGGCACAACCTTCGTACTCCACGCAACCGTTGCTGCCCAAAAGTGTTGTGGATGTACTGCACGCATTTCGGGTAAGGAAAATATTGCGCGCCTCCTCTCCTGCCGAGTAAGGCACGGTTCCATCGTCTTTGGCATGAATAAACAAAGCAGCTACTTTATGAGATGAATCTGCGCAGCCGCTCCAGAGTGAACCAGCCATTGGCGCTATAGCCCGAACTACATCCCCCATCTGGCAACCGATAGCGTTGGACATCATACCGCCGAAACTAAAGCCCGTTGCGAAGACCTTTTTGGTATCGGTGCATACGCTTTGCTGCACCTCAGTAATCATATTGCGCAGGAAACGGATATCGCGGTCACCGGTATTGGCCCAACCTGCATCTAACCCCTGAGGCGCCAGGAAAATAGCATTTCCGTTGTACTTGTCCTTCAGTCCGAAAAAGCCATTCCACCCATAAATCTCGGAAGCACTGCCGCCCCTCCAGTGCAGACCGATGACTACAGGATAGGTTATGTTGCGATCATAGTTGGCTGGCATCTCGATCCAGTAACTGCGTTCAACGCCATCAATAATGAGCGCCTGTAGGCCCGTGGCAAGCTGAGCAGCACTGCCGCAACCAGAACTGCTATTAGCTGACTGCGCAGGAGTTGATGACACTGCAGAGGTTGATGACACTGCAGCAGATGATGAGACTGCAACAGAGGATGCATTAGCGGATGCAACGCTCGATGGAGCGTTGGAGCTCTGGCTACCGCCGCAAGAAACCAGCGTAGTAAAGAGTAATGCAGCGTATATGTTTTTCATGTTATAGCCTCGTTTATTAGCAATTTATGCTTACTATAAAAAACTTTCGTCTCCGCTGATTACAGGTTTTCGCTCTGTATCATTTTCATTAACGCAACTGCGGCGCCAATAACGGCATGTATTTTATGAATGAGAAGAACGAAGAGGGTTCAACCGGAACAGGAGCTAAATCCGACTTGGCTAATAAATAGCGTCGGGGATTTTAATCAGGCCAACAGTGACTGGGCAATATGCAGGAATAACAGAGACACTGAATTTACTAACACTTTCAGTATTCCACAAAAATATTCTATTAATTTTTCCGTATTTTATGTTGTGTTTAACCAAGCAACGTTTAGAAACACACAACAGAGCACTGACTGTTCAGCATCTTCAGCGGAGTGACGGCGAGCGAAAGTGATTCTTGCGCACGATTTTACTGTAGGCATCTGCTGATAAATGCGGCCTACACCTTTGAGGCTTCCCAAATAAAAATGTATCTTGCGATATCAATTTTACGTGCAGGACAAACACCCCCAAGCGAAGCTTGGGGGTGTGTAAAATAATCCGTTTTTATTTAATCGGCTTTAATTGGAATTTTTGGCAATTGGAATTTAACCATTGGCCTTGCGCAAAATTGGTGTGATTCGCCAAACCGCAGTGTGCCAAATCCAATGCCAGATTACTTTTGCGATTGGCCAGCTTTACCGTACCGTCCGCTAGAAAATCCACCTGCCACTGGGCGTGGAAATCCCCACAGGCAGCCAGTTCAGCATTGCTGCCGGGCACTATGGATTTATTCGCAATCGCTATACACAAAGTAGAATCAACACTGGATTGAATCTGGTAATAACCCTCCTGCGTGTTCACCAATTTCCAGCGTTGGTTCGCTGTATTATTCCATTCATCCTGTTCGATATTATTTCCCGCTTTAGCGCCCGCCGCAGTAATAGCTTTACCGCTTTGCACACTGGTGATGGCCAGTTCATGCAAGGGCTGTAAACGCCACAGCGCACAGGCAGATTTTTGCGCGATAAATTGTGGAACATCTTCTACTGATTTTCTTCCTGTATCGACAGGTGCAGGTTCTTTACAATTAGCCAATTGCAGTTCCTTTTTGGTTTGCGCATTGACCAGTGTTATCCAACCTTTGTCGTGCGGCACCAATTGCCATTGCTGGCAGAGCTGGTTGTGCCATGGGGCTGTATTTAAATCCGCCGTTGTACTTGCGCTACATTGCTCACCACCCTGCCCCAAAAATAATCCGGCGGTATTGACCAAACGGTAATTACCATTAGTGGTGTAATCCAGCGTCCAACCTGTCGATGTGTTATTGCAATCCGCATTGCTGATGTTGCCATTTGCATCCGCCATACATTGATGATTGGCTTTACTCACCAATTGCACTTGCGTGCCCTGCACTTTGGTAATTAACGGGCCATTTTCGCCTGAGGGAGAAATAACTTTTTCACCTGCTGCAACCGGTTCACCAAAATTCGGCGTGCCATCAGTATTCCAGGTAAATTTTTGCGCGCGTAATGAACGCGTTGAACTACAGCCTTCCAACTCACTGGCGTTGCCGTGGTAAATCAACCAATCTTCGCTGCCATCGGGTGATTTAAAAAAGCCATTGTGGCCAGGGCCATACACACCATTGGCTTTACTAAACACCGGCTGATCAAATTTATGCCATGACTCAGGTTTAAGCGGGTCATTGCCCGTTAATTCAATCAAACCCAATTTGTAATCCGGCGTATTACAAAAACTCGCGGAGTACACCATATAGGTTTTGCCATTGCGTTTAATTATTTCCGGGCCCTCATT
The DNA here is from genome assembly GCA_003524365.1 of Cellvibrio sp. Taxonomy (GTDB): domain Bacteria; phylum Pseudomonadota; class Gammaproteobacteria; order Pseudomonadales; family Cellvibrionaceae; genus Cellvibrio. The sequence continues at coordinate 13,211 of DQHS01000321.1, read as the reverse complement.
CACTTTCATGCCGGAAAATTCCCACTCGTATTGTGGGCGGGAAATCATCACTCGCTCACCGGTTACCGTCCAGGGATTGGACATTTTGGAAATCCAAATAGTCTGCTCATCTTTTACCCACTGCGACCAGAGCAAATACAACGCGCCATTGTGCTCAAAATAATTGCCATCGATATTCCAGATATCGGGCATAGGCGAACCTTTATAAGTGTAAGGGCCAAGTGGATCATCGCCCTGACTTTCAATCACGCTTAAATGTTGGCGATCATAATTTTCCGCGATGCCCGAGGTATACATCACATACCAGCGATAACCCTTAGGCGTATTCAACCGATGAAATTCAAACGCCCAAAAATTGCAGCAGCGCTCCAATTCACTTTCCGACCAGATATGGATTGGTGTTGCACTGGCAAGGCCAGCGAGTGTGGGCGATTTACGCATTACCAATTGGGATGTCCAGGTAGTGGTAGTTAAATAATAATTGCCCTGAAAATATTCAAGCCAGGGGTCAGCACCATTGGGGTAGATGGGATTGGTGAAGGTGCTGGGGTCTTGCTGCGCTGCTTTTTCTGGTTCGGTTTGTTTGCTTGCACACCCAAATAAAATAATTGGCAACAGCAGGCCGGTTAATAGCTTTTTCATCATTGTGTTTTCTCTCTCACTATTTACGTATTTTAATTTTTTGTGTTGGGCATTGCTGCCCAACCTACGCGCAATTATGTCTCGCTCCCAAGCTCTGCCTGGGAACGCATATATCTAAACAATATCAATTTTACTTACTGGATATACACTCCCAAGCGGAGCTTGGGAGCGAGGGGCAGGAATTTATTTCAACACCATCACAAAACCGGCACTTGGGCGCAATGTTATGGTTTGCGGTGTTTTGCTATTAATTTCTTGCTGCACAAAACTGCGCTCGGTGTCGCCACTGGTAATTAATATCCCGGATTTATCGCCTGCAAAATTTAAATCGAAATTCAGGATTTTATTTTCTGCTTCGGCGTTAATACCGGCGATATACCAAGCATCACCCGCCTTACGCGCCAGCACCACAAATTTGCCTGGATAGCCATCGATAAATTTCACATCGTCCCATTCACGCGGTAATTCGCGCAAAAAATCTTTCACATACTCTGGCGCTGTGGCCATACCTTCAGGAATTTCGGCAAAATGTTGAATACCGGAAATCATCAATACCGATTCCGCCAATTCAAATGAGTTTTCGGTTACGCGTTTGATATTGGGAATATCGCCAAAGGCCATAGGCGTATAATCCATAGGGTCAAACAAATTGCGCGCAAATAAGGCCGTGACAACATGTGCAGCAACCGGGTCCTGGTCGGCTTGCGAAAATGTAGTGAACTCAAAACCCTTGATCGATTCCATGGTCATCAGATTGGGATAGGTGCGCTGCCAGCCGCGCGGCAAAGTCGCCCCGTGAAAATTGACCGATAAATGATGGGCGGCAGCATCTTGCAAAATATCAATGTAATACTGCATAAACGATTGGCCATCGCCGCCGAAGAAATCAATTTTTACGCCTTTCACCCCAATTTTTTGCAGGCGCGAAAATTCCGCCACCCGCTGCTCATGAGTAATTAATTGGCTCTTGGGACTGTAAGGCGTTTCATTCCAATCACCCGAGGAGTTATACCAAACCAATACACCGATATTTTTTTCTGCAGCGTAATCCACCAACTCCTGTAGTTTTTCGTAGCCGATTTTTTTATCCCAATCTGCATCGATCAATGTGTAATCCCAGTGCATATCAGCGGCGTAATCGATAAATTTTTTCTGCACATCAAAGGTGGTGAAATCATCTTTTAAAATTGCCCAGCTCCAGGAGCTGTGACCTGGTTTAATAAAATGGGCATCGACCTGAATTGCAGGCGCGGCCAAATCTGTACCCAAAGTAGATTCCATTAGTTGCGCCAAAGAACCCAATGCAATAATCCGCCAAGGGGATTCAAAAGTGCCGGAAGTATTTGCCAAGAGTGCGCCTTTTTCACCAGAGCCAGAAATAAATACTTCTGGTGTTTGCGGCGGTGCGATAGTGTATTCACCTGGCTTTTCACCTAACTGCAAATGGGAACCATGCCAAGTGCCATCCATGCCAGTTTCAGAAATAGCGAGCCAGTGATCGGCTGCGTTAAACAATGCCGGAAAAACCCAACCTTGTTTTAACGTAGATTCAGTGCCCACGGACACAGCGCTTTGATAGTGCTCTTCATAGGAGGGATTGGTATTGCTCCAGCCAGTTTGCGCGACCGCCATAGGTTGCAACCAAGCCTTCGCAGTGGCAGCAACATTGAAACTAGTGGTTTCTTTAACAAATTGTTTTTGCGCGATAGCAGGGTCTTTTACGGCATAACGAAAAGCGAGACCGTCATTCGATACACGAAAGATAATCTGTAATTTTTGTTGCTGTGCATTGCTAACCACAAAAGTTTGTTCGTTAGCTTTGTAGCTAATCTTACTTTTTTTACCCACGCGCATGGTGTAATCATCGGCTACCGATACAATCGAAGACCGGGATTCTATCGCCACACCTTGGGTAAAATCCGCCGCAGCTAATTGCAGCCCTAAAACTGATTCGAGAATCACCGGCTGTGACCCACGCTCAACTGAATAGGCCAGTGTATTTTGCCCGGTGACAAACACTTTTACCTGCAGGTGTTGGCTGGGGCTGACCAGCACATCAGGCTCAGATTTGCTGCACCCTGCCAATATAAAAACACCGAGCACGACCAAACAACTGCCTATTTTTTTCATTTTTTAATCTCACTTTTTTAAAATCCAATTAAAACTACAGCGCATTGACGCGCTGTAGTTTTGCAGACACTAATAAATCTATTTCAATCTCGTCAAACTAAATTGTTGATTGGTCGCACTCGTTGCATTCCACTGAATAATTTGTGCACCATTGGCGGTACTTAAATTGAATACATCCAGCGGCAAATTACTCAATTGCGATTTCACCGTGTAATAACCGCTGCTATTGGTCAAACTCCACTTCTGCCCTGCACCACCCCAATAATCCCACTGGGCGATATTTGCACCGGCTGCGGTGGAATTGTTATAAACATCTAAACTTTTCAAACTCGCGGCGTTAATCACACTGTAATAACCAGTACCTTGATTGATTAGATACCACTGCTGCGCGCGATAATTATTCCAGGTTTCTTGCTGGATCATTGCGCCGTTAGCACTGGACTTTGCGGCAGGTAGTAAATCTTTACCGCTGTGACGTGCAGTGATGCGATACAAGCCATCGCTCACACCGCCGCAACTCGCGACAGAAAAACTGCGCGTTAAGGTTGGCCAGCCATTGCTATAGGTCATTTTTAAGATGTCGAGTTTGGCCGCACCGTTATCATTTAAATCGTAATAGTGCGTTGATACATAATTGCAGCCATCTTGTTTCAACACACCGATATGGCCTGGGCCTTTATATTTGCCATCGGTATTGGGCAACAGAGTGCGCGTATCGGTATAGGGGCCATAGATGGAAGTGGAACGCGCAACCTGCACGTAATACGTACTGCTCGCGCCCTTACAACAAGCGCCGCGATTGATAAACAAATAATAATAATCGCCGTTGCGTGAAATATAAGGCGCTTCAATATCGGCGTGATTGCCGCCGTAAATTTTGGTCACGCTGCCATTTAATTTACCGCTGCTCTGGTTAATTTCTGCAATGCCGATCCCACCAAAAAATGAGCCATAACTCATATACACCTTGCCGTCGTGATCGCGGTAAAGCGCAGCGTCGATCGCATTAATCTCCGAGCTGCCGCCCCAGGATTCAACCACTATTCCCAAATCGGTCCAGCTTGGCGAAGTCAACGACGCGGTGCGCGCAACCCCAATCGCCGATACCGAAGTCCCGAAGGTGGAAACCGAGTAATAGAGGTAGTAATAGCCGTTCATGTGGATCACATCCGGTGCCCAGAACGAACCGTTGAAGTTGGGGACCTTGTTGTAAATCCATGAAGGATAGGTGGTAAATACCGGGCTAGGTCCACCCGTCCAAGTCGTGAGGTTGGTGGAGGTGGAATACCAGATCCCCGTGCCCGTCGTGAAATGGAAGTAAGTGTTTCCATCTTTGGTGATAGTGCCAGGATCATGCGAATTGATTAAACCGGAAAGGGTAATAGCCGAGGCTGTAAAGCTCAGCACCCAAAGGCCGAGGCCCGCGAGTAAACGTGTAAACATAGTGATCACCTGCAAATTATTGTTATAGAGTAGGTTGTGTTCGATTTTGTCTTAATATTATAAGACAAATTGATTTTACCCATAATTACCGATTACACCAAGCGTTTTGAGAATCTTTACAGTCTGGAGATGGGAAATATAAGACCCGGTCACTATGCCTTTTGTTCGCTAACGCACCGCCAGCAGGCACCCATCTTACGTATGATGAAGGCGACTTAAGCGTCATGGATTGTTTGACAATAACCATCTTTATTCGCTTTAAAAAGCACATGTAAATGACGTGCGCTTCCCAATCTTTATCCATTTTTAAAGGAAAACAATATGGACTCTCTTATTAATTTAATCGTCTATCTGGTCGTATTCGGCCTTATTTGGTGGTTGGTATCTCTACTGCCGTTACCTTCGCCTGTGGCGCAAGTGGTAAGGGTGTTGTTTATCATCATGCTGATTTTGATCGTCCTCTCGGTATTTGGTATTATTCCAGGCAATTACCTACCGCGACTTAGCCTCTAGCTTAGATAGCTAAGCGGCTGCAAAAAGCCCCGCCTTTCGGTTGAAAGGCGGGGCTTTTTTTCGGCTCGAATAAGGTGAACACACTACCTTTACACTACCCTTACCCGTAGGGCTTCGCGAAGCAAGCCGCCGTTACAAGCTGTAATTGACTCAATGAAAATAATTTGAAAGGCTTGGCACTAACAAGCTCGAAAAAACCACGTCAACACAAACTTGAGGGATATACAAAATGGAAGTTATTGATATTGCTGACGTAGAATTGCAGCTTGAAGAGTTGGTCGATGAAGTTGAGCAAGGAAAAAATTTTGTGATTAGCCAAGATGGTGTTGCGTTGGCTCGGCTGATCCCCACCCAGAAAGCATCTGTGCGAAAACCAGGTTCATTAAAAGGAAAGATTCATTTTAATGAGTCGGATGATAATTCACACTTAGAAAATTTTCGTGACTACATGTAATTACTGAGGCTGATATGCTTACTCAAGTGCAAAAAATTGGTAAATCGCTCGGTGTCATCATTCCCAACCAAATACTGGAACCTTTGAAAATCAAAGCGGGAGACAGAGTGGATATTTTAGTCGACGATAACCTGCTAGTAATCAGGCCTATTCATAAAAGGCCGATATATATGCTTGACTAATTATTAGAAAACTGTAATTTCGACACAACAAGCAATAAATACCTGAAGGAATGGGAGAGAGTAACACCGTTGAATCGCGAAATTAATGATAAATAATGGCGAAGGTATCGCCTTATTTAATAGCACCCTGACACCAATTATGCTGAAATAATATATTAAGGATGGAAAAAGGAATGTTTAGAAAACTACTTGTGCTTGGCATAACAATTTTTACATCAATAATATGCAATGCTAAAAACATCGCCGCAACTACTTTAGATAAAACCTACAAAGATTTGGTCAAAAATTCAGAAGTGATATTTATTTCTGGTTACACTACAAAAGTTAGAGGAAAAAACGTCAAAGTAGTCGTCAATTGCCCCAACAAAAATATTGTTTTAGTTTTGACCTCTTATGACAAAGTTGACTGGGAAATAGAAGCATCGCAAGAAACAAAAATTTCCGCAATAGTAGTTTCCGAAAGTTCTATAACCTCCGTGAATTCCAATACAGACACCATAGGCTTCAGCTTGGACGTCAAATATGCAAAAGAAATTGACAACTTACAATTCAGGAAAACAGTTTCCGCTCTTAATAAATTTCTATTAATAGAAAAAGTTTCATTTTTTAGGAGTAGCTATAATATACCTAATGAAATAATTATAAACTCCATGGATGTGTCAAATGATGAAATTTCGGTTTTTGGTATAAAACCAGAAAGACCAACTCGAAATTTTAATTTTTACTTAACAACATCTGAACAAAAAAAAACCAGCTGGGCGCTTGACGGACCGGAAGAATACACAAAAAGTACGTACAAAGATATTAATAATATTGTAACAATTTCAGAGGATGAAATCATTTACCTACAAAATGACAATGAAATTTATTATAAAAAACTAGAAAATAATTCAATCAGAATTAACCCTCCACCAAGTAATTTTCCAGAGCTTAAAGCAATAAAAAAAGTTGCATTTGACTCAAAAAGAAACATATTGGCAGTCGTAAAAAACGATGGCATGTATAAATATGATACGAATAGTAGAAAGTGGATTGATTTCAAGCTCGGGAATTTTTCCAGCATTATATCTTTATGCTATGACGAAAAAACAGATAGGTACATCGGGTTAAGCATAAGCCATAAACAAGTACTTAATTTGCACAATTTTGATGAAAATGGAGATCGACTTTTTGATATTGAAATCTCAAAACAACCTGTTGGCCTAGGCGAGCTAATTGATGAAGGCAATCCAAGCGCACCATTACCTACTCTAAAATTGGTAGTGGAAGGCGACGACGCTGCATTAATTGCAACAGATGACTATCGTGTAACAAATGTCTGGTATTTAGATTTAAGGCTAGAAAATAGTTTATTAACCTATAAGGTAATTGAGCAATAACTTATGAAATCCCACATAAACGGAATTTATACACATGAAAATTAAGACCCAGTTTATAGCAATAAAAATAGTAATTCTTACTACCATTTTTTTATATTCCTGCACAAAAGATAGCGGGAAAATAATTCACTCAGAATTTTTAAAAACCATCTCTAAAGACATTAAAGAACAAAAAAATGACTCTATCGATTCGGTAGTTGCAATAGTCTATCATGAGAAGTCTGGCAATTTAGCTGTTGGCAGAGAGTCAGGAAAAATAGACATTTGGAATTCAAAAAATATAGATAAAAAACATGTGGTACACGCCTTTGACACAAGAGCCAATTTAATCACCTTCACTAGCGATGGTGGCGCGTTTTTTTCAAGTTCATATTTCTCTAATGAAACAAAGATATTTAGCACTGAGTCAGGTAAAGTAATTTCTATAATACCTGACACCAAAGGCGCTTTAGTTTCATTTCTATATGATGATAATTATTTAATTTCAGACTCTTCCAGTTTTTATATATACGACTACAACCGACACGCATTAAGACCCATTAGATATGAAGCGAGTGGAGTAATCCAATCAATAGACGTTAACTTTAACTCAAAAAAAATTGCGCTTGGAACCGCATCAGGAAGCATTGACTTATGGAAAATATCAATTGCAGACAACGAACCCACATTAGACAAAATTGTCGAATCAAAACCATATGCTACAGGGGAGTGGGTTGTGGGATTACAGTTTTCTGAGGATGGCAATAATTTATTTTCGGTATCCGGGAAAGGAAGAATAGATGTATGGGACTCAATTTCACTAGAGGGCATCAACTCTATGTCTTCTGAATTAAAAAGTGTGACATCAGTAAAATTTGACGCAGCTAAAAACTTAGTAGCAATGGGAGGAAAGATTAACTTAAACCCGCAATATGACGACCCAGATAGAGGTGGTTTTGCGATAGTAGCATCTCTTTCTTCCGGTAAAATACTGCGAAAACATAAAAATCTAAACACACCAATTGTTGAAATTTTAACTACAGCGAACACTTTAATTACTGCGGAAACAAGAACACTAAAAAGCTATGACCTAATGGATTTATAGCGCACCCGTTCGAATTACCTTGCGCCGCTGGTAATCAACCCCTTACATGAATAGAAAAACGCCCCGCCTTTTCAGTACAGGGCGTTTTTATATCTACTGCAGAGTAAGGCGGAGTGCTACGCGACTCCGCCTTACGCGGTTAATTACTTCACCGACAACTTAAACACCGTCCGCGTTTTATACTTCTCACCCGGACGCAACACTATCGACGGAAATTGCGGCTGGTTAATGGAATCAGGAGCGTGTTGCGGTTCCAAACAAAAACCTGTGCGTTTTTGGTAGGTAGTACCTTTTCCCGTTAATGTGCCATCCAAAAAATTACCGGAATAAAATTGTACGCCCGGCTCTTCGGTGAATACTTCAAGCACACGCCCTGACGAATCCTCTTCAACACGCGCTGCCAGCGTTAATTCTTTATAGGTTTTTTGATTGATTAAAAAATTGTGGTCATAGCCAAAACCATTTTTGATTTGCTCATGCCCGGCATTAATTAATTCACCGATGGGACGCGAATTGCGGAAATCAAATGGCGTATTGGCAACAGGCATAGGTTCGCCAACGGGGATTTGAATTTCATTCACCGCGTTAATGTGGTCGGCAAAAATTTGCATGTGGTGATTGAGGATATCGTCCTCACCTGCCAGATTAAAATAGGTGTGCTGGGTTAAATTTACCGGCGTGGCTTTGTCGGTAGTGGCGAAATAATCCACGACGATTTCATCATCGTGTGTGAATTGATAAGTGACGGTCACATCCAGATTACCGGGAAAGCCTTGATCGCCATCTTCACTTAATAAATGCAATTTCAACCCCGGACCTTGTGCATTTTCAAAGGGAGTTGCTGCCCACACTTTTTTATCGAAGCCTTGTACACCGCCGTGCAAATTATTGGTGCCATTGTTAGCAGCCAATTCGTAAGTCACGCCGTCCAGAGTAAATTTGGCATTGGCGATGCGGTTGCCAACACGGCCTATCAGCGCACCGAAATAGGGGCCAACAGCTAAGTAGGGTTCNNTAATTGCCGTGGTGGTTGTCATTCTCTTTTTAGATCTCTAGCTCTATTAATAAATCCAAGGAGCCACTAACAGAAGCTTCTGTCATACCCGCGAAAGCGGGTATCCATAAAAATCAATCAACTGGATTCCTGCGTTCGCAGGAATGACGAATAAACCTGTAGCACCTTAGTGTCTGATAATTAACTGGTTGATGGAATTATTCAGCGTCCGATTTATTCTGCCCGAAATCCGGAAAGCCTTCGCTCGTCCAACCGAGGCGGCGAATATAAGTATGGCGATTGGGATCGGTAAGCGGAGTGCCCTGCAACTCTAAATAGTCGCGCGCATGATATACCATAATGTCAGTTTGACCATCACTCGCCAGAGTAAAACTATTGTGACCCGGGCCGTAGCGGTGCAGGGTTTCGTTAGAGGTAAACACCGGCTCCGGCAATTTGTGCCAGGAAGATGCCACAAGCAAATCGCTATCAACATCGGCCCACAACAATCCCATCGCATAGCGATGATCAGTGGCGCTCGCCGAATAGCTGATAAAAATTTTGCCGTTGCGCACAATCACTGCAGCGCCTTCATTGACTTTATATCCCTGAATTTCCCAATCCAATTGCGGACGGGTAATTTCAACTTCCACTTCACCTACTTGCGTGGGTGAAATTAATTTGGCGATGTAGAGCGCGGAATTTAATTTCTCTTCAGGATCTTTTTGCGCCCATATCAGATAGCGCTGGCCTTTGTGTTCAAAACTGGTGGCGTCAAGCGCAAAGGAATCGCGCGCGGTTTTTACCCGCCCCAACTCTTTCCACTCGCCGGTTAATGGATCAGCTGATTCATTAGCCAATACATACATGCGGATCAGCCAGGGTTGTTCCGCGTCCCCCGCTGCAAAATAGATGTACCAGGTATTGTTGAAATAATGTAATTCCGGTGCCCAGATATTCGCACCCATCGCACCAGTGCTGCGTTTACGCCAAACGGTTTTGGCCTCTGCCGTTTTTAACTCCCCGAGTGAATCAGCTGCGCGCATTTCAATGCTGTCAAACTCCGGCGCAGTAGCGATAAAGTAATAGCGGCCTGCAGGCGTGCGATGAATAAAAGGATCGGCACGCTGGGGGATAAATATAGCGGGCGCCGCCGCTGCAACCCGGTCGCGCTCTTCAGGCATATCGCGGCAAGTCGCCACACAAGCCGATAATGCGCACACCATTAAGACTATCGATAACACCAACCCATACTTCATGACACACTCCTCAGTGTTAATCCGCAGCGGCGGCATTAACGCTCGTTAGCTATTATTTCGCATGAATTAATATTATATTACATATTCTAAGAATTAGACCAATATGAGAGAGACTTATGCCATCAACCTGCTTCACAGCCCCAGCATCCTGCTCCACAACCCCGCCACCCGCCATGGGCTTGGTTAAATTCCTCGGTGTCGCCGCACTGTTACTGGCTGCACCGTTTATCAGCGCCAAACAAGTGGATGTACACGATCCCGTGATGGCACGCGAGGGCGATACCTGGTACCTGTTCAGCACCGGCCCCGGTATCACCATTTATAGCTCCAAAGATCGGGTGAATTGGACTTTTTCGGATCGAGCTTTTGCGACTGAGCCAACCTGGGCTAAATCGGTTGCGCCCGGTTTTAACGGCCACCTCTGGGCGCCGGATATTATCCAGCACAACAACCAGTTCTATTTGTATTACTCCGTCTCCGCCTTTGGTAAAAACACCTCAGCGATCGGGGTGACGGTAAATAAAACCTTGAATCCAAAATCGCCAGATTACCGCTGGGAAGATAAAGGCATAGTGATTCAATCCGTACCCAATCGCGATATGTGGAATGCAATTGACCCCGCAATTATTGTGGATGAACAAGGTGCCGCATGGATGAGTTTTGGTTCCTTCTGGAGCGGGCTGAAAATATTCAAATTGAATGATGACTGGACGCGCCCCGCCGAACCGCAAGAATGGCACAGCATTGCTAAACGCGATCAGGTGCCCGCAGACATCAGCAGCAGCGCGGGCCCAGGCGAGATTGAAGCGCCATTTATTTTCAAAAAAAATGAATACTATTATTTGTTTGCCTCTTGGGGACTCTGCTGCAAAGGTGCGAACTCTACTTATCATTTGGTAGTGGGCAGATCCAAAAGTGCTACCGGTCCTTATCTGGATAAAAATGGTAAAGATATGAATAACGGCGGTGGCAGCTTGTTAATTAAAGGCAATAAAAACTGGGTCGGCCTAGGCCACAACGGTGCTTATAGCTGGGACGGTAAAGACTATTTAGTGCTGCATGCCTATGAAACTGCAGACAAGTATTTGCAGAAACTCAAAATACTGAATATCAGCTGGGATAAAGAAGGCTGGCCAGTGGTTGATGAAAAAGAATTGGATTCTTATAAAAGTAAGCGATTGAAATAGCCTGAGTAAAATTGATTACCGCACTTAACGAAATAGGTGCGGAAGATCGCAAAAAAATACGAAATATTTTTTCATAACTTTTTAATCATCATCGTTTCAGTTTATTAGAATTAACTCTTTGCTTAAAAAACACAACGGGGTTAGGCTTTAACAGAGTCTGGAAAAATGCCCATGTAGGGAATGTGGTTTTTAACGGAGGTATGTGTGATGTCTAAAGACGATCTTTTACGTGAAGAACAAGGTGAAACTGCGCGCGAACTAGCCGAACTATTGCGGCTCGTGCAAGAAATGGGGCGGCGCTTAAGCAACGAAACTCATGGTGAAATGTACGATGATGTGCGCATGCTAATTTCATTGCTACACCAAGCTCGTGCGCAAGCCGATGTGATTGATGCAAAATTAAATTCCGCCGATCCTGTTGCTGATCTTATGAAACGGCGCCAGCAACACTAACGCACCCTGCAACACCACTGCACCATTGGCCCCCTAATGCCAGTATCGGCTGACTATCGATACCGGTCTGTCATTGAATTGCCTTCTGATTGAGCATGAGAAAAACACAGCGCTGGCATTTGACCATCCCCACTTTAGCCACTAGGGTTAAAGGCAGTCGTCACGCGGATACTTACTCCCCCCTTAGATCATATGCCCAGTTAGAGAACCCGCCATAATCATGTATACCCGCCTTCTTGCTGCTCTGCTCTGTCTTATCACCACGGTTGGCACCTACGCTGGAACATCGCCAGGAACGCTCGTTGCTGAAAAATCGTCTGCACATACGGCCGAAAAGGAGACATTAAAAGTTGGCTACTTTGACCTGCCACCTCACAGCAATGACGGCACTAGCGATGCCCCCGGCGCCGCTATGGAGTATTTCAATAAGGTCGCAGAGGTAATGGGTGTGAAGGTTGAATATATCCGCCTGCCGCTGTCGAGGTTAACATTTATGCTGGAACACAACCGCTTGGACGCCGCCTTGATTCTGGCCAAAAGTGACGCGCGCTCAAACATTTTTGTCTACCCCGCTAGCCCGATACTCATAACCAAACCTGTATTTGTGGTGAAGAAGGACAGCAATCTCCAAAACTGGGCCGATATACAAAAACAACACCATTTGAAAATTGGCGTGTGGCAAGGCGGTTACCACTCAGCCAATTTGGCCGCCAATAAAAATGTACTGATACCGTTGAGCGGTAATGATGTAGCTCACCGAGGAATTGAATTGCTGATCAATAACCGGTTCGATGCATTTTTCAGCCCCGATAGCCATGCCGTAAAATTTGAAGCACTTAAACACGGGCAATTGGATAGCATTCGAATTTTACCAATTGACGATGAGACTATTCCGCTCTATACGGTGTTCACCCAAAAAACAGCGCTGGTTCATCTACAGGCTTACGAGCAGGCGCTGAAGAAAGTGAAAGCAGAACTCCCCTACGACTCCATATTGCAACATTACCTACAACAGTATTTTGAAAACCCCCTCTAATTAGTTGCGCAGGTTTCAGCTGCACAGGGTGAATTGCGCAACAACCTGACTCCATAAATCCCACCGGCAACTGACCCCGGCGCAGCGATAAATTTCAGTGTGTACTTGCCCCCGGATTTTTTCACCAGTGTCTGTGGAATTGCATAATCCACAGTAAAAAAATCTTTGGCATTACCACTAGACTCTACCTTGGCGATCAGCACATCATTCAGTCGGATTTCAAAACGGCGCCCCGCATCAATTCCTGCATAGGTAATCTGTAACGTTTTCGCCTCGAGCTGTTTATCATTTAAATCGTAGCTGAACCAGGCGCGACTGTGGCGCCAGTGGCGACCATTGTATAGCCCCGCTTCGCTCTGCTCACCTTTATAAAAATGATCTGATTCAGGTTGTTGTTCACCGGGCGCCACCTGATCGATAGTGTTAGCTTGCAACACAATTCTCTGCTGTTCATC
>DQHS01000033.1 GCA_003524365.1 Cellvibrio sp. | reverse complement strand
GCTTTAGCGCGCGCTGGCTCTACTTCTTCGCCCTGACCAATGTCAGCGGTGAAGGTGATTACTTCACAGTTGTAGTTTTCTTGCAGCCATTTGACGATTACTGAGGTATCGAGGCCACCGGAATAGGCCAACACGACTTTCTTGATAGATGACATGGGAAGCTCCCGCTATAACTCGTTGACAATTCACCGGGCACAAGCCACAGACCAGTACCTACTTGGGCGCGGGATTGTACTCGCAAGCCAACCAAATTCCCACACTTGCGATGACTAAATGGTCGCTTTTAACATCAAATGAAAATAGCTCTCAGCCACTTATCAACCCTTACCCAAAAAACAAAAGCAGCTTCAAAAGCTGCTTTTGTCGTTCGATTAAAACCAGGCATTGTTACAGGCGAAAGGTTGACACCTTATCGTTTAGCGCCTGCGCTAAATCCTGCAGGCTTTGCGCACGTGCATCGCCTTGATGAGCAACATCAGCAGAGTTATCGGCCACGCGCTTGATCGAATTGATGTTATTCAACACCTCTTTTACCACGTGGCTTTGCTCTTCTGCTGCGGTGGCGATCTGGACAGCCATACCACTAATCGCACCCACTGCCGAATTGATTTTATCGAGTGAGCTGGAGGCATTATCGGCGTTATCCACGCTACCGGCTGCCAGACGGCGCCCCTCCTCCATAATTGATACCGCATTTTGCGCAGTCGATTGCAGAGAGCCAATCATAGACTGGATTTCTTCAGTACTGGCATGAGTACGTTGCGACAGCACTCGAACCTCATCAGCCACCACAGCAAACCCCCTACCCTGCTCACCGGCGCGCGCAGCCTCAATCGCCGCGTTGAGTGCGAGTAAATTGGTCTGTTCGGCAATGCCCTTAATGGTAGCGAGAATACCGCTGATATTTTGCGCATTAGTGTTAAGTGTAGAAATCACACCGCCAGCTTGCTCCACTTTTTCAGCAAGCACCGCAATCGAATCACGGGTTTTATCCACCTGCTGTTTGCCATCGCTTGCACTATTGACCGATTCGCGCACTGAATCAGCCGTGTGCTCAGCATGATGAGCAATCTCCTGAGTGGCATTGGTCATCTCGTTCATGGCCTCTACTACCATACCGATTTGCTGCTGTTGCACGCCCAACTCACGCACCGAGCTTACTGCCGAGTCTGCCATGGCGCGGGCGTTATCCTGCAAGTCAGTCGCCTGGGTGCGAATATGCTTCACTAGATCATTCATATGGTCGACAAAGGAGTTGAAATTAGCTGCTAACAAACCGACTTCGTCATGGGATGTCACCGGCAGACGGCGCGATAAATCCCCACCACCAGAGGCAATCTCTGACAGTGATTGGGAGACGTTGTGCAGTGGCAGCAGGAGCACACCGTTGAACCAGTTGAGTACCAATGTTGTTGCTATCAATAGAATCAAAATTACCACCAACTGCCCCAACAGTGTGGACTGCACTGGGCCAACCAATAATTCGCGTTCCAATACCATGATCAGGGTCAAATCAGTGCCGGAAATAGCATCGGCAAAAATTTGCATGGTTTTGCCATCCAGCTCGATCAAATAGAGCGCGTCTTTTGCGCGCAATAATTGTTCAATTTTGCTCGTGGTTAGATCAGCAGAAATATCCAGTAGGGATTTATTCAGCAGCTTTTGATCGGCATGGGAAAACACCTTGTCGCCGCGCGCGATAAACATATAACCGTTGCCCGGTAAATCAATATCGCGCAACTGCTGAACGATGGCATCAATAACCACATCGACACCGAGAATAGCTTTGATGCTGCCATCACTATTGATCACAGCGCGCCCAAGCGAAACCACATTTTTACCCGTGGCCGACGCAACCGAGGGGTTATCGATAAACGTTTCGCGCGGGTTTTTAAGAGCGGCTATATACCAGCCCCACACCCGGGGATCGTCATTTCCCGGCGCCATTACCAGATTATTCGCGTTGTAAAGCTTGCCATCAGCGAAAGCCAAGAAGCTATTGTCCACATCGGCAGAAATTTTTACCTGGGTGAGATGCGCGTTGTAGCTCTCTTCAGCAGCACTGGCTGGAAACCCCTCCAGCGCCTTCCCTTTAAGCACGAACCAATCGTTAACGTACTTGCTGAAGGTGGCTGAAATACCGGCGACTTGACGATTGATATTAATCTCCATCGCTTTCATGGCCGAGGAGTAGGAGAGATAGGAAACCGCGCAACCCACGAGCAAGAGCGATATCGCAACCGAGGAACTTATTTTTTTGCGTAATGACCAGCGAGCCGACATTGTTTAACCTCCAACCTAGTGGTCCACCCCGTGAAAGATGGAAATATACTTATTAATGGAAAGACATTATGAGTACCGGCCAGATCCTTTCCTTATGTGTTCATCTGACCATTGTTGTAACAATTACCGTAATTGAACCGCCGTAATTTACAGGCGCTGCCTGAGCTTATCGGCATAAAGTGTCAATTGCTTTAACAGATCTTTTTGGGACTCCGTGGTGTCCGCATCTGCGATCAGCCGTTGCAGGCGTTCATCAAACTCGTCCAGCGTCAAACTGGCCTGCGCCTCTCTGACGGTAAACCGCATACGACAAAAGACCTGCCAGCGTTGTTGCTCCTCAAGGCTAAGACTAGTCGGGAAATTACGTGCGCGGTAGCGAAACAGCATTTCTTTCAAGCGCGGGTCGCGAAAAGCAAATGGTTCACTAGACAGTAACTCGGGAGTCGCCTGACGCACCTGCACCATCAAACGCTTGTCTTGTTCATCAAAAAACCCGCTGTAAAGCATTTGCTCGGGATCGGTTTTTTCGGCAAATTCCTGAGTGCTGTAGAGCTGGTAGAGCTTCTGCTGCAGAGCCTGTCGCTCGCTCACACTGAGATGCCGGAAAGTTTGCCAGTGCTGCTCACACTTAAGCTTATCAATCGCCAAACGCTGCGCAGTTGAGTCGTCCAACATCGAGGGCGGCAATACCATAGGCGTTTTATTAAAATGGATTTCTTTGAGCGACAACCGCTCTACACCGTCAG
>DQHS01000228.1:20748-32210 GCA_003524365.1 Cellvibrio sp. | reverse complement strand
GAATTAACGATATGACTATGAGCCGGTTTTTTTTGGCATTACCGATAGTAGTTTTCTGTTGTAATACTAATGCCGCCACATTGGATCTCAATAGCGATGACAGCATTTCGCGCAGCCGCTTATTAGCGACCGGCGGTGCCAGTACGATTGAAGGCGCGGCAGGTGGCGGCATTGTTCCCATGGCGGTACTTGCCGGTTACGGCGCGCAGGAGGAGCAAAGTGCGGTGGCGTTTGGCAGCTATGTGGATACTGGTGATTATCAATTGGAAGTAGTAGGTGGTAGCTGGAGTTGGCGCAATCGTATCGAGCTTTCATTCGCACAACAAAAACTGACTCA
Organism: Cellvibrio sp.; assembly: GCA_003524365.1. Lineage (GTDB taxonomy): Bacteria > Pseudomonadota > Gammaproteobacteria > Pseudomonadales > Cellvibrionaceae > Cellvibrio. The sequence goes on along the minus strand of DQHS01000228.1, from coordinate 31,873 downwards.
TGATTCACTCACTGCTGCGTTAAGTTTGCCAACGAATTCCATCAGCCAGCGTATTATCTCGGTCAAGGTGCGCGTGGCGGGTGATTTAATTTATACACCCATTNNTGCCCCAAATCAGTGTTGGCATGCAGCATAAAAAGAATCTGGATTTTTTAGTGCCGGGTGCTGTTGGGGCAAAAAAAGAGTCGGGTACCGATGTGAATGTGACTGCGACCAAATTAATTCTCGGCGGATTTTTTAATCGCAATGTACTGCTCAACGCCAACCTGCGTTACACCAATGCCAATCAAACCGGTTTGGTCGGATTTGGTGGCGATAAAAATGTCGATAAAGAATTGTTGCCGGAAATTTCCGCCGGTGTGCTCTTAAATCGCCATTGGTTAGTGGGCACCGAATATCGACAAAAACCTGACAACTTGTCATTTATCAAAGAAGATGATTGGCAGACAGCATTTATCGGCTGGTTTCCTAATAAACGCATCGCACTGGTAGCAGCTTACGTTGATCTTGGTGAGGTGGCGACATTTAAAAATCAAACCGGTTGGTATTTGTCGCTGCAGGGGAGTTTTTAAGCATGAAAAAATTATTCACAGGTTTTATTCTGGTTTTCTTTTTGGCTTCTTGTGCTAATCAATCTACACCGGAGCAATCACTTTATGATGCCCTCGGGCAATACGAAGGTATTACCAAAATTACCCATCAACTGATTTTAAATATCGCCAAAGACGAGCGAGTTAAACACCGCTATAAAGGTGTAAACATGAGCAAGTTTAAAAAAGGTATGTCCGATTATGTGTGTGCAGTTGCTGCCGGACCCTGTGAATATACTGGCGACAATATGAAGTTAGTGCATGCCGGCCACAATTACACCAACACCGAATTTAATGCGATTGTTGATGATTTGATTTTGGCAATGGAACAGCTCGATATTCCCGTCACTACACAAAACCGTTTACTCTCCAAATTAGCACCCACTTATAAAGATGTGGTTTATCACTAGCTCACGGCAATGCGTTTATCGAATTAACATTATTTAACCTATATCGACAAATTTATTATCACCTCTGCACCCGCATAGGTTTATGCTTTTGTGCTACCTGACTATAAGTTTTTCACTAACAGCTCGCACAAATAACAACACGGCATTCACCTATGAAAAGTCCCATGAAAAATTCTATGAAAAGCGCAATACAAAATCCCAAGAAAAAATCTGTTTTTACGCTAAGCCTACTCGCTTCTGCTATTGCATTTTCTTCCTTAAGTCTCGCTGATGAATTAGTTATCAACGATAAAGACTACTTTGAAATGCAGGGGCTGAATGTCACTGTGTTTAGCGATATTTATCCCGATGGACACCAGACCGGTGTAACAGTTATTCAGCACGGTAGTCGTGTTGCGGCGAATGGCGATGTACGGTTGGAAATTTCACCGGGGCAGTGGTCACCAGTGCCAGTGGGCGGTAAGCAAACGGTCGATAAAAAAGCCCAAACGATTACCCAATCACTTTCCTATCCAGATCCGAGTAAAGACCGCAAAGGCTTTAATCCGATTATTTATCCTGATTTAAAATTTACTTATGAAGTAAAAGTCACCGCGCTCGATAATAATCAATTCAAAATCAGCGTGGATCTGGAAAAACCACTGCCCAAAGAGTGGGTGGGGAAAATCGGCTTTAATTTTGAAATTTTCCCCGGTGAATTTTTTGGAAAATCTTGGCTGTTGGATGAACAGGCGGGCATTTTTCCACAACAACCCAATGGCCCGCTGGTGAATCCACATGGCGAATTTTTAACAGCGCCCTTGGCGACAGGCAAAAAATTAATCGTTGCGCCCGATGCTGATAAACAGCGCATGACGATTGAAAGTAAAACTGGCGCGTTGGAACTGTGGGATGGTCGCGCGAACCACAACAATGGTTGGTACATAGTGCGCGGTGTTATTCCCGCCGATAAAACCACTGCGGCGCTCGAATGGATTGTCACGCCCCATGTTATAAAAAATTGGATTTACGAACCTGTCATCCAAGTATCGCAATTAGGTTATGGTGCGCAGCAGCCTAAAAAAGTGGTAATCGAACAAGACAAGCGCGATACCAAAGCCTCGGAAATAAAAATCTTTAAATTAAGTGAGTCAGGTAAAACTTTGGTGAAAAAAGCCAAAGTTGAACCCTGGGGCAATTTCTTGCGCTACCAATATATGACGTACGATTTCTCAGATATTAAAGCACCGGGAATGTATCAAATCAGCTACCGCGATAAAACCTCGCACGCGTTTAAAATTGGCGACGATGTTTTGTCGCGTCACGCATGGCAGCCGACGCTCGAATATTTTTTACCGGTACAAATGTGTCATATGCGCGTCAATGAAAAATATCGCGTATGGCACGGCATAGATCATCAAGATGATGCGCTGATGATGCCGCTTAATTTTAATCATATCGACGGCTATATCTCTGACGGTAGCACGCGTACCAAATTTAAACCCGGTGAACGAGTGCCAGGTTTGGATGCCGGTGGCTGGCACGATGCGGGCGACTACGACTTGCGCGTGGAATCGCAAATGGGCACTGTCTGGTTACTCGCCACTATGGTGGAAGAGTTTGGTTTGAATCACGATGCTACGCTAATCGATCAGCAGAAAAAGCTGGTTGAGATTCATGTCGCCGATGGAAAAAATGATGCACTGCAACAAATTGAACATGGATTGCTGAGCGTGCTCGGCGGTTATAAATCCATGGGACGTTTATATCGCGGCATTATCGAACCGACGATTCGTCAATACGTATTGCTTGGCGATGCCATGGTGCAAACCGATAACTTGCCCTACGATTCATCGCTAAAAGAGGGCGAAGTGAAAAATGGAAAATCCGGCACGCCGGATGATCGCTGGGTATTTACCGAAGATAATCCTGAGCGTGAATTGGATGTGGCAGCAGGTTTAGCTGCTGCTGCGCGGGTATTAAAAACGTACAACCCACAAATGGCTAAAGAGGCGCTGGAGGCGGCGCAAAATCTTTACAAAATTGCCGCGCCCAACACCAAACGTCAAGACGTGCGTATTTTCGCCTTGGCAGAATTAATTTTGGCAACGGATGATGATGCTTATCGCAAGGAATTAATTGGTTTGCAGCAACAGGTAGTCGCCGAGATTGAAAAAACCGGCTGGGCGATTGGGCGTGTCATGCCATCAATTAGCGATGAAAAATTTGTCGCAGCGGTGAATGCGGCGGTGGACACTTATCAGCAACAAGTGCGTGAGCGCGCTAAAACCGAATCGCCTTATGGAGTACCTTACAAACCTAATATTTGGGGTGCAGGTTGGAATATTCAGGAGTTTGGCGTTAAACAATATTTTTTCCATAAATCCTGGCCGCAATTTGCAGGCACCGATTCCTATGTAAATGCGCTCAATTTTATTTTGGGTGTACACCCTGGCGATAACACACAAAGCTTTGCCTCAGGTGTGGGCGCTAACTCAGCCTTGGTTGCCTACGGCGTTAACCGCGCTGACTGGTCGTACATTCCCGGCGGTGTTATTTCCGGTACTGCATTGATTCGACCGGATTTACCCGAATTAAAAATTTGGCCATTTTTCTGGCAACAAACTGAATATGTGATGGGCGGCGGTGAAGCCAATTACATGTTTTTGGCGTTGGCAGTGGATCAGTTAAATCAAGTCAAAAAATAGCAACACTAAAAATTTACTGAACAGAAAATGTTAGTTTCTTCTGTTCAGTAATCTGAAATTTTGTTACTGCTCAAGCGCAATATTTCGTTTAATAAAACTCAAATGATCGGGCAGATCTTTAACGGTATTGGCGATGCTCGCCGCTATCGCCTTCAATTCCTTTTCGACTAATTGTTCATCAAAATCATCGACTGCCGGGTGGTAATAGGTTGGCTGGATATTGAACCCGGAAAACATGGCCAGCCAACTATTGGTGCTAAAGAAATCCATNNTGGCCGTGACGCTGGTTGGCATAGTAATGCAGGATTAAAAAATCACGCAGTTTTTCTTGGCGAATACGCAGGTTGTTATTCACCGTATTGACGAGCTGCTGGTTGTATTGGTTATTGGGAAAATGGTTGAGCAGTAATGTAAGACTCGATTGAATTAAATAAATACTGGTGGATTCAAGCGGCTCCATAAAACCACTGGCGAGCCCCAGGCAAAACACATTTTTATTCCATGCTTGTTTGCGCATGCCGGTAGTGAAACGAATGAATTTGGGGTCGGCGAGTGCATCACCTTCCAGATTTGCGAGCAATTTTTCTGCGGCAATCTCATCGGAAATAAAATCACTGCAGTACACATAGCCGTTGCCAACGCGATGTTGCAGTGGAATACGCCATTGCCAACCGGCCTCCATCGCCAATGAACGGGTAGCGGATGCGGGCGCAAGTTTGCTAGCACAAGGCATAGCCACCGCGCGGTCGCAGCGCAACCATTGGTTCCAGGTTTCGTAGCCAGTTTTTAATGTCTGCTCAATAAGTAATCCTTTAAAACCGGAGCAGTCGATAAAAAATTCACCTTCAATTTGTTCACCGTTATCCAACCCCAAAGATTGAACAAAACCGCTATCGGGACATTGATTGATTTGCTGGACATTGGCTTGGATACGTTTAACGCCTAGCTGTTGCGCTATTCCACTTAGGTAATTCGCAAATAATCCCGCATCAAAATGAAACGCATAGTTAAAACTGGATAATTCCACATCGTTGTTCGCTTTAGGTAACGCAAATTTATTGTGCCGCGCCATTTGTACGGCGAGGCAGTAGGCATCTAACTCTTGCGCTTTGTTTTGCTGGCGCATTTTGGCCCAGTAGTGATGAAAGGGAATGCGTGATATACGCGCGCCGTAACCGGCAAAGGGGTGAATAAATTTTTCGTTGGGTTTATACCAACCATCAAAATCGATGCCGAGTTTATAGGTCGCATTAGTTGCGCGCATAAAATCGACTTCNNCCACCGAGAATCACAATTGAGCGAATGCGCGAGTCAGTCATAGCTATACCTGAGATATGTTGTTTTTATTTTCTGAATATAACCTACCGTCATGCTCGCGAACTCGGGCATCCGCAAGAAATCAACAGCTTGGATACCCGCGTTCGCGGGTATGACTAAGTTTTTTTCAGCAATTCTTTAGCAAAAAAGGAGCAGATTTTCATCTGCTCCTTTTATCAAGACCGGACTATAAGTTTATTGAAAACCAAATGAGAGGTTTAATTAAAACTTGTAGTTCACACCGGCGGTAATGCGACGTTCAAATATATTATAGGAATCAACAAAATCTTCCCATTGGGTATAAGTGATGTTGTCTTCTTCTGTCAGGTTGTTAACTGCAAGGGTAATCTGCAGATCTTCGGTGACATTGTAAGACGTGGTCACATCAACAAATAAGGTTTCTTTCAAGTAGCGCGGCATACCTTTGTCTTTATTGGTTGGGTTCCACATCCAGCCAGAGGTTTTGCCTTGGTATTGGTCGCCCAAGTAGTTGGCGGCAACACGCGCTTCAAATTTATCGTCCTGATACCAGAGCACCAAGTTCGCTTGATCTTCTGCCGTATTGTTAAACGGCGCTACATCGCCATTAGGTAACAATTCACTGGAAGGGCTCTTGGTGGGTGAATAGGTATAGTTAAAGGTCATACCGGTATTGGCCAACATACCGGGCAGGAAATCGAAACTTTGTTGGTAAGAAAATTCCCAACCTTTTACAGTTCCGCCCGAACCATTAGATACGGTTTGCTCTTCACCACCGCGACGCACAACACCATCGCTATCAGCTAAGGTTGGATTTTTTTCAACTTTAGTGTAGGTAAAACTTTTCACATCAATGTTGAAATAACCCAGCGACACGATGGCACTTTCTGTTGGATACCATTCACCGGCGATATTAAACACATTGGCGGACCAAGGCTTCAGGTAAGGGTTGCCGTTGTTTTGACGTGAGCTTACGCGTTGGAATGGCTCTTTAACGGATTCGCCTGTTACTGGATCAACTACGGTTTCTTCAGAACTCAGATAAGTGATTGAGCCTTGGCCCAAGCGATCAAGATCTTGCAGGGTCATGCGTTTATCAAATGCCAGCTTTACTTTGAAATCTTCGGCGATGCCGAGGTTCAGGTTCAAACTTGGCAAAAAGTCATTGTAAGTAACGTTGGTAATCTTATCGCCCAGATCCATGTAGGTGGTGTGGTTTGGATCGGTACCCGCCAAAATTAACGGATTCAATTTTTTCGGATCCGTAATATTTTGCGTGATAGCCAAATCAGTACGCACATAGCGCACACCGGTATTACCACTCAAGGTAAAAGTATCATTCAGCGCTTTATCAAAATTAGCTTGCACGTGGAAACTTTGTTTGCTGTCGGTGATGGCGTAAGAGCGATCGGGGTTAACAATGCGTTGGCCTTTGCCGTAAATCATATCGTTAAACGCAATGGGGTCATCAATTTTGCGTGTATCGATCATCGGAATATTTACGTTAAAACCTTTTAATGCATCACCAAAGTTACTGACGTTACCAATGTAACCGTTGAGTTTTGCATCGGTAATTTCAACCACGGGCAGCGGATCATAGGTTAAACCAGCAGCAGTACCTGTGCTTCCCGCTTGACCCGTTGCGTAACCGACTTCGTGATATTTATTCAGCAGTTCTACGCCGTCTTTCACTACACCTGAAGGTGAGAAGAACGACATATTGTTAAAGGTAGTGCTGCGATCAGAAAAACGGTAACCAAAATCGATTGAAGTTAAACCTTCATCGGCCATTTTAAAATTGCCATCAAAACGCAGTACATCAAACTCAGCTTCTGAGTAAGTACTTTCAATCCAACCGGAATGCAAATACCAGGCTTCCGGATTAGCCATTTTGCTAATCATCGCCGGATCCAATTCGGCTAATACACTGCCGCTATTCACTTGCACATGCATTGGATAAATCAGACCGTCGTCGATGGCACCTGGGTTGATGTTAACCGGATCAGTGGTAGGCGAACGCTTAACCATCATCGCATTGCTGACTTGCGCAAGGGTGAGATTGTTGTTGTCGTTATCGGCGTTGCCGGATACCCAGCGCACGCTGCCGGTAAATGCATCGCCGTTGTCGTATTTCAAGTCTACGTTGGAGTTGAGCGCAGAACTTTCACGATAATCACCGAGCACACCGGCGCGGAAACCGGACACCATCATGTTCATATTGGTGGCATAAAAAGGTTGGCCGCCGAGGCTGCCATCACCGGGATTAACAATCGCCGGTTTGCCAGTGACTAAAGTATATTCATGGAAACCGGCGCGGCCGCCAATTTGGTTGCCCAAATAAATAAATTGGCCAGCGGCTTTCTCATCCATCGATGTGTAGAAAATATCTGCATTTAATTCGAGCGAATCGCTCACTGCCAAATTAAAGTTGTACGCCAAACCCAAACGCTCGCGCTCAATTTCGCGCGCGGAAAATTCCGGGCTGTTCCAACTCATGGGGTTGATGAAATCACCATTGGTATTGCCGTTGCCATCTAGGTCGGCACAGCTGCTGCTGCAACCCCAACCTTCAGCAACGCGGTCGGCGCGCAGGCGGCCTTGGTTTTCCGCGAGGGTAGATTCGCCGTAAGAGAAGGCTAGTGACATCGCCGCTTTATCATCAAAATTCCAACCGACCAATCCACTCAATTCGGGATCAGTGGTTTCGGTGATGCTGCCGCTGCTGCCTTGTAAGCGCACTGAACCGCTCAAGCCTTCATCCAATGTCAGAGAGCGACGAGTCAGTACGTCGATGCTGCCGCCAATGCCGCCTTCCAGCTGACCGGCTGCTTGGGATTTGGATACGTTCAAACCGGATACCAGGCTTGCGGGTACGTCGGTAAAGTTAACGCCGTTGGTGGTCATGCTCGCCGGCGTTAAAAAATACTCGCCATTCATGGTGCTCAATACCTGGCCCATACCGCGCACGCTCACTACGCTACCTTGGCCGCCGCTGCGCTGGATTTGAATACCGGTAATACGTTGCAAGGAGTCGGCGATGGTGGTGTCGGGCAGTTTGCCGATATCTTCGGCGGCGACTGAATCGACGATTTGAGCCGAGTTGCGTTTCACATCAATCGCCTTTTCCTGCGCGCCGCGCACGCCGGTAACAATCACTTCTTCAACGGAATCACTCTGCGCGTAGGCACCGGTCGCAATACAGGTAGCGACCAGGGTGGAAAGCAGTGTTTTATTAAAACTTGCAGAACTTTTCATGTGTGCGTCCTCTAGTTTTGACTTTTTATGTGGGCTTGTTTTGTATGGTGTCGTTCCCTGCATTTTTGAGTTTGGCAGGTACTCAGTCAGAACAGCGGCGCTGTGGTGTTATGCCTTTGCCATCCCCTGAGATGGCCGAATCCTAAATGTAATCGTTTACATTTTCAAACAGTTTATGTCACTTAAAATATTGGTGTTGTGATTTCATTCATCAAAAAATGATTATTTATGCGACAAGTAAATGATATTTTTAATATGATAATTTATATATCTATATGATTAAGATAGATTTATCGGCTTTTATTGAACGGGGATGCCTGTTTTTATAGGTAAGGACTCATTTTTAGTCAGCTTTTGTTTAGAGTGTAAAAATTTTGTAAACGGTTACAAAATGTTACCTAATGTGACAAAAGTGACGCGAAAAAAATCGGCAATCGCGGTGATGCGATTGCCGATTTTTTAAAGCGTTTGGTAGCCGCAGTAATTAATTACACAGCTGGATCGCCTTTTTCGCTTGAGTCGATAATTCGGTTTGTAGCTCAGGTTCCAGACGCAGCTGTTTGGCCAATTCTTGTAAATAAGCGCGCTCCATAAAATTCTCTTCATCCACAACCAGAATGCTCGCCAAGTACATTTCAGCTGCCATTTCCGGGGTGGTGGCGACGGCGGCAATCGCGGTCGGGTCGAGCGGTTTTTTCAATTCCAGATCAATCCAGGTGGTCAGTTCGTGATCTTGCGTCAACTTGCCAATCTCACCATCAATTAATTGGCGCTCGCGCTCATCCACATGCCCATCGGCTTTGGCGGCGGCAATCAATGCGATAAGAATTGCACGGCTGTGTTGTTCTGCTTGCGCGGGTGGAATGCGGTCAATGGTTTGTGGGCCAGCGGCAGTCGTAGCGTGATTTTGCGCCTGCCAATTACCGTAGGCTTTGTAGGCGATAGCGCCGAGTGCAGCAAGGCCGCCGTAGGTGAGCACAGTGCCACCCATTTTGCGGCCCTGTTTACTGCCGAGTAGTAAACCCAATGCGCCACCCGCAAGTGCGGCACCGCCTTTGCCGGATAACAATCCCGCCAAACTGCCCAGTGGAGAATTATTCGCTGGTTGTTGTGTGTTGTTCGATTGCTGCCAGTTGCCGGACTGCTGTGTGCCGCCTTTGTTCTGCAGTAAATCCGTCCCTGCCTTTAACAACTGGTTCAATAAATTGGTCGTGTTCATTCCTGGTTCCTCTGTGACTTTTTCACATTGCTTATTCAGATTGAATTCATGGGGTTGGCGTAGTCTGAAAACAAGCCACAAGAAATGTAAATATTGTGGCCAGCATTAATCACAGCTGCCCCAGGTTTGCAGTCCCGCGACAGCATTTATCACTCCAGGAGATCATCATGAATAAGCAGATTCGTATTGTTGTTGGCAGTATGTTGTTAAGCGCACTTGCACCACTGGCTGCATTTGCCGCATCCGATATGCACATCAAAATTGGCGGTGTAAAAGGCGAATCAACAATCGTGCATTGTCCCAGTGGTACTTGTACGGTGACGGGTTTGGCGGCCGGGACTTATCAAGTGCAAGTGTGCGATGAAAAAGGGGCAGCCGTGAGTTCGAGTACTGCCTTGAGCCATTCAATCAAAAGCCCGCGCGATGCAGCGAGTGGATTGGCGACAGGAAAACGCCAACATAAACCCATGACTATTACCAAGGAATTGGATAAAACCTCGCCCCAATTATTCAGCTTGGTAGTGACTGAATCTGGCTCCAGCGTGACTATCCAGCCACAAACAGTGGTGAATGAGGTAGCGACACCGGTATCCAGTGGCGGCGGTACCGGCAAAGTGAATGTGCAGGATATTAGTATGACCCGCTAAAGATCCTGGTTGGCCGCGCGCAACAGCTGTGTAAAATGCCCGCACTCTGTTGACCAAGGCTAGCCCTATGATTACCGACAACCTCACCGCGCCCGGCACCACTGCCGGGCGCAAACTTATTCCCACCAATATCATCACCGGTTTTTTAGGCGTGGGGAAAACCACCGCGATCACCCATCTCCTCAATAGCAAACCGGCCGATGAAGTCTGGTCAGTATTAGTGAATGAATTTGGTGAAATCGGGATCGATGGCGCGCTGCTGAAAAATACCAATGCCCATGTGCGTGAAGTGCCCGGCGGTTGTATCTGCTGTGTGGCAGGGCTGCCGATGAAAATTGCGCTGAATATGTTGATCGCTAAAACCAAACCGGATCGCATTATTATCGAGCCCACCGGCCTTGGTCACCCTGAAGAAATTATTAATACGCTCACGGGTGAATACTACGATACAGTGTTGGATTTGCGCGCGACTGTCACCCTGGTTGATCCGCGCAAATTGGTTGAGAGTCGCTACGCCGACAACGCCAATTTCAAAGATCAAGTCGCGGTGGCCGATGTATTGGTCGCCAATAAAATCGATTTGTGTTCGCCAGTTGATCGTGCCAATTTTGATGATCTGGTCGCTGGTTTTCATCCGCCCAAACAAGCAGCCTTTGCGGTGCAGCAGGGGCAGTTGGAATTGAGCTGGTTGGATTATCCCCGTCGCAAACATGAGCTGAATAGCCCGCAACATCACGCCGCGCAGCGCAATCGGCTCAATCCCCAACGCGAACTCTACAATGCTGCCATCCAATTGCCGGAAGGGCAGGATTATCTGCGTCGCGAAAATCAGGGGCAGGGCTTTTATTCCTGCGGTTGGTTGTTTCAGCCAACAATCCAATTTGATTTCAATCAACTCTTTGGTTGGATGACAGGCCTGAATATGGTGCGCGCCAAAGCGGTGATGAATACTGATCAGGGCGTATACATGTTCAATGCGGAAAACGGCGTGCTCAGCGTAAAACCGCTCATGTTGGGCGAG
>DQHS01000228.1:20144-20721 GCA_003524365.1 Cellvibrio sp. | reverse complement strand
TGGCGATATGGGTGTTGGTCGCCGTATTAACCTACCATCAGGTCGCTCTGATCGCCTCTTCATGTGTAGTAATTATTGCCTGGCTAGGGCTAGGGCTGTTGGTCACCCCCTATCTATTATCGCCCTGGCTGATCGTACCCTTCGTCGCCATTCTCGTGGTGCTTAACGTCGGCAGCGTGCGCCGTGCGGTGCTCACCAAACCCGTGTTTGCGATGCTGAAAAGGTCGATGCCGCCGATCAGTGCGACCGAGCGCGACGCCTTGGAGGCNNAGCCGGAAGGTGAGCCAGAGCTGCTCGATAGCCGTATTGAATTAATTAATGATGCGGCGCTAGAGTTGGATGAGTTGCAAGCCGAACTTTTTGGTTGCCGATTAGCCAGTGCAGATTAAATGAATCTTTGTGGTGCGTGGACTGCTGAATTAGAACCAATAGGACGCAGGAAATCTCACCAACTTAACGGTATTGAGCTAAGGTTAAGGGTAGAGTTCTCACCGGAAACTCACAAAAACAAAACCTTTCAGGGGTCAAAAAATGATGTTACTGCTCTCTCTGTTGGCGATATGGGTGTTGGTCGCCT
>DQHS01000228.1:0-20124 GCA_003524365.1 Cellvibrio sp. | reverse complement strand
GGTACGACCTGGTGGGAAAAAGAATTATTTAGCGGCAACCCGGATTGGAATGAATTTGCCCAAATCAGTCTGCCGCAACTGACGGCGGCCGAGCAGTCGTTTTTAGATAATGAAGTGAATGAATTATGTTTGCTGCTCGACGAATGGGACATCCAGCAAAATCGCAAAGATTTGTCACCTGAGGCTTGGCAGTACCTCAAAGATAAAAACTTCNNTCATCCCCAAAGAATACGGCGGACGCGATTTCAGCCCCTACGCGCAAAGTCGCATCATGAGCAAAATCGCCAGCCGTTCCGGCACTGCAGCGGTGACAGCGATGGTGCCCAACTCGCTTGGCCCAGGTGAATTGCTGGTCAAATACGGTACCGAAGAACAGCGCCAGCGCTGGTTGCCGGGTTTGGCGAACGGTACTGAAATCCCTTGTTTTGGTTTGACTGGTCCCGAGGCGGGCTCTGATGCAGGTTCGATTCCCGATACCGGTATCGTCTGTAAAGGCATGCATGAAGGCCAGGAAGTGATTGGCCTGAAACTGACCTTCAGCAAGCGCTGGATCACCTTGGCACCGGTCGCAACCGTGGTCGGTTTAGCCTTTAAAGTGCATGACCCCGAAGGTCTGCTTGGCGACCCAAATAAAAAAGAATACGGCATTACCTGCGCGCTGATTCCCGCCAAGCATCCCGGTGTGGATATAGGCCTGCGCCACAACCCTGGCTCACCATTTATGAACGGGCCGATTTATGGCACCGATGTGTTTATCCCCGTCGATTGGATTATTGGCGGTGCTGCCATGGCGGGTAAAGGTTGGCGCATGCTGATCGAATGTCTGGGCGCCGGTCGTGGTGTTTCATTGCCAGCATTGTCTACCGCCAGCGGCGAAATGAATTACCGCATGGTAGGTGCTTATGCGCGCATCCGTCGTCAATTCAATACTGAAATTGGTAAGTTTGAAGGCGTGCAAGAGGCTACCGCTGAAATTGCCGCGAGTGGTTATGCGCTCGAAGCTATGCGTCAGTTCGTCACCAAAGGTTTGGAAACCGGTGCACCTTCAGTGATGACCGCGATGGCGAAATACCACGCGACGGAATTGATGCGTAAATCCGTTGAGCATTCAATGGATGTGGTGGGTGGTCGTGCGATTCAAAAAGGCCCGCGCAATTTCCTTGTGGCTTCTTATCATTCAGTGCCGGTGGCGATCACCGTGGAAGGCGCTAATATTTTAACGCGCTCGCTGATGATTTTCGGTCAGGGCGCAATGCGCTGTCATCCCTTCCTGTTTGAAGAAATGCTCGCCATGCAGTTAGAAGATGGTAACGAAGGTTTGAAGAAATTCGACGCATTATTTATTCGTCATCTGGGCCACATCTGTAGCAACTTGTTGCGCACTAAAATACTGGGCTTCCTTGGTGGTAGCTTCAGCGGTGTGCCAGCTAACGCTGACAATTTTAGTAAGCAGTGGTATCAACGAATCAATTTGTTGAGCGCTGCGCTAGCGTCTATGTCAGACATCGCATTGGGGGTGTTGGGCGGCAATTTAAAACGCCGCGAATTATTGTCAGCACGGCTGGGTGATGTGCACAGCCAATTGTTTATCGCCAGTTCGATTTTGAAATTCCACTCGGCACATGCTCGCACCCGCGCGGAAGATGCGCACGCTGAATATGCATTGACGCGCTCACTGTTTATCGCACAGGAAGCACTGCGTGATTTCGCCGATAACTTCCCGCTCAAGTGGCTCGCCAAGATGATCCGTTTTGTGGCAATGCCGTTCGGTACGATAGTGCACAAACCCGATGACAACCTGATTCGCGAATTAGGCGATTTGATTATGGAAGAAAACCCCGTGCGTCAAATGCTCGGCCAGTATCTCTATGTCAGTCATGACCCGGAAGATGCATTTGGGCGTGTAGAAAGTACTTATCAAATGCTCTTGGCCTTGGGGCCCGTATGGCATGCCTTCCTTAAAGCGAAAAACAGCGGAAAAATTTCCGGTGCGACTACTGAAGAACTGGCAAAAGATGCTGCAGAAAAAAATATTATCCAGCCGCACGATGTTGCGCGTTTGGTGGAATATGATGCGCGCCGCTTCGATTGTTTGATAACGGACGCATTTGATAAGTTGTAAAAGATTTGATGTGATACAGAAAAAATAAAACCCGCTGCGGCGGGTTTTTTATTGGGTATTAAGTAGGTAATGTAAAATTAAAGGCGGAATTTTTACTGGTGCGATATAGATGTTCAGGCACCAGTCTTAGTCAAACGTTGGAAGGCAATTGGTCCTTTGCCAGCACGCTGCAATTTCTCCCCTTGGCTTTAGCTTCATAAAGGGCAATGTCGGCACGCTTAAAGGTGGTTGCAAAATCTTCATCCGCCAATTTCTCACTAACCCCAAAACTGGCAGTTATCGAAAGCGGATCGTCTGGTTCAAAAACAGTGTCATGGATCGTCAGGCGAATTTTTTCGGCTAGCGCTAGCGCAAATTCTTTGCGGGTATGGGGCATTATGACAATAAATTCCTCCCCGCCCCAGCGCCCGAGAAAATCCTTTGCGTTTATGCATTTGCTAGTGATCGCTGCAATGTTTTGCAATACGCGATCACCTGTATCGTGGCCGCGCCGGTCGTTAATCCGTTTGAAGTGATCTATGTCGATAATCATCAACGCAAAATCGGGTGAGTTTTGCTGTTCACTCTTGTCTTTGCTGAATGCCGTGAGTGTGGCAACAATTTGATCAATACCAAAACGGTTGTAGGCTTGGGTGAGCGGGTCTACGGTTGATAGGCGACGAAATTTATCGGTTTCCAGCTTGAGTTGTTCATTATCGCTGCTTAGTTCGTTGATAACCCTGACATCGTGTTTTGTCTGCTGATGAAGTTGAATTAGTTTGGTAATGGCATAAATCAAGATCCCCAGCATCCAACAAGCGAGGATTAACAAATACCAGTTTTCAGTATTGATCCACTCTCCGACAAATTCGATTTTCTCGATTTGTATATCCTGGTTACCCGCACCCGTCCCCTCGGCGTATTCAATACCTAAAGTCACTGCGTTGTGCAAATCAGAGGCCGCTAATTTTCGCGGTATGCTGTAATCACGTAGCCACCATTCGGCGACATTGAACTCATCCAGCTTGATCTGTAATTCTTGCTTCAGCTCTTGAATATGAAAATTGATAGCGTTGAATTTAGTACTGTTGACATCCTCCTCGGTGGAATAAGCCGGGTCAAAGTTGCGGATATAAAGCCGGATCCAATTGGCGCTGCCCGTGTGCTTGAGCTTGAGGTGCAGGTGGGAGTANNCTGCAGATGAAGTGCTCACCAATTTCTATCTCGGGATAAACGCAGCGCCACTGGTTGGCCTGCTCGTCCAGCCAAAAGGCGGCACTGGGGTCAGATGAATAAAAGAAGGAACCGATCTGCGGGTTAGGCCAGATGCTGATGTGTTTTTTGGGGAAAAATGGGTGCCCGAATACCGCAGCCAGTGTCACCAGAATAGCCAGTAAAAGTGCGGTGTTAAAACTCTTATCATTCATAGTGGAGCGCATCGGTACTGGCGAGAAGTGTCCCTAAGTATTGGTTAAATCGTGGGCTTTTCCATATTTACTCGCGGTTTATGGTGATTATCTAAGGTTTGCCCGCACGCTTTCAGGCAAACCCGGTGGCGATTCCGGTATCAGCCTTCATTTACAAAGCCGCAGTGGTAGTGGCAACGTACACCCGCCCTAGGGTGGATAAGGCTTATGGCAGCAATTTATCTTGCGCCATCACGCAGCAATTTCTTCCCTGCGCCTTCGCTTCAAAAAGCGCCATGTCGGCGCGCTTAAACGTAGTCGCAAAATCTTCATCGTCTAATTTATCGCTTACACCGAAACTTGCGGTGACCGAGAGCGGATTGTCCGGCTCAAAAATAGTGTCATAAATCATCAGGCGGATTTTTTCAGCCAACGCAATTGCAAATTCTTTGCGCGTGCTGGGCATGATCACAATAAATTCTTCACCGCCCCAACGCCCGAGAAAATCCTGCGTGCGTATGCCCTTGCTAATAATCGCCGAAATAGTTTGCAATACCCGATCACCTGCATCGTGACCGCGCCGGTCGTTAATGCGCTTGAAATGGTCTATATCAATAATTATCAGGGCAAAGTCAGGAGAATCCTTGTGCTCATCTTTCTCCTTATTGAAAATCATTAAGGTAGAAACAATCTGGTCGATACCAAACCGGTTGTAAGCCTGGGTGAGTGGGTCGACGGTAGAAAGGCGACGGAATTTATCGGTCTCCATCTGCAGCTGCTCGTTATTACTGCTTAATTCGTTGATGACTTTTACATCGTGTTCGGTCTGCTGGCGCAGCTGGATTAATTTGGTGATGGCATAGATAAAAATCCCCAGCATCCATGCGGCCAGAATCACTAAATACCAACGCTCTGTGCTGATCCACTCACCGACAAATTCGATTTTTTCGATCTGCATATCGTGGATGCCCGGTTGCAGGCCTTCTAAAAAATCGATCCCCACAGAAACGGTTTGGGTAAATTCCGGGCGCGATAAATTGCGTGGGATATCGTATTGCCCGAGCCACCAGTCAGCGACAAAAAATTCATCCATATTGAGTTGGATCTCTTGATTCAAATCCTTGGTATGGAGTGTTACGGCATGGAATTTAGTGCTGTTTGAGTCATCCGGCTTGGAATACGCTGGGTTGAAATTACGCATGTACAGCCGTAGTTTGTTGGCGCTACCGGTGTAGTTAAGCTTTAAATTAATGTGCGTAAATCCGGACAAATCAGCCGTGCCAGCTTTCTCCAAGGTGCCAAACAAAAAATTAAAACTGCATGCAAAATATTCACTTTTGTCATCTTCAGGGTAAACACAGCGCCATAGATTTTGCTCCTGGCTTACCCAAAAGGCGGCCGGGCTTCCATCGGCCTGATTAGATGAATAGAAATAAGAGATAAAATTGGCGTTAGGCCAAGCCAGCAGGCGTTTTTTGGGGAAATACTGCTGCCCCAAAACGGCTATCAGTGTGGCCAAAATTGCCAGCAGCAGTATAGAGTTGAAATTCTTGTCATTCATATAAGGCGTATCATCCGCACTGGCGAAAACTGCCTTAAGTATTGGTCATATCGCAGAAATTTCCATATTTATCCACGAGTTAATTGCGCCGTACGAGTTTCCTGAATAGGTTGGTGGCAGCGATAAGTGCAAATCTGCCCCAGATGGCCGCTATCACCAACCAGAGTAAAGGCAGCGAATAAGACGCGCGAAAGAACTTGCGATAAAACCGCGTCATGCCTTTGTGTTTGTGCCATTCAACAAATAGCGGGCGGGATTTGCTGCACACACCCTGCGCATGGGTGATGGGCGCGGAGGGCACGAATAAAATCTCCCAACCGGCGCGCACAAACCGCATACACCAATCCAGATCTTCGCAGTGCAGGAAATACGCATCGTCCCACAGGCCGACCTCGGCCACTGCTTCCGGCTTGACCAGCATGCAGGCGCCAGAGATAGCCTCGACGCTGATAGGCGCAGCGGGCAGCGGTTGTTGGTGCAAATTAAAATCCACCAGCAATTCCGGCCAGCGTTTGGCAAAACGCTGCAAACCAAAAGCGCTTACCAAGGTGCGACCAGGCGTGGGCGTTAAACGGCGCCCGCCAGCTTGTTCGCTGCCATCGAGGTTGAGTAGCAAGCCGCCCACCATTCCTGCTTTGGGGTTAGCGGTGAGCACGCGATACAACTCCGCCACACTGCCATCAGCGCAAATACAGTCGGGATTGAGGAACAGCCAGTAAGGATATTGCGCCGCGCGCGCGCCAATATTGCAAGCGGCGGCAAAACCGAGATTGGTATCGTTGCGGATAATGCGCAGGCGCGCATTGCCTGCAAAATGTGACTCAGCGAGGGCGATGCTGTTATCGCGCGAGGCGTTGTCTACCAGAATCACTTCGCGCACTTGGTCGATAACCGATTGGATGCACGTCACCAGACCAGCGCCAGCGTTGTAATTGACAATAATGGTGGAAATAGCGGGAGTCACAAACAAACCTGTTGCGCAATTTAACGGTGAGCGAGCATAGCCGATCATTGGGCTCCATGCATTAGTTGCACTGCTTCCTGCATGGGCAAGTGTCGTGTTTTGCAGTAGTATGCCAAGCCGCTGTGCAGCCATCTGCGCGGAAAAATGCAGCGCAGTTATTGCAGCATAAAAGTCGCAACATAAGAGTGAATTGAAAGCGTGAATAAACTGATCGGGGAATTGCTCATCGAGCGCGGACTGGTTCAGCCGGACGACATCAAAAAGGCGCTGCAATTACAGCAGTCTGTTGGTGGCCGTATAGGTGCAGGTCTGGTGCGCATGGGGTCAATTTCTGAAGAGTCACTGCTGGAGGTGCTCGCACAGCAGTTGGAAATTCCGGTGGTACAAGCCGGTAAAGAAATGCCCGATGCCAGCGCGCTGTTCACCTTTATCAAACACTCACTGCTCGATATCAACTGGTGCATCGACAACCGCGTGCTTATCTGGAGCCCGGCCGAACAAGTCCTGCAATACACCGGGCGCGATCCACTCTCGCCGTTTGTGCGCGATGTGATCAGCTATCACTACCCCGAACACGAGATTAAACCCTGCCTGGTTTCCGGCCACAGCCTCGATATCCTTATCGACTATATGCGCAAAGAACTTACCGCAGAGCGTTTTTTTGCGGAGGGCAGCGAGACCAAAGGCTTGCGCGAAATGGCGGAAGAGGCGCCGGTAGTCGAACTGGTCAACAACATATTCTCCAAAGCCGTGGCCTTTAATGCCTCCGATATCCACCTCGACCCACAAGTGGAAGTCTTTCGCGTGCGCTTGCGCGTGGACGGTGTGCTGCAAACTCATTTGGAACAGCCAATTGATCGCTACCCAGCGGTGGCCTCGCGGGTAAAACTTATTTCTGAAATTGATATCGCCGAGCGCCGCCTGCCGCAGGATGGACGTATCACCACGCGTGTCAACGGGCGCGAAATGGATGTGCGTGTTTCGACGCTGCCGGGTATACACGGCGAATCTATCGTGATGCGTCTGCTGCCTAAAGATCGCAAAGAGCTATCGCTGCAAACCCTCGGGTTGGAGCAGGACCATATGGATCTGGTCGGTGCTCTTATGCAGGAGTCCAACGGCATAGTGCTGGTGACCGGTCCGACTGGCTCGGGTAAATCCACCACGCTCTATGCGGCGCTGCAAGAAGCGACTGACGGCACACGCAAAATCCTCACGGTAGAAGATCCGGTCGAATACCAATTGCCCGGCATCACCCAGGTGCAGGCGCACGCCGAAATTGGCTACACCTTTGCCAAAGCTTTGCGCGCCTTTCTGCGACAAGATCCGGATGTGATCATGGTGGGTGAGATCCGTGATTTGGAAACGGCGCAAATCGCCATCCAGTCTGCGTTGACCGGTCATTTGGTGTTATCGACATTACACACCAACGATTCGCTTTCCGCGTTCACCCGTTTGATCGATATGGGCGTAGAGCCATTTCTTGTTGCCGCTCCTATCAAAGCGGTGCAAGCCCAGCGACTGGTGCGAAAAGTCTGTAAACACTGCGCCAAACCGGGACATGTGCCGGATTCCATCGCTGAAGAATTTATCCGCCTTAAACGCGACTTTAGCCCCAAGTGGGTTGAGTCAGTTGGCTGCGCGCTGTGTAACAACACCGGTTATTCGGGCCGTATGGGCGTGTACGAAATTGTGCCCATCTCCACTGAACTGCACGACATGATTATCGCCAACACACCGGTGACTGAAATGCGTAAGTTGGCGCGTCGCCAGGGGCACAGGTCGATGTATCAGGACGGCCTGATCAAAGCCGCCAAAGGCCTGACCACGGTTGAAGAAGTGATGCGCGCCACCAATATTGATGCGGAATAAGGGAGCGACCAGTGCAATTTAGCTACAAGGCGCTCGATCAAAACCAAGCCGTGATCGTCGGGGTGATAGATGCCAGCGACGAGCGCGAAGCCGCGCGCCTGATCCGCGAGAAAAACCTGCAGCCGCTGACGGTCACGCCGCGTGAAGATGAACAGGGCGGTTTGCGCAAAAAGCTCAGCCGCGAAGACATCACCATCTCGCTATTTGAACTGACCACCATGCTGGAGTCCGGCGTGTCTATCGCCGAGGCGCTGCAATCCCTGCATGAAGCCGATTCACATCCCCAATTGCGCCGCTTTTATAAATCTGCCTCGGAACAATTGCAGCGCGGTTCCAGTTTTGGCAATGCGCTGCGCGCCGCCGATCTGAAATTGCCTGCCTATTTCATCCAGTTAGTGGAAGCGGGCGAGGCCTCCGGCCAGTTGGGTGCGACCATGCGCCGCGGCGTGGAGCAGATGGAATATGACCTCGCGGTGGTCAATGAACTGCGTAACGCGCTGATTTATCCGGCGATTCTGGTGCTCTCCGGCCTGAGTGCCGTGGCACTTATCTTTATTTTTGTAGTCCCAAAGTTTGCCAATTTGATGGATGGCAAACAGGAACTGCCGATGCTCGCGACCGCCGTACTTTCTACGGGACTCTGGTTGAACGAAAATTTCTATTGGGTTGCTGCGTTGGTGGTGGTGTTAGCGGTGATGGCGGCCATGCAATTTGCCAAACCGGCCGTGCGTCAGGTGTTACTCGATAAGCTCGCGGGCTTTCCGGTTTTTGGTCGTTGGTTGGCGGAATCGGATATTGCGCGCTGGTCATCGGTCATGGCGGCCATGCTCGCGAGTCATATCGAACTAACCAAAGCACTGGATCTGGCGCGCTCCAGCGTTAAAAATACGCGCCGCAGCAAAGCGCTTTTGTCCGCGCTCAACGCGGTGCAGTCGGGCGGTACCCTGTCCAAGGCGCTGCAAGACAATCAGATATTGAATACCACCGCCTACAACTTGATCCGCGCCGGCGAAAAAACCGGGCGCTTGGCGGAAATGCTGCAAGCGGTAGCAAAAATCTACGAAAACTCAGGCAAGAACCGCATGAAGCGATTGTTGCTGATGATCGAACCCCTCGCTATCGTCTTTATTGGTATCGCGGTGGGGGTGATTATTTTGGGTCTAATCCAGGCCATTACCAGCGTTAATGACGTTGCGATTTGAGAATCCCCCCAGCCCCTTTTTCAAAGGGGGATTTAACATGAACATTTATTTCCAGAGAGAAACTATGCACAACACTAAAACTCATCAACGAGGCTTCACCATGATCGAACTCCTGGTGGTGCTAGTCATTCTTGGCCTGCTCGCCGGTCTCGTCGGCCCCAAAATGTTTGGCAAAGTCGATAGCGCCAAAGTGAAAACCGTGGAAACCCAGCTCAAGCTGCTCAAGTCAGCACTGCAAACCTACCGCTTGGATATGGGCGAATACCCCAGCACTCAGGAAGGCTTGGGTTCTATCATCCGCTCACCCGACAGCGCCCGCGCCCAACAAAACTGGAAAGGCCCTTATTTGGATGAAGAGCTCCCGCTCGATCCTTGGGGCACCGCTTACCAATATCGTCGCGAAAAAAATGGCTTGCAGGATTTCACCCTTTATTCATTGGGTGCTGATGCCAAACCCGGTGGCGAAGAGCTGGATGCCGACATAGGTCTGGTGACCAAGTAACCATTTCCGACAGATTCCCGATACGAGTTCCGCTTCGAGGCTCCCATGAACCCGCGCGCCGGTTTTACCCTGATTGAATTATTGGTGGTACTGATGATTCTCGGGCTCACCAGCGCGCTGGTGCTGCCGCGCCTGCCTGCGATTTACGAACGGTTTCAGGATAAATCCGAGCAGGAACAACTGATCCAATCTCTTTCCACCCTCAGCCTCAAAGCCTATACCCGCCAACAAACCCTGACGCTAACCAAAGAGTCAGCACCTGAAATACTGGGTTTGACGAACGATCTTAATCTCCGCATTGACCAACCTATCGTCTACCAAGCCAATGGCGTCTGCCTCGGAGGCAGGCTCAGTTTTGAGTTGGATGGCATAACCCGCCAGCTGGAATTGCTGCCGCCCTACTGCGAACCGAGGCTGCCCTGATGGCTGGGCCGCGCGCACATTTTTCCCGCATCTCCGGCTTCACACTGGTCGAGGCCATGGTCGCGCTGGTGATTTTCTCGGCCGCTGCCATGGGTATTTATAGTTGGATCAACACCAACCTCATCTCCCTCAACCGCCTTGCCGCCGTTGCGGAGTCTGAATTTGTGGTGGATTCAGCAGTAGAGCGGTTGAAGTTGATTGATCTGCGCGATGAAACTGAAGGCTCGTTCAATGTCGCGGGTTACCAAGTCGAGTGGCGGGCGGCGTTGGTGGAGCCTTGGCGGCAGGGTAAAACCCAGCAGGGCGCGATCGGCCTTTATGATTTTGGCCTTTACGATATCCATTTGGAGCTGTTCAAAGATTCCCGCGCGCAAGGCGCTTATCAATATCGTCACACCGCCTGGCATCAAGCGCGGCAGTTTAAATTGGAGGGTGATGATGAATTTTAAATCGTCCTTATTGCGCATGCGTCAGCGCGCCTTTACGCTGATTGAAATGCTAGTGGTACTAATTATTGTCTCGCTCATAGTCACCCTGATAGTACAGGGTTTTGGCTATACACTCGGCCTTTACCAGCGGGTGGTTAAATCGCAAAACAATGCCTATCAAGAAGTACTCGTCTACCACTGGTTTACCAGTAGCCTGCAGTCTCAAGTCGCCATGCGCCCCGATGACCGTGCGTTGGAGGGCGATTCGGTGCAACTTTCCACATATAGTTTCCAACCGTTGTTGGCCAAACAAGGGGTAAAAACCTTAATTCGCTGGGAGTTGCAAGTTCAGGCGGGAGAGCTGGTGTTAGGTTATACGGAAGGGCAAACTCGCTTCCCTGTGCAGCGCTGGCCACGGGCGACGGGTCAATTTGAATATCTGGATGATCAAGGGAAATGGTTAAGAAATTGGCCAGCGGAAAAAACTGACAGTAACCCGCTCCCCAAGGCCATCCGCCTGTTGGTTAATTCAGGGCGCGATAGCTTTAATTATGTCGTTAAGGTGGAAACCCGCCAGCGCGCCGAAGTCACGTCAGATGAGTTGATGTATGGCCGTGATTAAACCCTTTTCCCATCCGCGTACACAGCAAGGGTTTATCCTTGCTGCCACTCTCTGGACGCTGGCGATCATGTTTATCGTAGTCGGTATTTTCCACTCCTACGTCCAGCAAAAACTACAGGTGGGTATACAGGCCAAAGCCAATCTGCAGCAACGCCTGGAGCGTCATTCCACCGAGCAAACCCTGCTGTATTTCCTCGCCAGTTCGCGTATGACTCGCGCGGGTATGACCTTTACCCAGCAGCCTGACGAAGCCTTTATTAATGAGGATGGATTATTAATTAGCGATGCGGTGGGCGACGAGTTAACCCTTGATAGCACTATTTATCGGGGTATAGGTGAAACGCGCTTTGCGGTACAGGAGTTATCGGGATTGGTGGCGATCAACGTCCTCAATTCGTTGGATTTGGCGGCGATTATCAATAAATATGATCCCAATCCGGTGGTGCGTACCCAATTGATCAGTCGCCTGCAGGATTATATCGATGCCAATGATCGGGTCAGTCTCTCCGGTGCCGAACAAGACGATTACACACGCCAGCAATTACCTCTACCCACCAACGATTATTTGCGATCGGAAGCAGAATTATTCAGGGTGATGGGTTGGGGGGAGTGGCTTGATAATCATTCGGAAGTTGAATGGCAAACCTGGTTTAGCGCGCGCAAGGATTCGGTAATGAACCTTAATACCATGCCCAAAACCTTGTTGATGCAATATCTGGGTTTAAGCGAGGAGCTGGCCGACCAATTGGTTCGTGAACGTAAAACCAATCCTTTTCGCTCGGTAGAGGATTTTACTCTGCGCACCACTTTGCCCATTGATTTGGGTGAGGATAAATACCGTTTCTTCCCAAGTAGCGAGTTAAGGATAAGCCTGTGGAATAAGGGGGGAGGACAAGCCCAAGTGATTAGCCTACAATTGACGCCCAACGGGCTCTACGGGCCATGGCTAGTGAATTATGAGTACAGTGTCCACCGTGGTAACGACAATAATGAACCTTTGGCCATTCAGCAAACAACCCTCTTTGGCCACACCTTGGGTGATGACCGCTGAAGGAGTTTGCCTGCTCAGCGAGTTGCCCAGCCTCAGTTCCGCTAGCCAACTTGAATCGCCGCGTTTAATTGTCCCGCGTCAGTATCTCTTCTATTTATATATCAATCTGGAATCAGTACCCCACGCACTGCGCCGCAATCTGATCCAGCAGCGCTTGCAGCAGGCCAGCCCCTTTAACAATCCTGCAAGTTGGATAGTGCAGGAAGGTGGCAGCGCCCAAATCTGGTTTTGGGACGAAAACCTGATCCAAGCCCGCCGCACACAAACGCCGGAATTGCCCACATCCGTGCTGCCGGAATCGCTCCTGCGCAGCCCCTTTACCCAAGGTTTTCGCTTGCAGCCCTGTCTTAGTGGATGGGAAATGCAGTATTGGGATGCAGCCAGTCTGCGCCATACCCGCTGGTTGCCGCAGCAGCCTGATGCTCCAGCACGAGCCGATTTTGTCCGTATCTGTGGCTACAGTCTGGAGCAGGTTGAATGGACAGAAGCCGACGCCAATCTGCTCCCGCGCCCCTGGAATGAAAAGCCTTTCTGGAGCAAAGAAAATCTCACCAGCGAGCCTGTCGCCACCAAGCTAATCGCCGGTGTTTTGCTTGCTTGGCTCACTTTGGAGTTGGGCATGGGGCTGGGCACCCAGATTAAAGAATCCTATCTGTCTTCCTCTGTCGCTGCGCAAAATGAAGCCATGCTGGATTTGGTTAACCAGCGCGATGGCGCCCTGCGACAAAAAGAATTCAATCAAGCGATTGGCGAGCGGATCTCGGCACCTACGCCGCTGTTTATCGCAGCGCAAGTGCACCAGTGTTTAGCTGCGTTTGATTTCAGCATTCTCGATTGGCAATACCAGCGCGGTCAGTTGGTCGTACTCTTGCAGAAAGAAGGCTTGGATACCCGCGGGCTGATCGAATCCTGCGCTGCCAATCCCGCCTTTACCGATGTGCGCGTCGAGCCCGGCCTTACCCCCGATCAAACCCGCGTCTTGTTCAGCCTTCCGGGCGCTATAATCGAGGGCGAACCTAATGCTTGATAATCTGCACAAGGCTCTATTGCCGCATTGGCTGCAACTTCAGCAGCAGGCCAATGCCAATCCACGTCTGCGCTGGATGCTCTGGGGTGTGCTCTACATTTTCCTCATGTATTTCGCCCTGAGCCTGGGCGACTGGCGTGCAGAACAGGCACAAAGCATTAATCAACTACAGCGCACCGCTATCAAGCTGGAGCAGCTGGAATCACAGACTGAATGGCCGCAACGCTGGGCCGACGAAAAACAGGTGAGTGAGCAGCTAAATAACCGTCTCTGGAAAGCCACGACTCCCGGCTTGGCGGAGGCGGATTTACAAAATTACTTGCGTAATTTGATGAATAACCACAATGCCGATGGTGTGCGTCTGCGCTTGGCGCCGACGGAAACCTTGGTGATTGGCGGTGAAACCCTGTTTAAGGTCAGCGCCGATGTATCAGGAGTAATCGGGAGCGCGCAGATTAACGCCTTTATGCGCACCATGGCAGAGCACCCGCAAGTGCTTCTGGTGGAGCGGTTTAGCTACAGCCCCCAGCGCGGCGGTCAACTAAGCTTATTGGTTACCGCTTACTTTTCTGCTGCTACAGAATCCGCATCGGAGGCTGGCAATGTTGCGCTTTAATATCGCCAAATTGCCCTTGCATGAGCAAAATCTCTACAAGCTGATCGCCTTCGCGGTTAGTGCGGCATTTATTCTCGGCTTGCTGTGGGTTCTGCTCGGCTTTAGCGACCAAGCTCCAACCGGAGACAACGAGTGGCAGCAAACAACTATTGGGGCAAGTGATGATCCCTTAACCCAATTCAGCGTGTTATCTGAGAAATCGCGTTGGTTTACCCCAGCGGGCGCGCAGCTCGCAATCCAGCCTGTGGAAGATCCCCTAAAAGCCCTTGAGGGAAAGCCGGAAAGCCTGCGCTTGACTGGTTTGGTCACCCGAGGCGACAAAACATACGCACTCTTTCTCCCGCTTATCGCCTCCACTGGCACCGGTAAGCCAGCCATCCGTCAATTGACCGAGGGCGATGCTCTGGTGGGTGATTGGGTGGTGGAACGCATCAGTCGCAACCAGGTCGAAATCCGGCAGGGCGATGAAGTGCGCACTCTCAAGATGTATCAGCCCAAAGCTAAATAAAGAGGGGTTTGCCATCCCTTACAAAGCCTTGCACGGCGGCACTTAGTTAATCAAACTACCCGCCCATCAAAGACCTACTCCATTGCTAGTTGGGAAGTCATCATAATGTTCAGCTTTAGTGCCCGTTTTCTCATATTAACCAGTTGTAAGTGCGCCGCTTCTTTCGGGGTGCTTATGGCACTTACCAGTTGCAGCAATTTGTGGCACACACCAACAGCTGCCGAGCAAGGCAAGGAGCTGGCTCAGTTCGAGCCCCTACGTGAATCAAGAGACTTTGAGACTAATACCAGTTTGCCGCAGTCCCAAAAACAGCCGTCGGCCACGACCCAATTCAGATCCGGTCCAGGTATCAGCATCACTAGCACTGTGGCCGATGCCACCGCCAAAGAGCTGTCTCTCAACCTGAGCGGTGACCCCATCAGCGGCAATTACCACAATATGCCGCTGCCCGTGTTCATTAATGAGGTGTTTGGTGAGCAGCTTGGCCTGTCATTTACACTCGATCCCCAGATAGAAAAGCAGGAAGACTTGGTTACCTTGCGCCTTATTGAAGCTGTGCCGCCAGCAGAATTATTCCGCGTTGCTATGCGTACCCTGAATACCTATGGTGTTGCTATATCCCAGCAGGGAGATGTGTTGAGTTTTACGATTGATAAAAATATCACTGCAGGCGAGACGCCTTTGTTGGTGAGCGGCCGCACCTTACCTGAAGTACCTCAATCTCATCGTCCTGTTTTTATGTTTGTGCCTTTGAAGGTAGTGACAAATTCCAAAGTGGCCGGCTGGGTGAGAGATGCACTTACCGGCAAAGACATACAAGTGAATGAAGACTCAACCCGCAACGCTGTGTTGCTCAAAGGCAAGCCTGATTTAGTAAATCAGGCACTCGCAATTATCGAAGTATTGGATCAACCGGTCATGCGTGGCAAGTTCTCAACCAGTATTGAGCCTGCTTTTGTGAAGGTAGAAGCGCTTAGCAAGAATCTCAAGGAAGTGCTCAATGCAGAAGGCTACGATGCAAATATCAAGTCATCGACCGGTTCCATTATCCTGATTCCACTTGAAGGTACTAACCAGTTGGTGGTGTTTGCATCCTCCCAGCAAATTGTCAACCATGTGCGCGACTGGGTTGAAATATTGGATCGCCGTCAGCAGATGAGTATCGACCAAGGCATCTTCACCTACGAGGTGCGTAATACAGAGGCGGCGCATATCGTCGAGTTGCTTAACAGCTTTGAAAATGGCGGTAGTACCAGCACTAGCCGTTTTGGCTCTAACTCGGGCGCCGCAGATTCCGGTAGTGCAATTTCAGATGTAACTACAACCAGTATGCAGGGCGCAAAGGCTCAGGGCGCCAGTGCAAGTATTAACGGTGGCAATTTTGTGGTGGATACTAACCGCAATACCATTATTTTCAAAGGCAGTGGTCAGGCGTGGTTGGATATGCTCCCGGTGATCCAAACCCTGGACAAAGCAGCTCCATCAGTATTAATAGAAGTATTACTGGCAGAAGTGACACTGAACGATAAAGAACAAACGGGCTTTGAATTTGTTGCCACTGGCTCGCAAAAAGTAGGAGGCAAAGTCTACAGCTCGGTAATGGGCACCTTGGGAGGTTTGGGGGTCGGCTCCTCAGGGCTAAGTGCAACCTTGGATAGCGCCGGCGAAACCCGAGCCATGCTCAATCTGTTTTACGAAAATAAGCGCGCTGAAATTCGTTCACGCCCGCGTTTGATGGTGAAGAGTGGCCAACAGGCCACAATAGATGTAGGTACTGAAATTCCAACGCTGGGTTCATCCAGTGGCGTTACCACCGGTGGATTAGTGGTACCCCCCAACATTAACAACCGCAAAACAGGTGTGCGTTTAACTGTTTCACCAGTGGTTCACGCATCCGGTCATGTCGATATTGAAATCGATCAGGAGCTGAGCGAGGCTCAGCCCAACGAAAGCAGTGGTATAGACTCCCCCAGCATTTTTAACCGCAAAATTCAGACAACCGTAACCCTGCAGGACGGCGGTTCCATATTAATTGGCGGTTTGATATCCAGTTCCAAGTCTTTAGGCAATGTAGGGGTACCATGGTTTGGAAAATTGCCTATACTTGGTCGGCTGTTTCGTGCGGATAACAACGCATCAGCGCGAACCGAGCTGATGGTGATGATCATTCCTTATGTCATTGATAGCCCCGCAGAAGGGCAAGCAGTGACCAGAAGTATCCAGCAGGCATTTCAACAGCCTGAAGGGCGCGAAATAATTGGTTCAGATGCTGTACAGGTTGATTGATGCTTAATCAAAAACGGCGTGAATTAAGTTCAAAACCACGCAAATGGGTTGGCTTTTAATAACTTAGGCTTGATCTATTGGTTTGTTGCAGTATATTCTTGGGCGGTCTTTAAATCGTGGGATTGCTCTTGCAGACCCAAGGAACCAAGACCAATCAAAATCAACGTTGATTATAAATTCATGAAATAGGAGTTAAACCATATGGTTTCCAAGAAAATTTTAGGCGTAGCTATTGCTGCTGCTATGTCTGCACCAGCTTTCGCTGTTATCGACTTGACCGGTGGTGTTGGCGGTGCTGGTAGCGGTGCTGTTACATACGCTAAAGAATCGATTACCTCTGCTCAAGTAACTAGCGGTATGGTTCAAGTAGCTGCTGCTGCTGCTGAATTGGATGTGCAAGTTGCTACCGGTTTCGGTGTAACTGCAACTACTCACGCATTTGTTCGTTTTAACCTGACCAACGCAAAATTCAAAACTGCTGTTGTTGCTGGTGACCTGACTGCATTGACCGGTACTATCACTAACGTGATTGTTGCTCAAGGTGGTGCTGCTGGTGATGATTACGTGATTTTTGACGTTACTTCTGGTGGTCTGAGCCAAACTGATAAATTGGAACTGTCACTGGCTGATTTGCAAGTAAGCCCAACTGCAGCCGCTACTATTAGCTACGCTCATTACGCTACTTCACCAAACGCTGTTGCTCAATCTGGTGCTCTGGCAAGCGATAGCTACGCAGCTGTTTCTGTAGCTAATGTGCTTACTGCAACCATCACTGCAACTGACCGTGTTGCTAGCGTAAACGCTACTCCAGTGTTCACTCAATTTGTAAACCCAGCATCGGCTACTGCAAGCTTGGGTACTTTCAAAATGGACATTGCTGCTGGTGCTCTTGATGCAGCTGGTACAGCTGTAACTGCCTTGGCTCAAGTTATCGACACTGGCGCAGTCAAGTCTACCCTGACCGTAAGTGGTGATCTGAGCTATACCCTTGGAGCAAGCGCCGCTGCTACTGCTGCTAACCTGACCTTCGGTGGTGTTGTATCTAACACTGCTGCGACTAACGTCCCTTCTGCTAAGTTGGACAACTTTTCTACTCTGCCATTTGTTGCAGGCGTAGCCTACGATGTTCAAGTAACTGCAACTAGCGCTATCAATGCTGGTGCTTACTCTTTGGCAGCTACCTTGTCTCCAATTGCTAACGCCGCCTACGGCCCAAGCAATGCTTCAGGCGCATTGGGTACTGTTACTCGTGAAGGCACCACTATCCAAGTTCCATATATCACTACCTTTGCTGACTACAATCAACGTTTGGTTCTGGTTAACCGTGGCGCTTCAGCAGTTCCATACACCATCAGCTTCACCGAAGAAGCTGGTGTGACTGCAACTGCTGGTTCTGCTGCAACTGGTACTTTGGCTGCAAACGAAACCAAAATCATCAAAGCAACTGATATCGTTACTTTGGCTGGTGCTACTCGTACTGCTGCTACTGTAGTAGTTACTGCTCCATCAAGCACTATTGATGCTGCAACTACCTCTGTAAACTTGTCTGACAAGTCTACTGACACTGTTAAACTGCAATAATTTTGTAGTTAGACAATGTGGTAAAAAAGGGTGCTTCGGCGCCCTTTTTTTNNCGCATCGAAATCTTCATGGATAGACCATGTTTGCGCACCCTCTCAAAGAATCATCCCCTCACAAATCGATAATTTTCTATCGCGATTTTCAGGAGTACACCGGCGGCCACCAAAAGGTCGCGGATTATTTTGCGCACCTGAAATCCACTTCCGATTTTAATCCCGCAATTGTTTTTGCATCGAATAGTCGCTGGGATAAGAGCAACCCTTGGTTTCCCGAATGCCAGCATCAGTCACACGATTACAGTCCTGATAATTACGATTACGCTTTTCTCGCAGGTATGGATTGGCAGATGTATTTGTCATCTTCGTATTCAAAAAATCAGCCAGTAATTAATCTAATCCAGCATGTTCGCCACGCTGACCCTACGCAGCCTATGCACAGGTATTTATCGGAGCGTGCCATTCGCATTTGTGTATCGCCCGAAGTTGCAGCGGCAATCAGTGCTACCGGAAAAGTAAACGGGCCTGTGGTTACAATCGCAAATGGCATAGATATTCCCGCTCTTCAGCCGCAGCTAAAACAATACGATGTATTTATTTTCGGCCCGAAAAACCCGCACCTGGCTGCAGAATTAAACACAAAGTTTACGCAGCAAGGCATTAATGTTCTATGCGTGAGCGATTGGATGCCCCGAGAAAAATTGCTGTTGATGCTCGCGTCTAGTCGCATCGCGGTAATGTTGCCAAATCCCACAGAGGGATTCTATTTGCCTGCACTAGAATCCATGCGCTATGCCGATATCACAATAGTGCCGGACTGTGTTGGCAATCGCAGTTTTTGTCAGAACCAAAAAAATTGCCTGATTCCTGAGTACAATGGCCCCGCCGTGGAAGCAGCTGTTTGTGAAGCAATGCAATTTTTGCAGCAACCGGAACAACTAAACATTTTTAAACGGAATTGTGCAGCAACTCTGGAGTATCATTCGCTGCAGCGTGAACGCACTGAGTTTTTGGCGCTTATGGCGCAGGTGGATGAGTTGTGGTTGCAACGATGAGGCCCCTCTAACTGGGCGTTTTAAGGTTGTGGGCTCTTCGGCCACTCAGTAATTAACTGCGATTACATTTATGGAAACTGGTCTATGAAACCCTCCGAAATCCTGCAGATGAATCGAAGTGCTATTCGTCGTGTCATAGAATCGCATCACGCCAAAAATCCACGGATTTTTGGGTCTGTGCTTCATGGAGAGGATACAGCCAGCAGTGACTTGGATATTCTGATTGATCCCACCCCCGAAACAACATTGTTTGATATAGGTGCGATTCGCCACGAGTTACTACAGTTATTGGGTATCCCTGTGGATGTGTTAACTCCCCGGGCACTTCCAGAAAAGTATCGCTCAAAGGTGCTAGCAGAAGCAGTTCCGATATGAAGCGAGATGTTGAGCAATTAAGCGAATGCTTAGGGCATATTCTCGACGCGATTGAGCGGATTGAAAGATATGTCGAGGATATGGACGAAATAGCGTTTCTGGAAAATGAGCTAGTCCAAGATGCCGTAATTCGTAATCTGGAAATTATTGGAGAGGCTAGCCGTAACATCTTAAAACACTTTCCTGCTTTTGCCTCTGAGCACCAGGAATTACCCTTGGCAACCGCTTATCAAATGCGCAACGCTTTGGCGCACGGCTATTTTAAAATCGACTTCGAGATAGTTTGGAAAACAATCCAGAACAATCTTTTTGAGCTTCATAACCAGATCAAGCAGGTTCTGTTGTCATTAGAGTGACCAAAAGTCTTATTGCATTCTGAAAATATCCGTTACCGAGACTCCAGTTTGAACCCATCGCACACACTATTACTCACGGGCTTGCCCCGCGCTGGCACAACACTCTGCTGCCATATCCTGAATGCCTATCCCAATGTGCTTGCGCTCCATGAGCCAATGACGCCAAGTGATTTTGATCCAGCCTTGGGTCGC
>DQHS01000037.1 GCA_003524365.1 Cellvibrio sp. | reverse complement strand
GATGACTTTGGTACTGGCTATTCATCACTCGCATATCTACAGCGCTTCCCAATCCAAAAACTTAAAATTGACCGCAGTTTTATCAACGATATTCACGACGACGACAACGACGCGGCTATCGCAAAGTCGATCATTGGCCTTGCGCACAATATGCAGATGCGCGTTGTTGCAGAAGGGGTGGAGAATGAGCGGCAGGCCGAATGGCTGCGCGACAAAGGCTGCGACCAAGCGCAGGGTTTCCTCTACGCCAAGCCAATGACCGCCAAACAGCTTGAAAGCCATTTTCATAATGGCCGGTTTTATTTCGATGGCACCATAGTGCAGCTGGAAGCGCATTTGAAATTGGGGGCCTAACAACAATCTCCCCCTACCCCTCTTTACAAAGAGGGGGCAAACAGTAGAGCTTTAGCCCTTACCTCTGGTTTTATTAGCATTCGGGCGCGCATTCTCTTCCACAAACATCACAATCGCTTCCGCGATATCCTTATGAGTTGCCCCTTCGATCCCCTCTAAACCGGGCGATGAATTCACTTCCATCACCAGTGGCCCGCGGCTAGAGCGCAGTAAATCCACCCCGGCCACTTGCAGTCCCATAGTCTGCGCCGCTTTGATCGCCGTGCGCCGCTCGGTTGGGGTGAGCTTGGTAACTTTTGCGGTACCGCCGCGGTGCAGGTTGGAGCGGAANNGATATCTCCGATCACAAAGCAGCGCACATCGCTGCCGTTGGCCTCTTTGATAAATTCCTGCACCAAAAACTCGGCGCGCAGCTCGCGAAAAGCTTCAATCACACTCTCCGCTGCCTTTTGGGTTTCGGCGAGCACAATACCG
Source organism: Cellvibrio sp. (assembly GCA_003524365.1). Classification (GTDB taxonomy): domain Bacteria; phylum Pseudomonadota; class Gammaproteobacteria; order Pseudomonadales; family Cellvibrionaceae; genus Cellvibrio. Next base: position 18,736 of record DQHS01000037.1, on the reverse strand, counting down.
CGCCCTTGGGTGCCCTCGCACAGTTTGAGTACCAGTGGAGTACCGCCGACCAGCTTGATCAACTCTTTGGCGTCGTGCACGTTGTAAGCGAAGCTGGTCTTGGGCAGGCCAATACCCTTGCGCGACAGCAATTGCAGCGCGCGCAACTTGTCGCGCGAGCGACCTAAGGCAATGGACTCAGTCAGGCAGTAAGCACCCATCATCTCGAATTGTCGAATCACCGCCAGGCCGTAGTGAGTCACTGACGCACCGATACGCGGGATCACCGCATCAAAATCCTCCAGCTGTTCACCCATATACCAGATGGCAGGGCTATCGGAGGCGATATCGATATAGCATTTAAGGATGTCGATAACGCGAACTTCGTGGCCTCGCTTAGTGCAGGCCTCCACCAGACGACGAGTGGAATAGAGACGGCGATTACGCGACAAAATAGCGATTTTCATAAAGAACCTGATCAAATAGAAAAAGAAGTGGCTAATCGCTAGAGCGTTGCCATCGCTGGCTGGTTTTTGTTACCACCCAGTAAAAATGATTTGCCACTATCAACCCAAAAACCCTGTTTGAGGGCGCTACGCCCCAGCAGCATACGGAAGCGCATATTCTCCCGGTCGGTGAGTGTGACCTCAATCGTCATGCTGATGCCATTGATAAGTAATGTCGTGTCTATCACCACACGCTGCTCACTGTGACCACCGGAGTCAGTGACCCTGCGGACATCTTTAACCGGCTCCTCGCATTCAATGCAGGTCAGGCTGTCTTTTTGCAAGGGATGCAGGCCAAACCTCACCCACGGCTTGCCATCCTTATCAAAAGGCGTAACGTAGTAAGCATGTAAAGCGCTGGTTCGCGCGCCAGTATCGACTTTGGCCTTGATGGCAGGGATACCTAAATCCGGCAGGCCTAACCATTCGCGCCAGCCAATCACCTCGGGTTGTTTTTTTGTCACTGCTGGAAGTCCTCGGATTACTGAATGTGATCTGTTGAATGGGTTGATTCACGGAAAGCGCAGCATATCAGGCGCGCTTTGTACCCCAGTTCGGGGATAAGGTAAAAAGAAAAATTTTATTGCCTCCAAGCGATTTTTCTTTTGTTTTTTAATGGGCTATGGTAAATAGCGCGGGTCAAATTTTCCCTCGGGGAGAACCGACGCCCACCTCTCTCTGTCAATGTTGGAGTAGTCTTATGTCAGTTGATGTAGAGTCACCAGATACCGATCTGATAAGTGATGTTACCATCGAAACCGATGAGGAAGAGGCAACTCCAAAGCTCACCGGCAAAGAAGCCAGTCAGCACACTTTGGAGATGCGCCGCAAAATCGAAGATCGTTTGGAGCGTCGCCGTATTAAAGATCAACTGGGTTACGACGATATTTCCGATCTGGACTTTTAATTTAAACACCTGGGTAATTTACACACCGGGGTAATTTACACACTTGGATAATTTAAAAACCCCGTAATTAAAAAAACCAAGTTAAGCCAGCCAAAATGTCATAGTCAGCAACAAACCTGAGCTTCAGATATTCGGTCAATACCTATAACAATTATTGTCAGCCGCCAGCTATAGGCGGCTGATTTTTATCCTGCTTTTTACCAACAGCTCCTAACTTTACCCATCTCTGTGCAGAGCGCTCTTGCTGAGTAAACGATTAACTTCTATGATCGACTTATAGTCAGCTTGGATGCATGCCAGCTATTCGCATGGTTCAAGCAATCTCTCCAAGGCGGGTTTGATTGACACTAACACCCAACATCGCATTTCCAAACACAGCGAAGATAAGAATAGTTGACGGGTGTACCACGCACCTGCCGCTGGAGCCACTATTGTATGCAACGCCCGCCCACACACCGTTTGTATTTTGAGATCATCCTTGGCCTGCTGGTCATCTTCACTATTTTTGCCATCACAGGCGAAGAGCAAATTCTCGCAGAGCGTTTGGTTATCGATAACAACAGCGGTATGGCACTCAATACGTACGACGATAAGGAAAACGGCGGCAATTCAAGTATCTACCTGGAAGATGCAAAAAATATGCAGTGGCATTGCATATTGCGCGAGAGCTATTCATATCCACATTGCGGCTTTGAAGTCCTGTTCGATAAAGAGCGCACCAAGGGCATCGACCTGCGCCACTACAATAAAATTCGCCTCTGGCTGGATTACAGTGGCCCCAGCCAAACCGTGCGTATTTCACTGCGCAACTTCGACCCGCTTTACAGCAAAAAAGAAATTCTGCAGAGCACTAAGTACAATCAAATTGAATTCAATGTGGCGTTGCTAAATGGCGTTGCAGAATTCTCACTCAAAGATTTTTTCGTCGCCAACTGGTGGGTATTGGAAAATAAAATCCCGCCACAACTCAGTCATCCACAATTTGACAATATCACTATATTTGAAGTGCAAAGCGGATCCGGTAGACCATTAGGTAAACATCAATTTCGCTTACACCGAGTCGAGTTTATCGGCCAAGCATTAAGCACTGCTGATTGGTATCTCGCGATTATGATGTTTTGGCTTTGTATAATTTTGTCCTTTTTGGCCTATCGCATTATCAAATTAAAAGATGAAGTGGTTATTCAGCGCAAACGTGAGTCCGAATTACTTGAAATTAATGAACTACTCGACACGCGCAGTAAAGCGTTGGAAATAAAAGCAAAAACTGATCCGCTCACTGGGGCATTCAATCGCCTCGGCATTGAAGAAGCGATTAGCTTGGGTTTGCAGGAATGGCATAAATACGGTAAGCCGCTATCACTGGTGATGATCGATATAGACCACTTCAAACAGGTTAATGATCAATACGGTCACGACACTGGCGATCTGGTATTAAGTAACCTCTCCAATATTGTGCAGCAGCATACGCGCACGCAAGATTTATTTGCCCGATGGGGCGGCGAGGAATTCGTACTCGTCTGTCGCAACACCGATATTGAAAGTGCCTGTGCGATTGCCGACAAACTGCGCGAATTAATTGCTCATCAAACCTTGCACAAGGATATTCACATCACCGCCAGCTTTGGTGTCGCCACGCTAAAAACCAATGAAAATCTGGAGCAACTGTTTAAAGCGGCAGACACCGCGCTCTATAGAGCGAAAGCCTCAGGACGCAACCGGGTGGTTACTGCAGTCTGATGTTATCCCAATAAAATTCTCGCGGCGCCGGTAATTGCAGTGCAAATACGGCCAAACCAGTAATTTTATCCATTTGCATATTGCGTCCAGTAGGTGCACTGCGAATATCATTTAAATCAATGCGCACATGATTCCAACCTGTCATCAATACAACTGGATAATTAAATCTATCGCCATACCGGTTGCTACCGGCATCGTGCTGGTAATCGGAAATTTTTATCACCAACTCCAGCCGTTCAGATTCAGGATTATAAAAATCCATCGCTAAAAATTGGTAGCCACTCCAATCACCATAAGGTCCTAACAAACTTATTCCCGCATATTTTTTAGTGCTTAAGATCACAGATAATGACAGCTGACCGTGACTCACAGCCCTGCCTGTTTGCCCTACAGTTGCCTGTGCCGCACTGGCCCTAACCTGTTGCATTTCATGGCGCGACTCAAAACTATTTACGAGCGGAAATTGTTGGCGCATTACAACATCCCCCCAAGCCGCATCCAGCACTAACGATAACGATGGCAAGACACAGGCTAGACTAGCAAAACGCAGGCCCCATACCCGACGCGTTGGCTTTTGTCCCCAAAATAAACCTAGCCACACACCAAATAAATTATGCAGCACGTCATCCCAGCTGGAATCGCGCCCAACAAAGCCCTGGACGAACTCAATTGCAATCCCCATCCCGATCGCCAGCAGCGTCACCAACAACCAATCGTTCCAGCGCACCAGGGGCCGGAAAGATTGAACCAACAACATAAAAACCGCAAAAAAAAGAATGTGGCCAAAATTCCACACGTTTTTTAGCAGTGTTGATGAAAGTGCATCCGGCCCACCCACAAAAAAGAACGGTACGACTAGTAATATGAATAATCCCGACAGCCAGGACGGCAAGCTCGCTTTCAAAATAACTCCATCACGGTTGAACATCACAAAAGAACAATTCATTACAAAAGGCTGGCGCGTAGTTTGGCAATCGGCAATGACTAATAGTTAGCAAGGTTTAGTATAAAGCGTGCCCGGGCAGGTAAAGACGCGCATAAATTCTATGCGATATGCGTAGGGCATTTTCATCTTTTCCTATTTTTTCCTTTTAACCATTCAATCTAATAACAGGACTTACAATTATGAACACCATCAATTCCTTCATCACGCGAGTTATGACCCGCAGCGCGGGGCTACTAGCGCTACTTGCCGCCGTGTTTAGCCTGAGCGCACACGCGCAAACCATCATTAGCCCCGAACCAACGGGTACCACCTATATTGTCAAACCCGACTACCGTAAATGTGCATTCCCGATGTGCGGCGGCTGGTTTTTAACGCCAGTAAACCAGTATTCAGTACAGTTACAGACCGAAGATGAGGCCTATCAAAGCGCCACATTATTGCCTAATAGCATTTATGTTGCCTATATTAATTACAAACGCATGGGTTTAACGGAAAAGCAAATTGCCGAGTTAGACAGTGCAATTCACAGTGAGCAGGCACTGCTGCGCGGCACCGTGATTAATTCACCTATTTCAGGCAGAGTGACCACCCGCAGCAAAACTCTGGTCGCTAACGGCGCTTGGGTGGGTGCGAATAAAAATACACCAATCGGGCCGTACCTGAAAATTTCCAGCACCGGCATAGTCTGCATCACCACGCCCTGCCCTTATTTTAAAGCGGCATTAATTAACAGCAATTACTCCAGCGAAATTCATGACTTGTCATTGGAAAAAGCACTGCTGGATCGCGAACAAGAAGCGCAGGCTTGGCAGGCAATATCCACCGATGGTTTAGTGATGACAGGTATCACTTACGAAACCATCGGCTTTGATGAAACCGGTGCAGAGCCGGGCAAAGGCATAGGCGTCGCGGCGACCAAAGTGTTTTTTGCATTTCCCGCAAAAAGATAATCAGTACTAATAAAAAATCCCCGATTCACTATGAATCGGGGATTTCTCTAAGCCTCCATACAGCATCAATTTATTAATGCTGGGGAATCGCTTTAATACTGCGAATAACCCATACCATTAAATTGTTTGGCAAGATTGGTCGCATAGTTGTCAGTCATGCCGCTGATATAATCGATCACCGCCATCAATGCCAGATACTTGTAGTTTTCACCACGGTTACTTACATCCGGATGAAAGTTATTCTCGCCAATTAATGCCATCACCCGATTATCTTTATAGGTCATTTGCGATGCATCACCGAGCGATGCATAGACTGCAGAACAAATCGTGTTTAACAAAGTCCCTATTACTGTGTAAGCGCCAATTTCCAATTCGACCCGACGCGAGTGATTAAATATTTTCCGCTTGGCCAAATCTTTTGCCGCTTGCACTGCATTTTTTACTTTTGGATCGCAAAGTGAAATTAAATCCCCCTGCACTTCACCGCGCAAAAATGCATCCTGATGCTCAATAAACGCTGCCGTTCCCGCATTAATAAAGGCATCGATTACTTTGCCGCGCACCAATGCCGGTTTGCGACCATCGTTAACTTTTTTAAGCAACCGCTCCAATTCCGGCAGCTGGGCAGAATCGGCAATCACTGGATGCAACAATTCATAGATCTCATTCCAATTGAGAATGCCCATTTCCAAACCGTCTTCCAGATCAATAATACCGTAGCAAAAATCGTCTGCCGCTTCCATTAAATACACCAGTGGATGACGACAATACCAATCGGAACCTAATTCAATTAGACCGGTTTTTTTGGCAATTTCATGGAAGTGTTCAAGCTCGGATTGAAAAATACCGTACTTGGCATCTTTGGGGCGCAGCCCCAATACCGTCGGCGATGAAGTCCAGGGATATTTAATCGATGAAGCCAAGGTCGCATAAGTCAAACGCATACCATCGTGAAATTGGTGATACTCGGATGTGGTCAGTACACGCAAACCCTGAGCATTGCCTTCAAACACGCGGATATCATCTCGCTCGGAGGGTGATAAATCGTTTAAAAATTCTGCGCCTTCTTTTTGAAACCAATTGCGGATGGCATCCTCACCGGTATGACCAAAGGGAGGGTTGCCAATATCGTGCGCCAAACAGGTGGCTTGTACTATATCGCCAATATCGGTGGGCCAAATATGTGCAGGCAAATCCCCTTTATCTTTGAGCGCCTGCCCCACACGAATACCAAGCGTACGCCCCACACAAGCCACTTCCAAGCTGTGTGTCATACGATTGTGGATATGATCATTGGTAGCCATTGGATGCACTTGCGTTTTGCGTGCAAGGCGACGAAAAGCACCGGAGAAAATAATCTTGTCGTGATCCGAGTGAAATGGCGAGCGCCCTTCCTCGTGTTTTGCTACGCGATTACCCAAGCGGTCAGCGCAGAGCAATTGGTTCCAATTCATGGTCATACATAAATCCCTAATGGTGTTTAAGAGATCCAGTTTTTCTGGATATCTTGTTTATCGCGCAATGAATAAATCCACTCCTTCCCATCTTTTTGTTTATCAAAGAGATTGAGATCAACCAAGCCATTCAAAACGGTAGCGGCGGTGTTATAAGAGCAACTCAGTTTTTCTTCGATATACCTTGCAGTAAAAATGGTATTCGGGCTACCTTTGGCAACTTGAAAAACCACTTTCTGCTTTTCACTCAGTTTTCCATAAATTCCTGAGTTAAATAACCACGTATTAAATGATGCAATATTTTCAACCGTTTTTTGGCAGTGCGCTTTAAACGCTGAAACAGCACGCATAATCACAGAGCACTGATAATCGATAAAGTATGTCATATCCATTTCGTCGGTTTCAGTATACAAATAAGATTTACCGTATTGTGTTGCAGCGTCCTTTAAAAGATTACTGATCGATATATAGCGGAATGCACCGTAATCCTTCTTAAACATAAACCAATAAAACAATGCCCTGGCCACTCGACCATTTCCATCGCTGAATGGATGCTCATAACCCACTGCAAAGTGAATGCATATCGCCTTTACAAGAGAATGAATATAACTTTGACTTTCTATTTCATCATGATCAGTGTTCATCCAATCACAGAGTGATTGCAAGCGGTCCTCAAGTCCGGCAGCTGGAGGCGGTTGATGCACTATATTTCCATCTCTATCTTCAACAACTACGTTATCGGCCAAGCGAAAAGTTCCGGGAGCGTACTTTTCATCATCGATACCCGCCACACCAATAAAATGTAACTCTCTTATTAAATCAGTAGTTAAAGGGAATGATCGCTTATCCCATACAAACTGCATCATTTTAAAATTGCCAATAATCATTCTTTCGTCAATGCTACGTGGCTCACGTTTACGCTTAATCATCTCCTTCGCAATTAATGTAGTTGTGGCCGCGCCTTCTAGCTGGCTACTACTGATCGCCTCTTCTTCAAATAAATCTTCCAGCATGTAAGAAATATTCTGCTCTTCACCTACCTTCCTGTTTGCCCATTCCAATGCTGCAGTGGTAGTGGACTGATCAACTAATGTTTTAGTTTTCTGCAATATTGAGGTTGAAAAATAACTGCTTTTCTCCAAAGAACTGCCCGTTACATCCAGAGAATTGCGTGATGATCGCCTAGACTCCTTGACGTACGCCCAAGCTAAATTCACACCCACAGATTGAGGCACACGGTGCCTAAACTCATCAAAAGGTAAATACCGCCCCTTTTCATCAACTGGCACTGCGTACGATAAGATTTTCAACATTTCATTCTTATCATCCAAACTCTCCCATGCCTTTTTCCAAAGACCGGGAATGTCCAATTCCGCCGGGGGACGCTTAATCATCTCAATTCATCTCAAAAACCAACAATATTGAGATGAACTATAGTTTAATCGCAACCATATCTCAATATTTATAAAAATTGAGATATCAACTTAAGAACCACTCGCACCAATTTAGCCCCTATCTAAAAATCCCGCGCACAACTTCAGCGCACAAAATGCCCCTAAAAATGCATCCACAATCATACTTAAACCAGTTTTCCTACGTCATTTAACTCATTGAATAACAAGGTTTTTATACTTGTAAGCCAAAGAGGTTTTGCGAGTAATTTTCACTTGGCACAGTTTCTGCTGAATACAAACTTGTATCCAAGATTGTATTTAGGCTTGAGATCGAACTTAAGAAAGTCACGCAGGAACAATAACGATGCAGTCCCCAGATTTTGTGACCACCGGTTGGACTATTGATAAATGGCTTACCGCCTACCGCAGCGAAGGCTTGACTGCCCGTGATCTGCTGCATGTATTGCGCGCGCAACTTAAAGCCAATGACACCGCATGGATTTATATTGTTTCAGCTGCCGAATTGGATGCACAGCTCGATGCATTAGAAAGTATGGGCGATGCCAACGCCCTGCCGCTCTACGGCGTGCCTTTCGCAGTAAAAGACAATATCGATGTTGCAGGTATTCCAACTACAGCCGCCTGCCCCGCTTTTACCTATATTCCCGAAGCTGATGCCACTGCAGTAGCACGCCTCAAACAAGCCGGTGCGATTGTGTTGGGTAAAACCAACCTCGACCAATTTGCCACTGGCTTGGTCGGCACTCGTTCGCCCTATGGCGCGGTGCCCAATTCATTTAAATCAGAGTATGTGTCTGGCGGTTCTAGTTCCGGTTCTGCAACCACCGTCGCACGCGGACTGGTGCCGTTTAGTTTGGGAACTGATACTGCTGGCTCTGGCCGTGTGCCCGCCGGTTTTAACAATATTGTTGGCTTAAAGCCAACCAAAGGTCGCTTCAGCACCACAGGTGTTGTACCCGCCTGCCGCAGCCTGGATTGCATTTCTGTATTTGCGCTCACTGTGGATGATGCAGAAACCGTTGCGAATGTAATGGAAAGTTTTGATGCGACTGATGGTTACTCGCGCACTGCACCTGCCGCAGCGACCTATTTTTCTACCAGGCCGCGCTTCGGCATTCCCGCATCGCCCAATTGGTTTGGCGATACCCAAGCCGAAGCCGCTTGGTTGGAAACCTTAGAAAATATTTCTGCCTTTGGTGCCGAATTAGTCACCATCGATTTCACACCCATGTTTACTCTCGCGCAATTGTTATACGGCGGCCCTTGGGTAGCTGAGCGACATGCAGCAATTGCCGAATTTATGAAAGAACACGCTGCTGACATGAATGATGTCGTGCGCACTATTGTTGAAAACGCAATTAATTTTTCCGCTACTGATGCCTACCGTGGTGAATATCGCCGCGCGGATCTCGCACGTGAAATACAACTATTAATGAAAGATGTCGATGCACTATTGGTACCGACATCACCGCGTCACCCAACCATTGCTGAAGTCGCGGCCGATCCAGTCGGCGTTAACAGCCAACTCGGCACTTACACCAATTTCGTAAATCTTGCGGACTGCTCTGCACTTGCCTTACCCGCCACTTTGCGTGCAGATGGATTGCCGTTCGGCATCACGCTAATTGCGCCCGCATGGCAAGACGCAGCACTAGCCGCCTTCGGAAAAAAATGGCACAGCAGCGTTAATTTATCGCTGGGTGCCACCACGCAATCAATGCCTGCAATCACGGCAAAAAATACTCCACCGCAAGGTTATGTTCGCCTCGCCGTCGTGGGCGCACATTTAACTGGCATGCCACTCAATGTGCAGTTGCAAGAGCGCAATGCACTTTTTGTTGAAAGCACTTATACCGCCAACAATTACCGTTTATTTGCATTACCGAATACCACACCACCGAAACCCGGTTTGATTCGCTGCCCTCAAGGTAAAGAGAATGAAGGAGCAGAAATCATTGTGGAATTGTGGGATGTACCGGTACAACAGTTCGGAAGTTTTGTTGCATTAATTCCCGCTCCGCTCGGCATAGGTACGTTGAGTTTGCACGATGGTCGCGAAGTAAAAGGGTTTATTTGTGAAGGCGCGGCCGTGAAAGGCGCGACTGATATCACTCATTTAGGCGGATGGCGGGCTTATATAAAGTCGCTGCAGAAATAAAGCCGGAGAAGATTTGTGTTAAAGACTGTGCTTATCGCCAACCGCGGAGAAATCGCGGTACGTATTGCTAAAACGCTGAAAAAAATGGGCATCGAGTCCGTTGCCGTGTATTCCGATGCAGACCGCAACTCGGCGCACGTGGCTGCCTGCGATAAAGCAATATGCCTTGGTGGTAATACGGCTGCCGAAAGTTATTTGAAATCCGATTTAATTCTCGCCGCCGCAAAAGCAACCGGCGCGCAAGCAATTATTCCCGGTTACGGCTTTCTCTCAGAGAACGCTAAATTTTGTGAGCAGTGCGAAGCGGAAGGCATCGCATTTTGTGGCCCTACTCCAGCACAAATTCGCGAATTCGGATTGAAACACACCTCACGAGAAATTGCCGAAAAAGCCGGTGTACCTCTTACCCCTGGAACGGGCTTACTGGATTCAATTGACGAAGCCGTTACATCTGCTGGGCAACTTGGTTATCCCGTAATGTTAAAAAGCACCGCCGGTGGTGGTGGCATCGGCTTGACTCGCTGTAACAACGAAGCAGAATTAATTGCTGCTTATGAAACAGTAAAACGTTTAGGTCAAAACTTTTTCAGCGATAGCGGTGTATTTCTCGAGCGCTTCGTGGATAACGCCCGCCATGTAGAAGTACAAATTTTTGGTGATGGCAAGGGCAACGTACTCGCGCTGGGTGAACGCGATTGCTCATTGCAACGCCGCAACCAAAAAGTGGTTGAAGAAACTCCTGCTCCGAATTTACCTGCCGCAACGCGCGATAAATTATTGGCGGCTTCAAAAAGTTTGGGCGAGGCTGTTAATTATCGTTCAGCCGGTACCATTGAATATATTTACGATGCCGCGCGTGATGCGTTTTACTTTTTGGAGGTGAACACTCGCCTGCAAGTCGAGCATCCCATCACAGAAGCCTGCACCGGTGTAGATTTGGTTGAGTGGATGATTCTTACCGCTGCCGGTACTCCACCAACACTGGATATTGAAATTAATCCTAAAGGCGCTGCAATTGAAGTGCGCTTGTACGCCGAAGATCCAGTGCGCGGCTTTCAACCGTCACCGGGTGTATTAACCGATGTGCATTTTCCAGAATCTGCGCGCCTCGATTTTTTAAGAGTAGACACCTGGGTTTCAACCGGCACTGAAGTATCGCCCTATTACGATCCGATGATCGCTAAAATTATTGTGTACGGTAAAGATCGCGCCGATGCGATCAGCAAAATGAAAACCGCACTTAACGAAACTCGCGCAGCAGGGATTGCAACCAATCTGGATTACCTGCGCCAAATTATCGCAACCGATTTTTTTGGCAGCGGCGATGTTGCTACCAACAAATTGGCCGGCTTTGAATACCAAGCGCCGGTCATTGAAGTATTGCAACCTGGTACTTACACCAGCGTGCAGGATTACCCCGGCCGCGTCGGTTTGTGGAGCATTGGTGTTCCGCCCTCAGGCCCCATGGATGATTACGCATTTCGTTTAGCCAACCGTATCGTCGGCAATCATGAAAGTGCCGCTGCGCTCGAATACACAATCATCGGACCGAAATTAAAATTCCATCGCGATGCGACCATTGCGCTTACTGGTGCAACATCGCCTGCGAAAATTGATGGCAAATTAATTCCATTCTGGCAACCGGTTGCCATTAAAGCCGGACAAATTCTGGAAGTGGGTAAAGCTGACCAAGGCTGTCGCGGTTATCTCGCGGTGCGCAATGGTTTTGATGTACCCGTTTATCTTGGCAGCCGCTCAACGTTTGCACTCGGGCAATTCGGCGGCCACGCAGGTCGTACCTTGCGTGCGACCGATATGTTACCGATTAGCAATCCGGCAATTACTGCTTGCACTACACCAGCACCAATCTATGAAGCTGCAGCCGCACCTGTTGAATTAATTCCCAGCTATCCGAATGAGTGGGAAATTGGTGTGCTCTATGGCCCGCACGGCGCGCCGGATTTTTTCACTGAAGATGCGATTGACATGTTTTTTTCAACTGCATGGGAAGTGCATTACAACTCTAATCGTTTAGGGATTCGCTTGAATGGACCCAAACCCACATGGACGCGCAGTGACGGCGGCGAAGCGGGTTTGCACCCATCCAATATTCACGATACAGAATACGCTGTTGGTTCCATTAATTTCACCGGGGACATGCCAGTAATCCTCACCAAAGACGGCCCCAGTCTCGGCGGATTTGTTTGCCCTGTAACCATCGTTAAAGCGGAACTGTGGAAAGTCGGTCAGGTAAAACCTGGGGACAAAATTCGTTTCAAACGTTTGAGTTTCGATGCAGCACTCGCGCTGGAATTATCTGCTGATCGCGCGATTGAAAACCTGAGTGCGCAACCGAAGGTGTTGTTCGCGCCTATCGTCAAACCAGAAAATACTATTTCCGATTGTATAGTCGCTGCATTGCCACCCGAGGGCAGCCGCCCACTGGTGAGTTATCGTCAAGCAGGTGATAAATATATTCTGCTTGAATACGGCGATAACATTCTTGAATTGAGTTTGCGCCTGCGTGTGTATGCGCTGATGGAAGCCTTAAAAGCATCGCCGATCAATGGGGTGATCGAATTATCGCCCGGTGTGCGCTCGCTGCAAATCAATTACGACAGCCGCGTTGTTCATCAACGGGATTTAATTAATCAGTTGTTAGTGATTGAAGAAACGCTCGGCGATGCACATGATATTAAAGTACCTAGCCGTGTTGTTTACATGCCGATGGCCTTTGAAGACTCGGCAACGCTTGATGCTGTATCCCGCTATCGTCAATCCGTACGCGACACCGCGCCCTGGTTACCGAGCAACACCGAATTTATGCGTCGCATTAACGGCCTGGATTCCGTCGATCAAGTTAAACAAATTCTGTTTGAAACCAGCTATATGGTATTGGGTTTGGGCGATGTTTATCTGGGTGCACCTTGCGCCGTACCCGTTGACCCGCGCCACCGCTTGCTCACATCCAAATACAATCCGGCACGCACTTACACCGCAGAAGGCACAGTGGGAATCGGCGGCGTATACATGTGCATTTACGGAATGGATTCTCCCGGTGGTTACCAGCTTGTAGGGCGGACACTGCCGATCTGGAATAAATTCCTCAAAAATCCAATATTCAAAGATGGCGAGCCATGGCTGTTGAAATTCTTTGACCGTGTGCGCTATTACGAAGTGACAGAAGCAGAATTAACTGAGCAGCGCGAAGCATTTCGCGAAGGCCGTTTAAGCCTGCGAATTGAAGAAGACTATTTTAGTCTTGCCGAACATGAACAATTCCTGCAAGACAATGCAGAAAGCATTACCGAATTTAAAACAAAACAACAAGCCGCTTTCACCAAAGAAGTCGCACGCTGGCAAGCCGATGAAGAAAAGCAAGTTGATGCAGCACTGCAAGTCAAAGTATCGAGCGGCGCTCTTTCTGGTGGAATAGAAGTAGATGGCCATGCCGTCACAGCAGACATCAGCGGCAATATTTGGAAACTGTTGGTTGAACCAGGCGAGATGGTAGAAGTTGATCAACCGCTACTAATTGTTGAAGCAATGAAGATGGAATTTTCAGTTTATGCGGATCGCACGGCAAAAATTGGTTCGATTCATTGCAAGCCAGGAAAACAAGTGAATGCGGGCGATTTGTTGTTGGTGCTTGAATTGGACGATTAACCAATTCCCCCCTTTGTAAAAGGGGGACTAGGGGGGATTTAAATTTCGCTGTTAAATCCCTCCCCCGCCTCCCTTTTGCAAAGGGAGGAGCTGAACCTCCCTTCGAATTAAGGAAGAGCAAGCAAAAAATATCGAGAAACATATGAAACTGGTCAAACACGACAAAAACAAAAAGAAAGCCGATGAACCGCGCACCAATTTAACCGAGCGGATTTATCGAACTATTAAGGATGATATTTTTTCCTTTCGCCTGTTGCCCGGCGACAGGTTTAGTGAAAACGAAATTGCTGAACGCGTAGCAGCGAGCCGCACGCCAGTACGTGAAGCGCTAGCGCGGTTACAGCGCGAAGGTTTTGTGGATGTTTCCTTTCGCAGTGGTTGGCAAGTAAAGCCTTTTGACTTTAACCAATTTGAACAACTTTACGATGTACGTATCGTACTGGAACTAGCAGCAGTAAAAAAATTGTGTGAGATGGAACCGGCGCCCAATCTGGAGGATTTAAAAAAAATCTGGCTCGTCACACCCGAAGAGCGAATTGAAGATGGTCCAACGGTGGGCGCACTGGATGAACGCTTTCACGAGCAATTGGTTGAAGCTACCGGCAATACGGAAATGGCGCGCATCCATCATGATATCAGCGAGCGCCTGCGCATTATCCGCCGAATCGACTTTACCCAAAAAAAGCGCGTTGAAGCCACTTACGATGAACATGCAAAAATTCTCCGCACCATTATTGAAAGGCGCGCAGAGGATGTAAAAAGTTATTTAAAAACGCATATTGAAGCGAGTAAAGCCGAGGTGCGAAAGATTACCTTGCATATGCTTTACGAGGCACAACAGCAGAATCCGAATTAGTTNNAAAAATGATTAAGGAAGAAAAGCCTGTCACCCACGATTAGCGTTAACAGCGTTACCGGAAAAATGGTGTTTATACAAACAAGGCGGCTCTGAATTATTCGTCATTCCTGCGAACGCAGGAATCCAGATTATTGATTGTTATGGATACCCGCGTTCGCGGGCATGACGAAAGTGTATTTTTCAAAGCTTTCCAAGATAGCACCAAAAATTCAAACCCACTGAGTCATTAAAACCATCTAGGAGAAAGACCCATGAAGCTGAAGAAGATAGCAAAACATGTCGGGGCACTCGGTATCGCCTGCGGCCTAACCATCGCCTCATTTAGCGCCGCTGCCGCTGACACAATCAAAGTGGGGGTACTTCACTCACTGTCAGGCACTATGGCAATTTCAGAAACCACGCTGAAAGACACCATGCTGATGTTGATCGAAGAGCAAAACAAAAAAGGCGGTTTGCTTGGTAAAAAACTGGAAGCGGTTGTAGTTGACCCAGCGTCGAACTGGCCACTGTTTGCCGAAAAAACCCGCGAGCTGTTAACTAAAGATAAAGTCGCAGCAATCTTCGGTTGCTGGACCTCTGTTTCGCGCAAATCGGTATTGCCGGTTATCGAAGAATTGAACGGCGTACTTTTTTATCCTGTGCAATACGAAGGTGAAGAATCATCACGCAACGTGTTCTACACCGGTGCTGCACCAAACCAACAAGCAATTCCCGCCGTTGATTATCTGATGAAAGATATGAAAGTAAAACGCTGGGTATTAGCCGGTACTGACTATGTTTATCCACGCACCACCAATAAAATTCTTGAAGCGTATTTGATGGCGAAAGGCGTTGCTAAAGAAGACATCATGATTAACTACACTCCTTTCGGTCATTCCGATTGGCAAAACATTGTGTCTGATATCAAGCGCTTTGGTTCAGCCGGGAAAAAGACTGCAGTAGTGTCCACCATCAACGGTGATGCGAACGTGCCTTTCTACCGTGAGCTCGGTAACCAAAAAGTAACCGCTGAAGACATTCCAGTGGTTGCATTCTCAGTAGGTGAAGAAGAACTTTCCGGTATCGACACCAAGCCACTGGTTGGTCACTTGGCAGCATGGAACTACTTCATGAGCGAAGACAATCCAACTAACGCCGCGTTTATCAAACAATGGAAAGCCTTCATCAAGAATGACAAGCGTGTAACCAACGACCCAATGGAAGCGCATTACATTGGCTTCAATATGTGGGTAAAAGCCGTTGAGAAAGCAGGCACTACTGACACTGACAAAGTAGTTGACGCGATCATCGGTGTTGAAGCTCCTAACCTGACTGGCGGCATGAGCAAAATGTTGCCAAACCACCACATCACCAAGCCAGTATTGATTGGCGAAATTCAAGCTGACGGCCAATTCCTCACCGTTTCACAAACCGATGGCTTGGTTCCTGGCGATGCATGGTCTGACTTCCTTGAAGGTTCAAAAGATTTGGAATCTGATTGGATTAAATTGAAGTGCGGTAACTACAACACCAAAACCAAAAAATGTTTAGGTGCTGCTGCGCAGTAATAACGGCTAAACAACTCGCTCCCAAGCTCTGCTTGGGAGCGGATTGCCAACATCCGAAATAGATTTAATGAAAATTAATTAACTGATCGATATGCATTACCAAGCGGAGCTTGGGAACGAGAAAACTCGAGAACGAGTGGTAAATCACCACCTATAAAATTAGAAAAATTTAACCAAATTATTTTCAATTTGCTTTTACAGAGACAAGACTATGCGAAATCCAATGCAGCTATTGGGAAGATGGCAAGCGCTGTTGATAATATTGTTATCACTTTGCTATTCAGCTTCGGTTTTTGCACAAGATGCTGATTCAACAATCAGCACGACAGAACCAACCGCCATTACTGCACCAGCAGAAGAACCTGCTGCTGCACAACCTGAATTCGATACACTGGTCAAAGCCCTGACCCAAGGTAGCTTACCCAAGCGCGCCCAAACCGCAAAAAAATTAGCACTTCTTGATGACCCGCGCGTAGCCACCGTCATCACCGCATTGCAGGAAGGCTCACTCTACGCCGATAAATCCAGCGACCCAACTGTTGCAGTGGTAGACAAATCCGGCAAATACGTCAACGCGATCAGCGGCGAAAAGATTGCTGCAGAGGCGACCGATTCACTCAAACTTGTGCCCATTAATAACACCATGCGCACCCAATTGCGCACAGTGCTGGCGGCATTGAACCTCAACGATAAAAACCCGGCCGTGCGTCTGGATGCCGTTAATCGTATGATCGCCGATGGTGTCGATGAAGATATTATCGTGCTGTTGGAAGCACGCCAAAAAACGGAACCTGATGAAGATGTACGCACGGCAATCACATCCGCCGTCGCCTTGATGAATTTGCAAAGCAGTGAACAGCAGGTGCGTCTGGATGCAATTTCCATTCTGCGCGGCAGTCTGCAGCAAGAAGTACGCACCGCGTTACTGGAAATAGCCAACAATGATGCTGATGAGAAAGTAAAACAGCAGGCGCAATTTGCACTGGACTCAATTGAAGACCGCATCTCCGCGTTTCGTTTAGCCGAAAACGTTTTCTTTGGCTTGAGCTTGGGTTCAGTGCTACTGCTCTCGGCGATCGGCCTTGCCATTACCTTTGGTGTGATGGGCGTTATTAATATGGCGCATGGCGAATTAATGATGATCGGCGCCTATGTCACCTGGGTTGTACAACAACTTTTCCCCAACCAAATTGCTTATAGCTTGATGATTGCTATTCCCTCTGCATTTATCGTGGCGGGCCTGGTGGGCATTGCCATTGAACGCGGCGTGATTCGCTTTTTATACGGCCGCCCGCTGGAAACATTGCTGGCAACCTTTGGTATCAGTTTAATTCTGCAGCAAGCGGCGCGCAGTATTTTCTCTCCTCTTAATCGTGCGGTTGAATTACCGGATTGGATGAGTGGCTCACTGGTAATCAATCCAGTGCTCTCAATTACCTATAACCGTTTGTATATTTTTATTTTCGGCTTGATCGTATTTTTTGCGTTGCTCGCCATTCTCAAAAAAACCTCACTCGGCTTAAAAGTTCGCGCTGTTTCGCAAAACCGTGCGATGGCGCGCGCGGTGGGTGTACGTGCAAGTTGGGTTGATGCAATGACCTTTGGTTTAGGTTCTGGTATCGCGGGTATCGCCGGTGTAGCGCTCTCGCAACTTACCAACGTCGGCCCCAACCTCGGCCAGGCTTATCTTATCGATTCATTTATGGTGGTGGTGTTTGGCGGTGTCGGAAATTTGTGGGGCACATTGGTTGGTGCGATGGGTCTCGGCATTATCAATAAATTTCTGGAGCCTTATGCCGGCGCGGTGCTTGCAAAAGTATTGGTGTTGGTATTGCTGATTCTGTTTATTCAAAAACGCCCGAAGGGAATTTTCCCGCAGAAAGGTCGCGCGGCTGCGGATTGATGTTTATGGATACCTGCGTTCGCAGGTATGACGGATACGTAGCGAAGTAAATAGGAAGTCGTCATCCCTGCGTACGCAGGGATCCAGAAGAATTTAAATACGATTTGAGAAAAAAATATGTTAACTCAACGTTTATTACTCAGTGATCGCGGCGGCATGATTGTGCTGGGCTTGGTCTTACTGGCCATGGTGCTGGTGCCGATTTGCAACATCCTCGTGCCGGAAACTTCATCGCTGCATGTCTCCACGTTTATGGTGACGCTGCTCGGTAAATTTCTGTGTTACGCACTGCTTGCACTGGCAGTCGATTTAATTTGGGGTTACTGCGGAATCCTGTCGCTCGGCCACGGTGCTTTTTTTGCACTCGGCGGCTATGCGATGGGCATGTNNTGGAAAGAATTGCCCTGGTATTGGCAGGGATTTGATATGTTCTGGTTTGCGATGCTAATGGTAATTGTCATTCCCGGATTACTCGCATTTATTTTCGGTTGGCTCGCATTCCGTTCACGGGTTACCGGTGTGTATTTCTCGATTATCACCCAGGNNTCGCCTTCTTCCGCAACGAAATGGGCTTTGGTGGTAACAACGGCCTCACCGATTTTAAAGATATTCTCGGCTTTCCCATCGCCGCCAACGGCACCCGTATCTCCCTGTTTTTAGCGTCCGGGTTTATGTTGATTATTGCTTACATCGCCTGCCGCTATAT
>DQHS01000239.1:5876-6002 GCA_003524365.1 Cellvibrio sp. | reverse complement strand
TCGCCCCCTCCTCCAGCATTTGTTCCGCACGACGTAGAACCAAATTCAGTGAGAGAGAGTTTTCTTCATAATAACTTCCACCATCCGAAAACGAGTCTGGGGTAGTATTGAGAATTCCCATTACAA
>DQHS01000239.1:0-5840 GCA_003524365.1 Cellvibrio sp. | reverse complement strand
TCATTCCACTCGCGCGGTGGACGCACTTTGCGGCGTGCCATTAAATCAGCAACTTGCTCGGAATCAATCGTTTCATATTCCATCAGTGCATTTTTCATCGCTTCGAGAATATCGCGATTCTCTTCGAGAATCTTTGTCGAGCGGGCGTAGCATTCATGAATGATACGACGAACTTCTTCGTCAATTTGCTTTGATGTTTCACCCGAGTATTGCTGCGTTGCCATGCCTGGATATGCGCCCTCTTCCTCTCCATAATGAAGCGGCCCCAACTTAGCTGATAAGCCCCATTTAGTGACCATATTACGAGCCAAGGCCGTTGCACGCTCAATATCATTGGACGCACCCGTTGTTACCCCATCCAAACCCAAAGTCATCTCCTCAGCAATACGACCACCAAAAAGGCTGCACAAACTGGATTCCAGAGCACGCTTGCTGTAACTGTACTTATCTTCTTCTGGCAGATAATGAGTCACACCCAAGGCTCGCCCGCGAGGGATAATCGACACTTTATGTACTGGATCATGCTCTGGAACCAAACAGCCGATAATCGCGTGGCCAGCCTCATGGTAGGCGGTATTTTCTTTTTCCTTCTCGCTCATCACCATCGATTTGCGCTCAGCGCCCATCATGATTTTATCGCGCGCTTTTTCAAAATCCTCCATTGTCACCAGACGCTTGTTACCGCGCGCGGCCATCAAGGCAGCCTCGTTCACGAGGTTAGCCAATTCGGCACCTGAAAAACCCGGAGTACCACGGGCAATAACTGACGCGCTGACGCGCTCATCAATAGGCACTTTGCGCATGTGAACTTTCAAGATTTGCTCGCGACCACGAATGTCAGGCAAGCCAACATACACTTGACGNNTCAAAACGACCGGGACGCAACAAGGCCTTATCCAATACATCGGCACGGTTAGTTGCAGCGATAATAATCACGCCATCATTGCCTTCAAAACCGTCCATCTCAACCAACAATTGGTTGAGGGTTTGCTCGCGCTCATCATGACCGCCGCCATGGCCTCCGCCACGATGACGACCAACTGCATCGATTTCATCAATAAAGATAATACAGGGAGCCTGCTTCTTGGCTTGTTCAAACATGTCGCGCACACGACTTGCGCCGACACCCACAAACATCTCAACAAAGTCAGAACCGGAGATTGAAAAGAAAGGGACTTTTGCTTCGCCCGCAATCGCCTTTGCCAGCAATGTTTTACCTGTACCTGGAGGACCCACCATTAATACACCGCGTGGAATCTGGCCGCCCAGACGTTGAAACTTAGTGGGATCGCGCAGGTACTGAACCAGTTCCTGTACCTCTTCTTTAGCTTCATCAACACCCGCCACATCAGCAAAAGTCGTTTTGATCTGGTCTTCGCCTAGCAGGCGCGCCTTGCTTTTTCCAAAGCTCATCGGGCCACCTTTACCGCCAGCGCCCCCCTGCATCTGGCGCATAAAAAACCAGAAGACGGCAATAATAATAAGAATAGGAAAGCTGGCAACCAGAAGTTGGTTTAACAGGCTTGGCTGCTCAATTTCACGCCCCTTGATAACCACATTGTGGTTATAGAGATCATCGATCAATTTAGGATCTTGGAGGTTGGGGCGAATTGACTTGAACGTCGTATTATCCCGGTAGATACCCTCAATAACCAAGCCATCAATAGTTACTTCTTGCACCCGATCATCGCGTACGCTCGCGATAAAATCAGAATAGTTGAGCGTGTTGGTGGGTGATTGCTTGTTAAAGCCCTCAAATACACTGAAGAGGACTACGGCAATGACCAGCCAGAGCACAAGATTCTTGGTTATATCGTTCAAGGAAGATTCCTCATAGTTACTTCAAATTTATTAGTGGCTGGCATTGACCGCCAGACCTGTAGACCGCGTATAACAGATATTTACATATTTATTAGCTGAAATCGTCGAATTTTCACAGCTTAACGTCTTTTTGACGTCTTAATCGGGCTTTCCAAGCGACTATCGGCGCATTGAAATAAGGAGAGTCAGGATACCTCAGACTAGCGGCCAGACAAACTTATCTATGCGGATCATTTGGGGGCTTAGCGCTCAAATTGCAAGCCTGCACGCTCAATACTGCTTTACAGGGTAGCCAATCTGCGGCGGCTTGACTATGAAAGACGTCAAATCCAAACCGATCACCGCCAGAATGGAGTAGAATACCGACCATTATTTCTTTCAATCCTCAAGGTAAGTTTATGCCGATTAATCCGGAGCGTAAAAAACAATTTCGAACTATAGGCCACAAGCTTAATCCCATCGTGACGATTGCCGGTAATGGCTTGAGCGCCAGCGTGCTCGCCGAACTGAACCGCGCGCTGGATGACCATGAACTGATTAAGGTAAAGCTGGCCATCGCCGAACGGGATGAGCGCAAAGAAGTTGTCACTGAACTTGTGGCCTTAGCCAATGTTGAACTGATTCAGGAGATTGGCAAAGTAGTTATTCTTTATCGCCACAATAAAAGAGCCAACCCCAAGCTTTCCAATGTGCAGCGCTAGATAATAGATTAATTAGCCAGCGCAGCGCATAAAAAAACCGCCATTTTTTTATGGCGGTTTTTTTATGCGCAAGGTTCAGCAAGTTGACTACAAATGCTCGACCTTGCCGATCTCGTAATCCACATCGCCACCTGGCGCCCTGACGATGACCACGTCACCCTCCTCTTTACCGATCAGCGCTCGCGCGATGGGAGAGTTGACGGAAATTTTATTGGCTTTCACGTCAGCTTCATCGTCACCAACAATTTGGTATGTGACCGACTGATCGGTATCCAAATTGATGATGGTGACAGTAGTGCCGAAAATAACCTTCCCCGTATGAGGAATCTTGGTTACATCAATAATTTGCGCATTACTGAGCTTGCCTTCGATTTCCTGAATGCGGCCTTCGCAGAAACTTTGTTGCTCACGCGCAGCAGAATACTCGGCATTTTCTTTCAAATCGCCATGGGCGCGCGCCTCGGCAATCGCGTTAACAATGCGCGGACGCTGCACTTTTTTCAGGTCTTCCAATTCAAGCGCTAATCTTTCGGCGCCTTGATTGGTCATGGGAAATTTGGTACTCATGGACAATCCTTATTTATTTAGTCGCTGATGCAAATCTTGCAAACGGCGCACTTCAATATGTTGACCTTGTTTCAGCGCCATACAAACTGCCTGACTCGCAGCTAATGTGGTGTTGTAGTAAACACGGTGATTTTCGGCGCTGCGGCGAATGGATGATGAATCGCGGGTAGCTTGACGACCTTCTACGGTATTGAGGATTAAATCGATCTCGTCATTCTTGATCATATCCACAATGTGCGGACGCCCCTCCTGAACCTTGTTGACGATTTGAACATCTAACCCGGCTGCTTTCAATACTGCGGCAGTACCGCGAGTAGCGACCAGCTTAAAGCCAAGGCCAGCTAAATCTATACCAACACCGACGATACCGTCTTTGTCCATATCGCGCACGCTTAAAAACGCAGTACCCGTTGCCGGGATGCGATTGCTGGCGCCTAATTGCGACTTGCCGTAGGCTTCACCAAAGGTGTCGCCAACGCCCATCACTTCACCGGTCGATTTCATTTCTGGCCCGAGGATCGGGTCAACTGCCGGGAATTTATTGAACGGGAACACGGCTTCTTTCACGCTAAAATAAGTCGGAATAATTTCTTTGGTAAAGCCTTGGTCTGCCAGCGAGGTGCCGGCCTGACAACGCGCAGCGACTTTCGCCAGCGACACACCAATACATTTGGACACAAACGGCACAGTACGCGACGCACGCGGATTTACTTCGATGACATAAATTTTGCCATCTTGATAAGCGAGCTGGGTATTCATCAAACCGATCACGCCCAATTCAATTGCCATTTGTTTTACTTGCTCGCGCATTTCGTCCTGCACTTCGGCAGGCAGCGAGTAAGGTGGCAATGAACAAGCGGAGTCACCGGAGTGAACACCACATTGTTCAATGTGCTGCATGATGCCGCCGATAACAACTTGCTCACCATCTGACACGGAATCAATATCCACTTCGATAGCGTTATTCAGGAAGTGATCGAGCAACACAGGTGCGTCTTCTGATACTTGTACTGCGGTGCGCATATAAGTGCGCAACTCATCTTCTTTATAAACGATTTCCATCGCACGGCCGCCCAACACATAAGACGGACGAACCACTAATGGATAGCCAACTTTATCAGCGGCCAGTAACGCTTCTTCAAGCGAGCGCACAATCGCGTTAGGCGGTTGCAACAGACCCAATTTGTGGATCATTTGTTGGAAGCGTTCGCGGTCTTCAGCTTTATCGATAGCATCGGGACTGGTGCCGATAATAGGCACGCCCTCTGCCTCAAGTGCGCGCGCTAACTTCAGCGGAGTTTGCCCACCGAATTGCACAATCACGCCGACCGGTTTTTCTTTATGAACAATTTCAAGTACGTCTTCCAATGTCACTGGTTCAAAGAACAAGCGATCAGAGGTATCGTAATCGGTAGATACAGTTTCGGGGTTACAGTTAACCATAATGGTTTCGTAACCGTCTTCGCGCATCGCCAGTGCCGCATGTACGCAGCAGTAATCGAACTCGATACCTTGACCGATACGGTTAGGACCGCCGCCAATAACCAAAATCTTTTTCTTATCACTCGGATTCGCTTCGCACTCTTCTTCATAGGTTGAGTACATATACGCAGTCGAGGTAGAGAATTCAGCCGCGCAAGTATCTACACGTTTGTACGCAGGACGAATATTTAAACCCTGGCGATGATGACGCACTGCTTTTTCAGTCGCACCAACCAAAAGTGCCAATCGCTTGTCAGAAAAACCTTTGCGCTTGAGCTGGAATAATTTGTCGGCATTCAAATCGCTGAGTGACTTACCGCGCAGTGACTGCTCGATATCAATCAACTCTTTTACTTGCACCAAAAACCATGGATCGATTTTTGAGAGATTAAACGCATCGTTAACACTCATGCCCATGCGGAATGCATCGCCGAGATACCAAATACGTTCGGCGCCAGCAGTACTCAATTCGCGACGAACTTTTGCAGCGCCTTCTTCGGTGGTGTAATCCACTTTGGATTCAAAACCAGCAGAGCCAACTTCCAAACCGCGCAATGCTTTTTGCAACGACTCTTGGAAAGTGCGACCAATCGCCATCACTTCACCAACAGATTTCATTTGCGTTGTTAAACGTGCATCAGCTTCACCGAATTTTTCAAAGGTAAAGCGTGGCACTTTGGTAACAACATAATCGATTGATGGCTCAAACGATGCAGGTGTTGCGCCGCCAGTAATTTCGTTTTGCAATTCGTCGAGGGTATAACCAATCGCCAACTTGGCCGCAATTTTTGCAATCGGGAAACCCGTCGCTTTGGACGCAAGTGCGGATGAACGCGACACACGCGGATTCATCTCGATCACTACCATGCGGCCATCAACCGGATTCACCGCAAATTGCACGTTGGAACCGCCAGTTTCCACACCGATTTCACGCAATACCGCAATCGATGCATTACGCATGATTTGGTATTCCTTATCGGTGAGGGTTTGTGCCGGTGCAACAGTAATGGAGTCGCCGGTATGCACGCCCATTGGATCAAAGTTTTCAATCGAGCAGANNCACCACCGGAACCACCCATGGTAAATGACGGGCGAATGATGCACGGGAAACCGAACTCTTTCGGTGCTTCTTTAGCTTCTTCAAGAGTGTGAACGATTTTTGCGCGCGCACATGAAAGGCCAATACGCTTCATGGCTTGGTCAAACAGGTTGCGGTCTTCTGCCATGTTGATGGCTTCTTCTTTAGCGCCGATCAACTCAACATTGTAC
>DQHS01000338.1 GCA_003524365.1 Cellvibrio sp. | reverse complement strand
CATTTCTTTTTAACTTCTGGTGTTAACTTCTGTGTGACGGTAACACCAGAAGTTAAAAAGAAATGGGGGGTTTTGAGTTATTTGAAAGCAGCCTTCGCGGCATTCAAAAATAATCGCTCATTTCACGTGACCATAACGGTAAAAGGTGAGTCGCATCAGATGCGCTCCATTCAATTGGCAGTTGGTAATGGCCGATATTACGGTGGCGGAAACGTGATTGATGAGAACTCTGAAATTGATGACGGTTTACTCTGCTTATATAGCTTGCCACCATCAACTTTGTGGGAATTATTAACCAGGGCACCTCTATTGCGCTATGGAAAACATAGCCAGATGCAAAAAACATTTACCATTTCCGGCAAACGAATTGAAATTAAAACCAAACACGCAAAAGAAATTCATGCAGACGGAGAACCCGTCAGCAAAACACCAGCAATATTCGAAGTAATTCCGCGCGCACTGGAAGTGATTAGACCGTCACCCAATTAAACCACGCCTTAAATTTCCCTAGGAGTACAGCATGTTTCGTTTACTTTCAGATACCGAAGTTGCACTCAACGAACTGTTGATCGCCTGCCGTGAAAGTATTGATCACTATCAAGATGCAACCGAATTGGTAGAAAACCCGGATATTGCAGACATTTTTCTGGAAGCTGCTAAAAACAAAAAATTATTTTTAGCTCGTTTGGAAATAGCTATTAGAGACTTGGGAGATTTACCTTCAGTTCCTGACCCAGATAAAGAAACCGGTGAAATGATGCTCCATCATTTAGGAGCAGCCTTGTCCGCTGACTATACCAACGAAGCCTTAGCGCAACGTATTAGCGCGGAAGAACATATTTTGGCGTTGATAAATGCCGCTCGGACAACCAACCCGAATCCATCCTGCATGCATTTGTTGAACGATTTATCCAAACATAGTGAAAACACAATCGAAAAACTGACAGCACATCACTAAACATTGTTGTTTACAAATTTCACATTATCGTAAATAAAAAATCCCGGCCTTTCGACCGGGCAGAACGACACACATTAATGACACAAAAAATTAATTACACGCAGCGCCCGTCACTGCAGGAATTGCAGCATTTGCATTAGCTGGCTTGGTACCCTGGAATCCAAACTCAACGGTTTGACCAGGCTGAATAGTGCCGTTGTAACCCACGTTGACAGCGTTATAAGGATTGCTCCCAGTGATAGTGGCATTCCATCCGCCGGTAACGCGACTGCCATCGCTATACACCCAATTAACACTCCAACCATTAATTGCGGTGGTGCGATTATTTTTAATACGAATCGCCGCCGTAAAACCTGTACCCCATTGATTGCTCACTACATAAGTACAGTTATTGGCTGCTGTACTACTCGCAACTGAGCTGGCAATCGAGCTGGCCACTGAACTTGATGGACGGCTTGATGATGCAACACTGCTCGGTGTTGATGAGCGACTGGAGGACACCACACTGCTTGGGGTCGATGAGCGACTTGAACTGCTCAAGGGCACACTGCTCGGCGCACTCGAAGATGCCACCACACCGGCGGGTTTACCGTAAGCGACACCGCGACCGGCCGTGCTCATATACACCACACCGTAGGTATTCATATCGCCAATAACGAACTGACCATTCGCCGGGCCGCCAAATTCTTGGGCATCGTTATTAACGCGTACCCAACTGCTGCCAGTATTGGTTGACCTGAATACACCGCGCACGCCGTTCACCGTTCCCCAGATATAAACCGTCGGATAAGTTGCCCCTGTCGCCGCTTTACCAAAACCGACAGCACTGGCGTAAGTCACCCCACTGATACTGCTGAACGACGAACCCGAGTTAGTCGAACGCGCCAATCCACCACCAAAGAGTGGAACCCAGATATCGCCCTCGCGCCCTGGCGCCAGGCGAATCACATTAGAACCGCCCGACGCAAGACTGCCTGCCGCCGCAAAGGACATGCCGCCGTTGGTACTTACCATCATGGTGCCGTTGTTGTAAGCGTAGAACTTGTTGGAGTTGACTGGATCAGCCACCGGACGCGCATTGCTCACACTCAACCCCGTCACCGCCACCCAAGTTGAACCGAGATTAGTGGAGCGGTAGGTCGTGGTGGAATCCTGCGGGCTATGGAGCAACACACCGCCATTGGCCGAAAGCGCCAGCTGACCATTCTTGCCGTTCATCGTCGCCGCTTTAGTCCAAGTGACACCGGTATCAGTAGAGGTATAGATGGCAGGAGAATCACCGCCGCCAGCTCGCGCGACTATATTGGTCGCCTGTGGTGCCACAGCCAGACCAGTCGTAGTGCCCATGCGCGGATTATGAATAGGCGCGTACTGGGTGATATCGGTATGGCGAAAGCCGTCGTAGTCGCCAATCACCGTTAATAGCGGGCCATTAGGCACGCTGACAATATTGAGCGGTACCGTTTCTTCCAAACCTTTAACGTTAAACGTCCAGGTAGTGGTGGTCGCGTCGATATTGCCGGTTTTGAAAATGCCATTGCCTGAAGTGACCATGACGGCTTTTGTATCAAATGGATCAAACTCGATCGACCCCGCCCAGTGGATAGATTGACCCGCAACCCATGAAACTCCGTTGGAATCATCGGCAAATCCGCGCTGCACTATATCTGTCCAGCTGGCGCCGCCATTGGTGGAGATAAAGAAACGGTCGCCCCAAGCATCACCCTGTTGCAGATAGGTATTCACAGTTGATGCCACCAACCGCTGCGGATTATTCGGGTCGACACTGATGCCGCTGAACGCGCGGGTATATCCGGCAGGCGTCACATTGGTCCATGAACCAGTGCCGATGTTGTACTTCCAGATCTGACCGGCATCCATTGGCTCAGGCTGCGCCCAGTGAGCGTGTGGGCCAGCACCGTTGGCGTAAGTGATATAGAGATTACCGTCACCCGCGTAAGCCGCGCGCTGCGGCATGTAGGCTGTAGGCGCGCCAGCGATGGCAGTAAAGGTCGCGCCACCATCGTTGCTGCGATAAAGGTTGGCGCCAACTGAGCCGAAGCGGGACACGCCGACAATTAAACGCTGCGCGACACTGCCGGATACGCTGAGAGGATCGGGCGCAACAAAACTGATGCCGTTCTCGTTGGGTGTGGTGGTGATATTCAAACCGGACAAACGCGTCCAGGTCGCACCTGAATCGGTGCTTTTGAACAATCCGTTCCAGCGGGTGCCGGCATAAAGCACGTTGCTTGAACCCGGATCTACCTGCAAACGCTCACCGTTCTGGCGCCCCATGCCATTGCCGTGGGCTTTGAATTGGTTAGTCACGTCGGTAATGGAGAAGGTTTTACCGTAATCGTTGGAGCGCAAAATCGCGGTTTTTCCGCTGTTGAAATAACTGATGCCCACTTGTAGATAGACTTTGGCAGCATTTTTTGGATCTATAGCGATAGATTCCACGCCGAGATAGCCAGTCTGCTCTTCCGATACCCAGTCGAGCATGGAGACCCAACGGCTGTTGGTTTTATCCCAACGATAGGCGCCGCCCACATCGGTACGGGCATAAATTACGCCCTGCTCCGTCCTGCTGGGCAAAATCGCCGAGACAAAGCCGCCTCCACCAATGGCAAGGCTATCCCAGTTGTAAGCTTCGGAGGTTTGCGCTGAAGTAGTGGTTGATAGCATTGGGCCAGATACGAACGCGCCCAGTATCATCAAAGATACGAGTTGTTTTAATTTCATTCTGATGAGTCTCATTTATTAGGATTATTAACGACAGCTGGATTTGCTAGAAACTTCCTCACCTGATCATTTTTATTGGCGGTGATAATTTTATATATTAAATATGTTAATTAATACTAATGGATCACAAATCAATAACAAAACATCATTTTGTTATGGTCTTTGTGACTTAAATATACTTTTGGGTATATGGCAGGACCAGCACGTGAATCCAAAAAGTAGTGATGATCGAAAACAAAGAACCCCGGACTGGCCTGCCAATCCGGGGTTCTGACAATTAAGACAATCCGATTTTTTACAGAGGCGCCAATACGCTCGATTTAGTAACAAGTTCCCGCAAAAACGCGCGCTGGGCAGCGGGTGTTTGCACGTTGTTATAAGGCAAAATCGTCCAGACTTCTGTCGCCGACATAGTTTCACGGGGTTTGAGCGACCTGTATGGCGCGTGCACCTCAAGTTCCAACAAGCCCTCCTCCGGACTGGCGGCTAGAAATTCCTGATAAAGTTCAATTTGCCCCTGTTCCGGATGAATCGCGCTTTTCGGCTGTAAGGCAAATTGGATAATCAGCAGTTGTTGATCGTGAAACGCTGCCATCCAACCCTGCGCGGGCTGGATAAATACTTTGCCTTTACGCCCCTGATGCGTGCTGGGTGAAAAATTTTCCAGCGCAAAAAACCCGTCACTGAAATTGTGCTCCAACGGACCGTAAGTAGCATCAGTGAAATGTTCGACGCGCACATCGCTCATGCTCGCAACAGGTACATAAACATTCGTTGTATGAGGTACGCGTGTGTTAAACCAGATATCCCAGGCAATTTTTGAATCGCGAATATTTTGCGCCGTCACATCCAAACGAATTTGATTGGGTTTATCTTCGACTAAAGAAAATGTTTTTTGCATCACCACACCCGATACCGGGCTATTGGGGCTTTGCAAAATAATTTGCTGTGCATTTTTTCCCTGCACAGTATTTTTCGCGAGAATTAAAAAAGGATCTGGCGGCCACACCGCTTTTGCTGCAGCACGTTGGGGATTTAACAGTTGATGTACCCACCATTGGCTCTGCGGACCAACCCAGGTTTCATGGCCAAAATAAGCAATATTATTCGACTCAGGTGTTACCGACGGGTTGGGATCGCTCTCGACGGCGGCGCCAACATGCAAGAAATTGGGCTTATCAACCAGGCTCGCCGATAAGACGCGGCCGCCGATATCGGGCGTGATTTCAATTGTGACTGTACCGTTATTTAACGGAATACGCGTCACTTCTGCTTCTGCAAGCAGCGGGGGAGAAAAAAGCATAAGCAAAAAAATCCTTACCAAAAAGATATGGAAAGTTGGCATGTTTGATCTCTCACGAAATATTTTTTGTTAGGTTTTTATACTGGTGCAATCGCGTCTGCGCTGGACGGGATTTTCACCGGGTCGATAACCTGCACCGATAATAAAGGGGCAGTTACTCTACATTTTTACAGTAAAGGCTTGGAATTCAGGATTTGGATTACTTGCTGTAGATGCACAGAGCACTCATAGCCAAGCGGAGTTAAGTAACCACCATCGATTTGGGTGGTTAATTGTTTTTCAAATAAGCTGCGGGTTGCGGCAATCACATCGGGGGAGGCATCTGAGTGAACCTTGAGCCCAGATTGGCTGGTGCTGGTATCAAACATACGCAACACTTGCATTTCAGCGGCTAATTCGGGGGATATGGGCATAATTACAACTCCGTTATTATTAATAGTCTGAACGAGTTAGTTATAGATAGCATAGTCAGCGCATATCGCCAAATATTTACCCTCTTAAATGAAAAAACCGCAGGGAGGCCCCTGCGGTTTTTTCGAACAATCGCAATGCTATTTCAACTTTACGAAATAACCCTCGCGATGACTAAACACTAACTATTGAGCTGCATTCAACGCTTCCTGCACGCCCTGATAGGCCGGTTTAGGTTGCAGGTTATCGTTAAATAACAA
Organism: Cellvibrio sp.; assembly: GCA_003524365.1. GTDB lineage: Bacteria > Pseudomonadota > Gammaproteobacteria > Pseudomonadales > Cellvibrionaceae > Cellvibrio. Next base: position 450 of record DQHS01000338.1, on the reverse strand, counting down.
TGGCCAATCCGGCAGATTTTGATGGGTGTAAAACCAACTGTCGGGATCTGCAATTCCCCACACGGTAATACCACCACGGCGAGCCGGTGGAACTATATCCAGATAAGCCTGCACGATTTCTTTATAGCGCGCCTTTTGACGATCAAGCCCTGCACATGACACGGTGCAATCATTGCGGTTGGTGTAATCATTGCTTGAATTGCCATCATAGGGATTATTGAGACGCACATCTAACTCGGTGATTTTAATTTTCAGCGTTGGACTGAGTGCAACAATTTTTTGCAGTGACGCACGAATATTCGCGATTGATGGATAATCGTTCATTACATGCATTTGGAAACCAACACCATCAATTGGCACACCATTGGTCAACAGACGTTGAACCAGGTTTACCAATGCGGTGGTCTTGGTACCATTTTCTTCGGTATTAAAATCGTTGTAATACAACTC
>DQHS01000110.1 GCA_003524365.1 Cellvibrio sp. | reverse complement strand
GTGGCAACCACTTGGCTGTAGGCATGGGCGGAGAGGCGCGTGACGGTATTGAAGTAGGCCAGTTTGGCGCGCGAGGCAAAACGCGTGTGAAAGAAGCCGCCATGGGTAGACAGCAGCAGCGGACGCCGGTGCAGCCATTGGGTGGCGGCGAGGAAATCGTAAAAGAAATCCACCCCGTGCACATGGATCAGGTCGCTTTCGCCCACATACTTGAGCACCGCTGGGCAGAGCGGATAGCGGCTAGAGCCCCGGTAGGGTAGACGGATGACTTCAATGCCGTCGATCCACTCCCGCGCTGGCAGGGGTTCATCGGTGTTGCGGAACAAGCGGTCGAGCGTGATTATGCGCGTCGTCCCCTGTCCGGAGCGCAACTGGTGGCGGGCGATATTGCGCACCACCTCTTCCATACCGCCAATCGAAGGTAAATATTGGCGTACTACATGGGTGACACTGACAGTCATGGTTTGCCTCGTGCAAGAGCGACCCTGAGGGAAGCGAAATTGGGCAGGGTACTGGGATTAGCTGTGCCTGGATTGGATATGTCGTGAATAGATGTGCCTGAATAGGTGCGGCGGATGGCGTGCGGCGCCGGATTTTGCAGCAGACAACCGAGCAGGCACCAGAGCAGTGCAGAGGTCTTGAAGGCAAATAACGAGGAACCGCTGATTGCCAGAATGAGTGCAATGTATAGTGCAATAAAGGCACGAAAGCGGCGGCCGCGTTCGTCGGGCATAGGTTGTAGCCAAAGGCTAAACCAGAGTAACAGGCACAGCGGTAGGCCAAAACCGGCAATCAAGTAGGCGTAACCCATATCACCGTAAAAGCGAGGAGTGGTTATGGCCAGCAACAGTTGAGGATCAAATTCCAACAATGCCCAGCCACTTAGGGCAATTCTGCCCGTAAAGTTGTCGCCGTATTCGGAAGTGGTTACGCCAATCAGCAAGACCAGTCCAATCGCAACAAAGGGCGCGAGCAAGGCTAGATTGAATGCTGCGCCGCGTAAAAAAAAGCGAGCTATCAGCATTAACGGCAGAAGTATGAGCGCAAAACGCGAGTCGCACAAAATAATCATCACCACGGCTGTGCTCACAAAAAACAGGCCCTTGCGCCAATCGCGCGCGTCGCGGCTCAGCCCCCAGGCGGCGATGATAGTGGCGAAGTTGCCCAGCGATACCGGCTCCAGAAATACGGACGACACCCGGTGATTACCGAGCAAACCTGGCAATAGGGTTCGGCCTATACCTTCGGGGCGGGTGCCGTTGAGTTGCAGTTTGCTCTCGCGCACATAATCGGTAATAGGTGCGAGGTTTCCGATGCTGACGTAGTAGCTGAAAATATCGAAAAAATGGGTGTAGGTATCCAACATCAACAGTTCAAACAGGCCCAGTCCTATCACCAACCAAATGATTGGCACCAGTGCCCGCTCTACCAATTCGGGCCGGCCAAGGTTGCAGCCCAGCCAGAAAAAACACAGGGGAATGGCCAGATCGCGGAATGTTTTAGGGTTGAGTTGGCCGCTCGCAATGGCTGCCATACAGAAGTAAGCGCCTGCCAGCAGAGCGATGGTAATCAGTCCCGGCAGCAGGCGGCGTAGCAGTAGGGGCAGGCAGGCAAGCATGATCAACCCCTCGGTCAGCCCCACAATAGCGACCGATGTGCGCAGGCCAAAGGTGTTCAGCAGACACAGTAACGCCTGATAACACACAGCCGCCAGCAGTATGCCGGTCACTAACCGCTGATCGCGACTGGCTGCATCGGCCGGAAGAATATTGGTCGGGTGATGTTTGTTTCTCATGCGCAAGTCTCCCGGAACCTGATTGACCTAATTCAATCCCGTTTCTAGCCCAGCAGGGCGGCACCTAGCAGCCGCACCCCTAAATCGCGCAACCTGCTGCAGATAATTTCCAGCGCTTGGGTACGGGTCTGGTGCTGGCGTGCGAGCAGCAGAGCGGCGCCAGACTGCGCCGCGACAATCTGCGCATCGCGGTTGGAATCCATGGGGGCGGTGCTGATCAGAGTGACATCAAACTGATTCGCCAGAGCACGCAGGCGTTCCTGATAGTGCCTGCCAGAGAGCAACTCCTGGGGGTTGGGCGCGCGGGTGCCAGCGGGTAGCAGCCAGAGCGAGCGCACTGCATCGATATTGGTTGGTGCGACTACACTGCGGTCAGCAAGCCAGTCGGATAAACCCGGCGCGTGTTCCGGTAGATGGAACAGGCGGTTGAGTTGGGGCGCCCGCAGATTGGTATCCACCAGCAGGGTGCGCAGCCCTAATTGTGCAAAGCAGACCGCGAGGTCGGCCGTCGCGAGTGCGGATCCCTCGGCGTCTTCGGCACTTACCAGTGCCAGCGAACCATGTGGTTGGGGGTTGAAGTAGCGCAGCATCAGCTCACTGCGAAGACTGCGCAGGGCTTCGGCTTGGGGGCTGTCAGGCTGGAATAGGGCGTTTAAACGATGGTCGAGTTTGCTCGACACAGCCGGTGTCTGGGTATAGGCAAACTGCTCGGCAAGGATGGCGTTAATGTCCTCTTGCTTCGCCACTCCCAATTTCAGCGCCGCTTCACCAAAACGCAGCCCTTCACGTTTTTGCATGGCAAGTATCAGCGACAGGTCTTTCTGGCTGAGTTTGCCCATCGCCACCAGCATAGGCCCCATTTGGGTTGATGATTGAGTGGCACCGGTAGGCTGGCTGCCGGTGTGCATTACATGGGCGAGCCGAGCATCGCCGTTGATGGCTTGTGCTGCAAGATCGTTCATACCTTCGCCTCCTTCAATAGAGCNNCAGCAACGCCAAACCCAGCCCCTGTTCAAGGTCTTGAGGGTGGCGAATACGCTGATCCAGCCATTCCCAGCCGAGTGCGATAGCTGTGCCCAGCAACAGCCCCGCCACACAGGCCAGTATCAGGGTCATGGCAGTTTTGGGTGAGGTGGGTCGTGAGGGTGGTGTAGCGCTGTTGAGCACGGCGACATCGGTAGTGGCGATCTGGCTTTCCAGACGCGATTGGGCGCTGCGCGCCAGTGCTGCATCGTAGGCGGCCTGGGCATTATCGGCCTCCTGTTTGAGCAAGGTGAGCTCATTGCGGTTACGGCTTAGTTGTAACACCAACTCTTTCTGACGCGCTAATTCGATCTTGAGCTGCTCTTCACGCGCTTGTGACAATTCCACCGACGACTGCAAGCTGCCGCTGATAAGCTCCAGCATAAGATCCATTTGCTTTTTCAGTGTGTCTACTTCGCTCCGTGCCTGCTTATATTGTGGGTGGTTTTCGCCAACCTGACGTGCTACTTCAATCAGGCGCGCTTGGGCTTGCGCCAGAGTAGCGGCCAGATTTTGCACCTGCGGGTTATCCAGCCCGCGGGTATCCAGTTGGCCTTTTTTGGGATTGGCAGCGGTATTGGCAATCTGATCGCTGCGGCTTTGGGAGTTCAAACGCTCGCTTTGCACGGCAATCAGCATGGAAGATAAATCGGCTAGCTTGGCGGATTCCAAATCCAAACGGTCTGAGGAGGCGAGAATGTTGTGTTCTTCTTGATAAGTGGAGAACAGGTTTTGCTTCTCGATCAACTCATTACGCAACCCGGTCAGCTGCTCGTTGTACCACTGGCTGGTTTGTTTGGCCGGTTCAATGCGCAGTTCCAGATTAGTGATCATATAGGCTTGGGCAAAGGCATTGGCGAGCTGGGCGGCAAGTGCTGGGTCTTGCGCCTTGAAACTGATGGTCAGCACATTGCTATCGCGTTTGGGCGTCACGCCCAAGCCCTGTGCCAAAAAGCCAAGTATAAGGCGAAGATCCTGGGTGGTATCGCCGGTCAGCTTGACCGCCTTGAGCAGCGCCGGGCGGTTGGCTAGAGCCAGTTCGGTCATCACTTTAATGGCAACATTACGGCTGCGGATGATGTCCGTCTGGGTTGACAGGTAGCCGCTGGTGATACGCCCCGGCTGGGCTTGCCCGCTAATAGGGTCCAGCCCGCGATTATCAATTAGCAGATCAGTCGCGGCGGTGTAGGATTTGGGGGTGAGCAGCGTTAGCAGCAGTGCAGCAGCCAAGACCGCAAGGCTGGTGGCAATAATCGCCCATTTGCGCGCCCACAAAATGCCAATCAGGGTAGTTGGGTTCATTTGTCGCTCCCGTTAAAAAAGACTTTCCTTAACTACCAGGACATCGCCATCCAGAACCCGGTCATCGGGCTTGGCGCGCAGTTCCTGAACCGATCCGCCCGCTTGCTGGCGGAACACTTTCACGCTGCTCTCACTGGCGCGCGCCGTTGGGCCGCCTCCGGCACTGAGTGCCTGACGTACATTGAGTGGGCGGTCGAGGCTGTACATGCCNNCGCTCGCTGCCATTGGCGGCTATACCGCCTGCCCAGGCCAGTGCCTGGGTCAGGCTGGTCGGGCCTTCGAGCACCAGCTTGCCAGGGCTATTGACCTTGCCGAGGATGGCTACTACCTGGCTACGGTATTTGGTCACCAGCAGGTTTACTTGGGCATTTTTAAGAACGTTGCCTTGTTCATACCGCCCGGCAATCAAGGCGGCGGCGACGGCGCTGGTACTGCCCGCAATAGGCAGATTACCGAGCAAAGGCACCATTACCATGCCATCGGCGCTGACCTGGGTTTCCGCTGTTAACTCCGGCTGCCCGTAAACGCTGATACGGATTTCATCCCCTGCACCGATGCGATAGCTGGCACTGCTGCCACCAGTCTGTGCCTGAACCTGCGTTAGCGCGCCCAGCATCGCTATACCCAGCGCCCATGAACGAAACTGTCTGTAATACTGAAAAACCATGTGCTTTCCTTAAAAGCCGGAACCGAGCTGAACGAGCCTGCGAGCCGGCGTGTTGATAATCATCAGGCTAGTTACTGCAAAAGCGAGGCCTATCTGTCGGGATGACGCCAAAAAAACGCGGGAAATGCGCTGTAGGGCAAATTCATTGCGGGATCTGATGTGAATATGCTGCTCGCGCAGGGAGGGGAATTAGTAGCTAACGACGGGGGATAGTAAGTTGTGCTCCTTTTTGGTGCTTTGGCCTCTGCATTAGTTGAATTCTATGGTGGTCATGAATGGAATTGCTGTGCTGCATGAGTTTTTTGCGTGGCAGCTTTTTGGGCGTCTGGTGTACAATGCGCCCCCTAAACTTTCCCCCTTCCCATCCATAACCTCGGCCAATTGTGCGGCTCGCAGGTCAACTCAGGACTTACCTATGTTTGATAAAAACCAAACTATTGCTTCTTTTGACCCCGAAATCTGGGCTTCCATCCAGAATGAAGGCCAGCGCCAGGAAGAGCATATCGAGTTGATTGCCTCGGAAAACTACACCAGCCCTATGGTGATTGCAGCTCAAGGCACCAAGTTGACCAACAAGTACGCTGAAGGTTATCCGGGCAAGCGCTACTACGGTGGCTGTGAGTACGTGGATGTGACCGAAGCCCTCGCGATTTCCCGCGCAAAAGAGCTATTCGGCGCTGATTACGCCAACGTACAGCCGCACTCTGGTTCACAAGCGAACAATGCGGTTTACGCTGCACTCTGCTCACCGGGCGATACCGTTCTGGGCATGAGCTTGGCTCACGGCGGTCACCTCACTCACGGTGCCAAAGTGAACTTCTCTGGTAAAATTTACAATGCTGTGCAATATGGGCTAAACCCTGAGACTGGTTTGGTCGATTATGACGAAGTAGAGCGCCTGGCTATTGAGCACAAACCCAAGATGATCGTTGCTGGTTTTTCAGCCTATTCACAAGTGTTGGATTGGCAGCGTTTCCGCGATATCGCCGATAAAGTGGGTGCCTATCTGTTTGTGGATATGGCGCACGTGGCCGGTCTGGTTGCTGCAGGTGTTTACCCTAACCCGGTACAAATCGCTGACGTAACTACCTCGACTACTCATAAAACCCTGCGCGGCCCACGCGGCGGTATCATCCTTGCCAAGGCCAACGAAGAGCTCGAGAAAAAACTCAACTCTGCCGTATTCCCCGGCGGCCAGGGCGGTCCTTTGATGCATGTGATCGCTGCTAAAGCGGTCAGCTTTAAAGAAGCCATGACTCCCGAGTACAAGGCGTATCAGAAACAAGTGGTTGTAAACGCTAAAGCGATGGCCAAAACCTTCCTCGAACGCGGGATCGATATCGTTTCTGGCGGTACGGAAAATCACTTGATGCTGGTGAACCTGATCGGCAAATCCTACAGCGGTAAAGATGCGGATGAAGCCTTGGGCAAAGCGCATATCACTGTCAATAAAAACGCCGTGCCTAACGATCCGCGTTCACCCTTCGTGACCTCCGGTATCCGCGTAGGTACACCAGCAATTACCACCCGTGGTTTTGGTGAAGCTGAATGCGTACAGTTGACCAACTGGATCTGCGATATTTTTGATGCGCTGGAAGCGGGCAATGCCGATGCAGTTATCGCTAGTGTCAAGGCGAAAGTATCTGAGCTGTGTAAGAAGTTCCCTGTCTACGCAGAGTAATCAACAGCTATTTGATAACAAAAAGGCAGCCCTGTGTGGCTGCCTTTTTGTTTTTGGCGGCAAACTTCGCCGCCCGCAAATCCAATGTTCGACTACTGGGGAACTACAATCACGGTGCTGCCGGTAGAACCCGCTGAACCAGTATCACCCGTTGCTCCTGTCTCTCCTGTGTCACCGGTATTTCCAGTATTACCAGTATTTCCGGTAGCGCCAGCATCACCTGTTGCACCCATATCTCCAGTTGCTCCAGTGTCACCTGTATTTCCGGTGTTACCTGTATTACCCGTCGCTCCTTGTACGCCTTCGACGCCAGTTGCGCCTCGGTTACCTGTATTGCCAGTATCGCCAGTTGCACCCTTTTCGCCAGCCGGACCGGGGACTGTGACCACTACTGTGTCTGTTTGGCGTTCGCACGCGGCAAGGCCAATGGAGCCAATCAGTGTTAATAAAAGAAGGGAGTGTTTCATAAGGTGCCTTTTTAGTGGGTTAGATATAGCGGCAGTTTGTCAGGAGAGAGAGCCTTCTGGACCGCTCAAACAAGTAAACAAGGTGCGTTTAATTTGGCCGCAGTATAGGCGGTAAGATTACTTGGCGCGGTGCGCCAGCGAACACAGAGCATGCGGGAGGGCAGAGGCCGCGAAGCCTCATTTTCGATCTTCTGATAGCATCGATTACAGCATCTAAGAAAACCCCCTTTCATAATCAACGCCATCTTTTTAATTACTTTACGTATTAATTTTTATGTAAATTATAATATTTACTCACAAAGAGTAATAAAAATTCGATTTGTTGATCGATAAGGCCTATTTTTAAACAATCGAAAATTGAGTTGGATCGGGTAAATGGCATTCATTACGGCGAGCAAGAGCAAGCGTTTTTACCTGCTGACGGTAGCGGTGATGCTCGCCGTGCTGGCTTATCAGATCGCCCGTGAAGATACCCTTTTGTACCCTGACCAGCGCTTGCAAGCAGTATTGGATGCCGCACCACTACCCCTAGCAAATGACCCTTTGATGCAGCAGGCTGCCTCTGAGTTGGCGCGTGCGCAAAAAACACTGGATGCACCAACGGTGAATGCACCAATCGCCAATGTGCCAACACAGGTTGCGTCACCGGTATCTGGCACGGTTGCGCCCGACGCCTGGACGTTGGCGGATTCTGGTCAAGCAACGCCATCCATGACGTTGCCGGAGAGTGTTTCAGTGTATGAACCGGTTAGTGTGGATATGGAAAACCCCAATTACCCCGAGCCAGGGCAGCAACTCGGTTTGACTTTACCCGGTGGTGAGCGTTTGCAGGTGAATGTGGAATCAAGCAGTACCAACCCCAATGGTGATTACAGCTGGCGCGGTCATCTGGATGGACATGGCGACGAATACCCGGTGGTGATGACCTATGGTGGCAACTCAGTATTCGCCACTATCACCACTCCTAACGGCAGTTACACTTTGGAATCTGTGAATGGCAGCGGCTGGGTTTACAAAAATCCTTCCGAGTTTGAGTTATCCCAACTGGGTAAAAATGATTATTTGGAAGTGCCACATTTGCATGACCACGAGTAAGTAATTTGTTCATTAACTTAACAACAACGCAAGTTTTTAAGTGGAGGCATGCGTTATATGTGTAACAAAACATAGCGGCAGTTGGTTTGGCTTTAACGGACGCGCGCAATGATTTGGAAAATGGTTTCCAGATTTTGTTAATCACGGAAGGTTTTAAGTAAAGTCAACAGAGAATTTTTTATGAAAATGTTTGTACAACAATTTATCCGTTCTACCTCTGCGATTATTTTATCGGCATTAACCTTGCCTTCATTGGCGGCATCTACTGTCATCGATGTCTTGGTGGTTTATACCGATGGTGTTGCTGCGCTTTATGGCGGTGATCCAACTACCCGCATCAATCAAATTTTCCAAGTGACTAATCAAATTTATGCCGATAGTGGTGTTGATATTGAAGTGCGCGTGGCTAAAACCATGAACGTCAGCTACACCGATGACAACGCCGCTGAAACTGCTTTAAATAATATTACCTTCAACCAGCACGTTGCGTTTAGTGATGTTGCCGCCGCGCGCGAACAGTACAAAGCTGACATGGTAATTTTTTATCGTCCGTATAAGGCATCCCATGGCAGTTGTGGTGTTGCCTGGGTGGGCGGTAACAATGGCGCTATGAGCGAGGGCTATAAAGCTTATATGTTTTCCCATGTGGCGATTAACTCCTGCGGTGATTATGTGACTGCCCATGAGCTGGGTCATAACATGGGTTTAAAACATTCACGCAAGCAAGATGGCGTGGGCGGTGTGCTTCATTATGCGCTGGGGCATGGTGAAACAAATTCATTTACCACCATCATGGCTTACCAAAATGAATTTAATGTGGATTATTGGACAGGCAAGGTGTACAAGTTTTCCAACCCCGATATTATTTGCAAAAATAATTTAGCGTGTGGTGTCGTACGCACCAATACCACCAGCGGTGCCGATGCCCGCCACGCACTGAGCATCACCGGGCCGCAAATTGCGAATTATTATGCAGGTGCTTCGGTCTCCAGTGCAGCATCTTCTGTTGCTGCATCAAAATCCAGTTCCAGTGCGGCGCTGTTATCCAGCAAATCTTCCAGTTCGGCCAGCAGTGTCGGCGCCACCAATGCGGCAGAATTAAAAGCTCAGGTGGACGCTGCACGTACAGCACACTCTTCAGCTGTAGCCGCAGTGAGCGCTAATAAACTGGCGATCACAGCAAAAACTGCTGCGGAAAAAGCAGCGAAAACAGCGTTGACTGCTGCGATTAAAACACTCACGACCACCACCAAAAATTATCAAACAGCGGTTACTACCTACAATGGGCTGATTGCCAAAGTGAATCCAATGGTGTCGCAGTTAAATACCGCGCTGGCTGCCTATTATTCGGCAACTACTGCGTCTGCCAAAGCATCCAAATTAACCTCGTATAACAATCTCGTCACCAAATTCAATGCATTGGTTGCGCAAATCAGTGCGGCGGTAACTGCAGCTAATACTGCTCAGCAACAAATAGCGCCTGCTACGGCTGCGGTTAGCGCAGCAACCAATACCTACAACGCGGCTGTTGCTGCAACGACAGCAGAAAAAGCCAAAACCGCCGGTTTGACCGCAGCTGTTACCAACGCATTGGCTGCATTTAAAACACTGGATACTCAATATAAGGCGGCACTTAAAGCGTGTAAATGCACTGTGTAAATCTTGCGCAGCTTTTGAGCAGGATATGATTTTTTTTGTCTGATTGGTCTGCCTTTCGCCCGGCTTCGTCCGGGCTTTTTATTTGTGTAGCTGAATGCAATACTGATTGTGGGGTTCTTCGCCACTAGCTTGGTCGGTTATTGGGTAAAGCTCGGTAAATTCCTGCTTTTTGCTGGATCAGTAACCTAAGATTTCTGCGTTAAATAAATAACCTGACATAACAATAATTGTGCTGGATGTGAACGGGATTTTTTTGCCTGATGATCCAGAAAATTTGGTTTTTTACAGGAACTATCTAGATGAAATATTTACTTTGCTTCTGCGGCGATAAAACCACATGGGTTGTCCGACGATTCGTGTTATTCGCACTGTGTTTAGTCAGCGGTTGTGCAACGAATCCTGTTAGCAAAACCGATGTTGCCGGCATTGCCAATCGCGCAGCCGATTGGCAATTAGCGCATATGCAATCCTTTGATTATGTGCGCACCTTTCGTGATCACACGGAAAATCCGCGCGGTTGGGTTCAGGGCGCTTTTTTTGTTGGTTTGAGCCGCTGGGCTGATCAATCCGAAAATGCGCGATACCTCGCGGCGCTTGTTGAAAAAGGTGAGATGAATCAGTGGCAGCTGGGTGAAAAAGACTGGCATGCCGATGATCAGGTAATCGGATTTAGTTATGCGGCGGTTGCCGCGCGCACTGGCAACCTCGAATTGATCGAGCTGACGAAAAAAGTGTTCAAGGATATTATGGCGAATCGTGCAACCCACAGCCTTGAATATGCTCCTGATCCTACTGGTCAGGGCGAAGCCACTTGCCAGCGTCGCTGGTGTTGGTGCGATGCCTTATTTATGGCGCCGCCGGTCTGGGCAGCAATTGGAAAACAAACGGGCGATTCCGCGTATTTGGATTATGTCGATGAAGAGTACCAAGCAACTATCGATTATTTATTTGATACAGATGAGCAGCTGTTTTATCGCGATGGCCGTTTTTTCGAACGCCGCAGTAAAAATGGTAAAAAAATATTCTGGAGTCGTGGCAACGGCTGGGTGTTTGCAGGACTGCCATTATTGATTGAACAAATTCCCGCAAATGATCCGCGCAAACAAAAATACGAAAATTTGTTTAAAACTATGGCTGCCAGTTTGATAAAGCTGCAACAACCCAACGGTTTCTGGCCGTCTTCATTGTTAGATAAAGATGAATTCAATGTACCCGAAACCAGCGGCACCGGCTTTATGACTTTTGGTCTTGCTTGGGGAATAAATAACGGCTTATTACCACGGGTCGAATATTTACCTGCTGTTACCGCAGGTTGGAATGGTCTTGCCCGTGCGGTGGATAAACAGGGCAAATTGGGTTGGGTGCAGCAGGTGGGCGCATCGCCCGAAAAAATCCTGCCGGAGGATACCCAGTTGTACGGTGTGGGTGCGCTCTTGCTCGCCGCCTCGGAAGTTAGTCGCCTACAATAATTTACAGTCTTGGCTTCGCCCTGCAGGTTGCAGGGCGAAGCTGATTCGTAGAGTCCGAAATACCCTTGTTTGTGATAGTATGCGCCCACTTTATCCATCGCTGGGGCCGATGATCATGCATTGTCCGTTTTGTAGTGCGGAAGATACCAAAGTTATAGATTCTCGCCTGGTGGCTGAGGGCGATCAGGTTCGCCGCCGCCGCGAGTGTTTATCCTGCCATGAGCGTTTCACTACCTTTGAAATTGCTGAATTGGTGATGCCGCGCATCATCAAACAAAACGGTACCCGCGAACCCTTCGACGAAAACAAATTGCGCGCCGGTTTATTGCGCGCGCTGGAAAAACGTCCGGTAAGTATCGAGGCGATTGAGTCGGCAATTAACCATATCAAACACTTTTTACAGGCGACCGGCGAGCGTGAAGTCAAAGCCTTGCTGGTAGGTGAAAAAGTGATGGAGCAATTGCAAAAGCTGGACGAAGTCGCCTACGTGCGTTTCGCTTCAGTGTATCGCCGCTTTAAAGACCTCAACGAATTCCGCCAGGAAATCGATCGCCTCGAACAACAACCCGAAAACGACTAATTTTCTGATGACCATATCTGCGGTTGATTTTGAATTTATGGCGCACGCGTTTCGTTTGGCGGAGCGCGGCCTCTACACCACCATGCCCAATCCGCGTGTTGGCTGCGTGCTGGTGAAAGATGGGCAGGTTGTCGGTGAAGGATGGCATATTCGCGCAGGTGAAGCCCATGCCGAGGTCCATGCGTTAACTGCAGCGGGTGACTCTGCAGTTCACGACGGTGCGCGCGGTGCAACGGCTTATGTCAGCCTCGAACCCTGCAGCCACACCGGTAAAACCGGCCCCTGTTCACAAGCCTTGATCGACGCTGGTATCGCGCGTCTGGTCTACGGCATGGAAGATCCTAATCCGCTCGTTTCCGGTAATGGCATCGCCATGGTGCGCGCCGCGGGTATTCAAGTTGATGGCCCGGTTATGGAAGATGATGCGCGTGCGCTCAACCCCGGTTTTGTCCGCCGTATGGAGCGCAAGTTACCCTATGTGCGCTGTAAAATGGCGATGAGTATTGATGGCCGCACGGCGATGGAATCTGGTGAAAGCAAGTGGATTACCGGCCCTAAAGCCCGCGCCGATGTACAGCGTTTACGCGCTCGCTCCTGTGCGATTATTTCCGGTGTTGATTCCATCTTGCAGGACAATGCCTCGCTCACGGTGCGCGCTGATGAATTGGGGTTGCCCAATGCCGAAGAAGCCGCTGCGAAACAACCGCTGCGCGTGATTCTGGATTCACAGCTGCGAATACCTCGCACCGCCTTGATGTTTAAACAAGCCACGCCGATATTGCTGGTACACAACGGCAAAGTTGATGATGCGCAGTTAAACGGCTGGCCCG
>DQHS01000269.1 GCA_003524365.1 Cellvibrio sp. | reverse complement strand
CCCCTGTTACTGCCGTGAAAGGGCAGTGTCCTAGGCCACTAGACGAAGGGGACATTTCGAAAGTTGCCTAGGTGACAACGATAAAACGTACTTCACTAACAGATAAAACGTAGATTTTTACTACATTAACTTCCCTTGGTGAGAGAAGTTGGAGCGGGAAACGAGACTCGAACNNTCCTAGGCCACTAGACGATGGGGACCCGGACCTTCCAAAACTTGACCGTCTCTTTCAAGGCGATGTCTGCGTCAGAAGTGGGGCGCATTCTAGGGACAGGTGCCGCTGGTGTCAACACTTTTAATTCTTTTTTTATCAGAGTGGAAACAAGCACTTAGCGCTTTTATCGCGACCATAAAGTACAAATTCTGGCGCCATTTTTTTCAGTGCTATACTTAAGTTATTAATATGCCCAGCATTTAACCGATAAGGCCTTTAAATCATCATGTCTGCCTATGTTATCGCCACAATATTCGTATTGCTGATTTTATTAGCAGGGTATTTATTTTTGTCGCATTCGATTGAAAAGCGAAGAGTGCAACGACAAAGATTAATTACTGCCCTACGTGCACGACGCAATTCTTTCCGGGATCTCGCTACGGGTTTTCCGGCAGGATTTTTATCCAACGATTTGACCGCCCTGCTCTATCGCGCCCTTATTGATTGCTGCGAGCAATTATCCCGCCTTGAGTCCAAAGACCCAACTCACGCCGAGCAGTTCAATCTCTACACCAACCTGCTCGCAACACAAAAAGACAACAGCCAACAAGCGCGCGTGCGTTTGGATAATCCACAGCAAATCAAGGAAGCGCACGGCTTATTGCAAGAGCTTCATAAATTCGTCATGCAACAATCCACGTTAAAGCTGATTAATCAGGTGCAAACCGAGGCTTATGTAGATCAGATCCACCGACTGGTATTGCAAATGTCGGTGGATGGACATGTATTCAATGCGCGACAATCCCAGCAAGTCGGAAAAGTGCGTCTGGCTGCCCACTACTACACACTCGCTCGCAAAGCCCTGGCAGCGGAAAACGCGGGTCATGGTTTCGATAAACAAATCGCACAACTCGACTCTGTCATCGCAAAGCTTCAAGAAAAAGCCGATGCAACACCAGAAGGCGCAGAAACACCCGCAGCAACAACAGCCAAACCCGCAGCCGCCGTGGACGGACCCAGTAAAGAATGGAAACAATTCGACGAAGAAAATGATAAATGGAAGAAAAAGCAAATTTACGATTGATGTACAGCAAAAAAATTTCACCAATACAGTAGTGGCACTAGCGATTTGAAAAGCGGGTTCCACTTCAACTCCCGTGTCTTGCTTTGCGAACCCGCCCCATCAAAAAACCAAAACCTATTTCTTCTTAAACACCACCACCGCACCACCCGAAGGCGCTAGCTTGAGCGTGATAGTTTGCTTATTATTTTGCGTAGCTTCACTTTTGTTCAGAGTAGAAATTGTTTTCCCATCCTCCCAAACCTGCGCACTGTAATTACCTTTATCCAAAAAACTGAGCGGGATGGTAATAGCTCGGCTGGACTCGTTAGTCATCGCGCCTATATACCAATCCTTACCTTTGCGGCGCGCGGAAACAATGTATTCGCCGATATCGCCTTGCAGGATTTTTGTTTCATCCCAACTTACCGGAACGTCTTTGATAAACTCCAAGCCTTCTTCCCATTCGCTTTGTGGCTGCGGCCATTTGCCGTCGGTTTTGCTGTAGGTGATGGGTGAGTCAGCCAGCATTTGCAATGGGCTGTCGTAGACAACAAACATAGCAAGAGCTTGGCCGCGCGTGGTTTTTACATAGGGTAAGGTATTGCGGCGCAGATCAGGAAATTCTTCTGCGGTCGCGTGACGGAATCCGCCCGGGGTGTAATCGATGGGACCGAGAATCATTCTGGTAAATGGCAGCGTCACATTGTGTGTTGCAGTTACGCGCGCACTCCATTTGTTGTACTCAGCACCCATCACACCTTCTTGCGTTAAATAATGCGGATAAGTTCTAACTAAACCGTTCGGTGGATACGCACCGTGCAGATCAACCATGATGTGATATTTCGCCGTGGTGGCCAGCAGCTTGTGATAATAATCCACAATTTCCTGATCAGAACGATCCATAAAATCAACTTTGATTCCTTTGATACCCCATTTTTCGTAAGTGCTCAATGCATCCTCCATTTGCCAATCCAATTGCTTCCATTGCAACCACACCCAAACACCGACATTTTTACTTTTTGCGTAGCGCAAAATTTCTGGTAGATCCATCGCAGCAATGGGTTTTAATACATCGGAACCCGGAGTGTTCGTCCATGCCGCACCTTCATGCCAACCGGCATCAATTAAAATATATTCAAGGCCAAGTGTTGCAGCAAAATCGATATAGGCTTTGTAGGTTTCGGTATTCATACCAGGTTTTACATTGGTATTTTCCAGCACAACTTGATTGTCATTCCACCAATCCCATGCAGTTTTTCCAGGCTTGATCCAGCCTGTATTTTTTATTTTTGTTGGCTCTCCGAGTGTAGCGATTAAAGATGATGCAGTGAGTGCACCCGGAGTATCACCAAGCATAATCACTCGCCAAGGCGATTTAACACCGGCCACCGTCATAGTCGCGCGGACCGCCGCTTTTTCCAAACCATCAGCACGACTGTCAAAGCGTGGGGTTAAACGCACATCAACACCTAAGCCACCATCACCACGACCCGTAAACCAGCTGCCGGGATAATCGCGCACGTCGGATTCTGCGAGCGCAAATGTCGTTTGACCGATGCCGGTTTTACACACCAGCGGATTATCGTAAAGATTATGTTCGCGAATAGCCGACGCTTTGATGGGATCGAATTCGCCTTCATGACTATTGGCAAACTTGCCAAGATTCAAACCAAAGCAAGTGTAATCACCTGCAAAACCAAAACGGGTTAATTCATTTTGGATGGTGAAATTTTTCAAACCGGATTGCTCGGGTAATAAATAGCGCAGCGCAACGCCTTCATCATAAGCACGCACGACGATATTTACATTGAGTTTGCGTTCATCTTTACCTGCAAATTTCAGCGTGATGGTGTTGTAGTGATCGAATACTTTTTTACTGCGACCTGCAACCAAGTCAAATGAGTCTTTTATTTTATCCTGAGTTTTGCCGACAAAATCCAGCTCATTATTTCCCAATGGCAAATCATTAATAATTAAACCCAGCGCCGAATCACTGATGATTTTATTGCCATCCAAGGTAAGGGTGTAATTCAAGCCTTTCGCATCGTTGGTCACTGCAACTTGAACGCGAGCATTGGGGGATTGCACGGTGTAAGTCTCGGCATGGGCAATGCTCGCGACAAACAGACAAGCTGCCGATAGTAAGCGGTAGTGAGACATTCTGTTCTCCTGTTTTTTTATAGGTATTCCGGGGTTGAATTTGCCAAGCCTGGTCCTTTGGGGGTCGAGGCTGCCGGTATTTTTCATCAATAAGGCCACTATTGCGATAAATATTACAAATATAAACATACATGGAGTCATTCCCCCTTACTCTCAACTCAAAAAATGCTTGCGTTTGCTCAAACCACAATATGAGAATTATCATAAATACTTGCTGATGAGGCGACACAACAGGTTCATTAAGCATTATCTGCGCATCTAGACGTTTATTTGTTGGCGCTTGATGCTCATTGAGAGTTCCTCTGTCGCAGGCTGCTAATCAAAATTGCCAGCCTACCGATTGCCCCCCCCCACGTTAACCCCCCTCGTACGCTGACCGGCATGTTATGTGCGCAAACCAACAGAACAATAATCCTGTCAATGATAAAAATCTCTTATGACTTCTATTACGCCAAAACATGGACTATTCACGAATGCGGATTTACATGCTGCCGAGCCTGGGTCGCAGGGTGAGGATAACCGGTTAATCAAGTTGATAAAGAGCAAGCCCACAGTACATAAATTGCGTATTCTCACTCTTAATATGCACAAAGGATTCACNNGGGCGCAACGCAGTCTATCCCCATGGGGATCATGGCAATGCACTACTCACCAAATACCCCATTATTCGTTTTGAGAATGTCGATGTTTCAATTGGGAAAATCGAGCAGCGTGGCCTTTTACACACTGTATTAAAAGTGCCAGGGCATGACGAAGTACATGCAATCTGTTTACACCTAGGATTACGTGAGGGTCATCGCACACAACAATTGTTATTGCTGTGCGATTTAATTGAGCGCCTTCCACCATCGGCTCCGGTAATTGTGGCTGGAGATTTTAACGATTGGCGAAAACGCGCCGATAAAATTTTAGCTCGGTGCAATCTGCGCGAAGCTTTCGTAAGCGAATATGAAAAACCAGCAAAAAGTTTTCCTGCACGCTGGCCGTTACTCTGTCTTGACCGGGTTTATGTACGCAATGCTACTACACATAATGCTCAAGTTTTATTTCAACAACCCTGGACTCACCTTTCCGACCACGCACCCTTAGCGGTGGAGATTCATCTATGAAGGATAACTGGCGAAATGGCAATGACGTAAAACTTCTGGTGAACGGCGAAGATTTTTTTCCGCGCGTGTTCGATTGTATTCGCAACGCAGAAACAGAAATTTTACTGGAAACATTTATTATTGAGGAAGATAAAATAGGATGGAGACTTCAGAAAGAGTTAATTGCTGCAGCACAACGTGGAGTTAGTATTGACGTCACAGTCGATGATTATGGCACTTGGGATTTGAGTGATGAGTTTATTGATTCATTAACGACTGCAGGAGTGCGATTACATCTGTTTGATCCACAACCAAAACTATGGGGCGTACGGCTGAATATATTTCGACGATTGCATCGCAAACTGATTGTCATCGATCAAAAACTGGCATTTGTCGGTGGGATTAATTTTTGTTTTGACCACGTTATTAGTTCCGGCCCTGATGCCAAACAAGATTATGCCGTCGAGATTAAGGGCCCTGTGGTAGCCGACATTCACCAAACCTGTATGCTGTTGTTATTACGTGCATCAAGTCGCAAAGAACGAAGGAATTATATGGGCCAAGCCCGCGCAGCAGAGCAGCCTGCCGCGGGTGATATGCGAGTTCTTGTGGTAGAGCGCGATAATGGCCACCATCGTACCAACATAGAACGACAATATTTATTAGCGACGCGCCTTGCTCAAAAACGTCTCGTTATCGCTAATGCTTATTTCTTCCCAGGGTATAGATTGTTGCGCGAATTCCGCCGCGCGGCGC
>DQHS01000292.1 GCA_003524365.1 Cellvibrio sp. | reverse complement strand
CGGAGCAGGCAAAAACCTTCCTGACTTGGCAGCAACCCTGGTCGCAAGTGACCAAAAGCGATTTGCGCAAAGGCGAGGTGAGCTGGTTTATCGACGGCAAATTGAACGTCAGCGTTAACTGTATCGACC
Source organism: Cellvibrio sp. (assembly GCA_003524365.1). GTDB lineage: Bacteria > Pseudomonadota > Gammaproteobacteria > Pseudomonadales > Cellvibrionaceae > Cellvibrio. Next base: position 12,257 of record DQHS01000292.1, on the reverse strand, counting down.
GCCATTTGCCTGCGCGCGCCAAGCAAACGGCGATTATCTGGGAAGGCGATGATCCTTCAGAAGACCAGTTTATTACCTATCAAGAATTGCATGATCAAGTCTGTCGCCTCGCCAACGCATTGCGCGAACGCGGTGTGAAAAAGGGTGATCGTGTATGTATCTATATGCCGATGATCCCGGAAGCGGCTTATGCCATGCTCGCCTGTACCCGTATCGGTGCGATCCATTCAATCGTATTCGGTGGTTTCTCGCCTGAGGCATTAAAAGACCGTATTCAGGATGCGGAATGCCAGGTGGTGATCACTTCTGATGAAGGTTTACGTGGCGGCAAACGTGTCCCACTCAAAAAGAATGCCGATATCGCAATAGCGCAATGCCCCGGCGTTCACACCTGCATAGTTGTTAAACGCACCGGTGGCGATGTCGCCTGGGATGAAAAGCGCGATTTCTGGTACGAAGATCTGGTTGAGCGTCAGGCAAATGATTGCGAACCGGAAATTATGGATTCTGAAGATCCGCTCTTCATCCTTTACACCTCAGGCTCGACCGGTAAACCCAAAGGTGTACTGCACACCACTGGCGGCTATTTGCTGCAAGTGGCGATGACCCACAAATATGTGTTCGATTATCAGGAAGGCGATGTTTACTGGTGTACCGCTGACGTAGGCTGGGTAACCGGCCACAGCTATATCGTTTACGGCCCGTTGACCAACGGCGCTACCACCTTGATGTTTGAGGGGGTGCCCACTTATCCCGACGCTTCACGCTGCTGGCAAGTGATCGACAAGCACGGTGTTAACAGTTTCTACACCGCACCGACCGCGATCCGTGCGCTCATGGGCGCAGGCAATGACTATGTCACCAAAACCTCGCGCGCCAGTTTGAAAATACTCGGCAGCGTGGGCGAGCCGATTAACCCCGAAGCCTGGGAGTGGTACTACCGCATAGTGGGTGACAGCCGCTGCCCGATTATGGATACCTGGTGGCAAACTGAAACCGGTGCCCACATGCTCACCCCATTGCCTGGTGCGATTGATTTGAAACCGGGTTCTGCCACGGTGCCTTTCTTTGGTGTGCAGCCTGTATTGCTCGATCCGGAAGGTAAAGAAGTTGTCGGTGCAGGCGAAGGCAATCTCTGCATTAAAGCTGCATGGCCAAGCCAAATTCGCACGGTGTATGGTGATCACCAGCGCTGCATCGACACTTATTACAGCACCTATCCTGGATATTACTTTACCGGTGACGGCGCGCGCCGCGATGCCGATGGTTACTACTGGATTACTGGCCGCGTAGACGATGTAATCAACGTGTCTGGTCACCGTATGGGTACTGCTGAAGTGGAAAGCGCCTTAGTATTGCACGACAAGGTTGCCGAAGCTGCAGTTGTTGGCTATCCGCACGACATCAAAGGTCAGGGCATTTACGCTTACGTTACCTTGATGGCAGGTGAGCAGCCAAGCGATGAACTGAAAAAAGAATTGCTGGCATTAGTGGTAAAAGAGATCGGCGCGATTGCCCGCCCGGATGTTATTCAATGGGCGCCAGGTTTGCCGAAAACCCGCTCCGGCAAAATCATGCGCCGCATATTGCGCAAGATTGCTGCCAATGAGTTGGATTCTCTTGGTGATACTTCAACCTTGGCTGATCCAGCGGTGGTGAATGAGTTGATTGAGAACCGCGCGATTAAATAACTGCGTTTGAACTTGTTGCGTAAAACAAAAGGCCGTCTCACAAGGGGGGCCTTTTGTTTGGGTGAGTGATTATTTTTTTTCCGGTGTAGGTGCTTGCTTGGTTGCAATATTTCTTTCTGAGCAATCAACTTTTTCCGGAGTATTGTCTTCCAGCATTTTAACCATCGCTTTTACACGCACGGTATTGCTATAAAAATCGGAAATAATCAGCATGTTGGCGCTCTCCATAGTGGTTAAATGTCCGTATTGTGGAACTAGCGGCCTTAAGGTGGCCAGAATACTACCCGCGCATGTTTTATCCAATTTTATGGAATCAGTTACATATTCATCGTCAAAATATTTCTTTCCTTTCTCAACGGTTGGAATCGCAAGCCAGCGTGCATCTCGCGCTAAAATTATCTGAATATAACCGCTGGACTTATAGGCGGTAAGCTCATTGATTTTGAGCTGGCTTAACAACTGGCCGTAATCAAGCGGATTTTCAGTAATGCTGACAGGAATGTTAATGTCTGCTAATGCATTCCCAACAAGTATTGGTGTGTTGAGGTCCTTTTCCGCCCGTTTTGCAAATTCAGCCAATGTCATACGGCTATTGGTATTTGGTGGCGTGATGGTTTTTGTTTCATTTGGCTTGTTGTTGGGTTGTGCTAAGGCTGCAAATGCAAAAACACTAAATACTAAGCCAAAGACAAGCGATTTTTTTAACGTCATAGTAGTAAATTCCTTCATCATTATTAATCGATTTTTAAGTTCGCGGTGGTTTTCCAAAATTCCCAAGCCATGAGAGAGACTCGGGTGTCTTGAAGGCAATTGGCTGAGGTTAATCAGTGTGAGGCCGTAATCGTTTCTGTCTTGCGGCGAAAGATGTGCTAGCACCTTTGCATCGCAGGCCATTTCCATATCAGCTTTCATTCGTTTGCTTGCGAGCCAAATTAATGGATTAAACCAGTGGAGTAACGTTACTCCGTAGGTTACCCAGTTCCATAAAATGTCGCAGCGCTGGATATGTGCCAGTTCATGTAACAGCACAAGGTTTAATTGTTTTTCAGTGAGCTGCTGATTAATGTCGATTGGCAAAATAATTCTTGGCTTAAATAAACCCAGTGTGAGGGGGCTGGATACTTGCGAGGAATACAGGAGCGGAATTGTTTTGTTAAGTCTCAGTATTTGCTTTGCTCTCTCCAATAGTGCGTAGTCCGCTGTGGTGGCATCCGATGCCTTTTGCAAAACGTGTTTAAAGCGGAGTACTTGCCAAAAAGTGATGCAAACCAACCCGCAAAAAATTAATAACCAAATAAGGCTCAGGATACTTCGATAATCAAGAGTATTAGCGTTTAGGCTCGTTGATTGATGGATGTTACTTTCTGGGCTAATCGGTATTGCCGGCGTAGATGTTGTTGATGATTTAACGGGTTCCTGCATTGAGATTGATGCAAGATCATTTTTCACCGGCGAATATAATAATTCCGCAGCCCTATTATCAAAAGATAAATTCCATCCAAACGGAATACTCAAACACAGGAATAAACTTAGCCATAAACCATGGCGAGCACCTGCCGATATGGTTTTTTTCAGACCATATTGCGCCAGCAGTAAAATGGCAATGAGGGGGAGGCTTTTGAGTGATGCAATTAGTAGCCAGCCAGTAAATGAATTTAATTCCTGTATCAGCTCTGACATTATTTTTCTCCCTGATTGTTGTTGTTTTGTAGCAGGGCAATCAGTGCTTTTTTTTCTTCATCCGTCAATTTTTGTTGGCGGGTGAAGTGAGCGATCATCGGCGTTAAAGCCCCATCAAACACTCGCTGCATAAACGATTGCGTAGCGCTGGATTCACAATGCTCGCGTTCGTGTACCGGCTTGAAATGCTGAATACCATCACTCACCTCATGTTCAACCGCGCCTTTTTTTTGCAAGCGAATCAACATGGTGCGTACCGTTTTGGGGTGCCACTGCGGAGTGAGTTCCGCTATCTGGTTGGCCGTGGCAGGGGTCTTATCCCATAGGATTTTCATGAGATCCCATTCGCTGCCGGAGAGTTGTAGGTCATCTGTGTCCATCAATACCTCGGTTTGATTTTGTGTTGCCCTGGTTCGGATTACACTTGTAATCGCAGGGTGAGATTACAGGTGTAATCCTAGGTGCGCAAGCTTTTTATTGTCTGGCTGGAGATCGAAGGGGGTTAGGGACTGGGTGGTTTGAGGTCGGGTTGCTGGGCAACGGCATGAAAACGTAAATTAGGGTAAAACTCCTGCCGTTAAAGTGGATTATCGGCGCAGTATTTGGCCGCGCAAATTTTTGGGCGATACCAACTTCAGCGAGGACACTATGATGATAAAAATAATCAAACAGGGCTTCATTTTTTTGGTGGGTTCGATTCTGCCGCTGTTGGGCTGGGCGGCGCCTTTAGGTCAGTTTACGGGGCATCAGGATATAGGCGCAGTCAAACACAAGGGCGCTGCGATTTATGATGCTACCTCCCAGCAATACCGCATTAGTGGTTCAGGCAAAAACATGTGGCTGGGCGAGGATGAGTTGCATTACGCCTACACCCAATTGACGGGCGATTTTATTTTGCGCGCCCATGTTGCTTTTGAGGGGAAAGGCGTTGATCCACATCGAAAGGTGGGTTGGAATTTGCGCACCAGTCTCGATACAGGTTCACCCAATGTACATGCAACAGTGCATGGCGATGGTCTAACGTCTTTGCAATTTCGCGCAAACGCGGATGGTGATACGCAAGAGTATCCGATGGCAATTAAAGCGCCTGATGTGATTCAGTTGGAGCGTCGTGGCGATACCTACATTATGAGTGCGGCAAAAATGGGGAAGCCGTTTCAGGTGACATCGGTTTCCGATATCAAGCTCGGCGAAAAAATTTATGCCGGTCTGAGTCTGTGCGCGCATAATCCTGATGTGGTAGAGAAAGCAGTTTTCTCCAATGTAAGGATTATTCTTCCTGCAGCAAAAGATTTTCGGCCTTATAAAGATTACATCGGCAGTAATCTTGAAATTATGGATATGAAAACCAAAAATCGGCGCATTGTGTATCGCTCGCCCGATTCCATTCAGGCGCCCAATTGGACGCAGGATGGAAAAACGCTGATCTATAATTCCAAGGGATTATTATTTAATTTCGATATCAAAAGTGGCGAAAGTTCGGTGTTGGAATCGGGTTTTGCGAATAACAATAATAACGATCATGTGCTTTCCTGGAGCGGTAAATTGATTGGGATTAGCCATCATGTCGCTGGGGAAAATAATCACTCGACGATTTATACCTTGCCGATAACCGGTTCCAAAAAGCCTACACGTATTACTGCCAAAGGTGCTGGGCATTCTTATTTGCATGGGTTCTCGCCAGATGATAAATCACTGATCTTTACCGGTGAGCGTAAAGGTCGATACGATATTTACAGTATCGATATCAAAACCGGCAAGGAGACCCAATTAACGGACACGCCCACTCTGGATGATGGCTCCGAATTCAGCCCCGATGGCAAATATATTTATTTCAATTCCAATCGCACGGGCATGATGCAGCTTTGGCGCATGCACGCGGATGGCGGCAATCAGCAGCAGCTCACCTTCGATAATCACAACAATTGGTTTCCGCATGTGTCGCCAGACGGTAAGAAAATTGTTTTTCTCAGTTATATGGATGATATAGATCCGGGTGACCATCCTTTTTATCGCCATGTGTATCTGCGCGAAATGCCAGCTGATGGCGGTGAACCCGAGATTATCGCCTATGTTTATGGCGGGCAGGGCAGCATCAATGTACCCAGTTGGTCGCCCGACGGCTCCCAGATTGCTTTTGTCAGCAATACCCAGCTTTAAAATGGTAGGTAGCGCATATCGGGATATGTGCTGCCTACACTTGCTTCGGGTAATTTGCGCTACCAGTTCAGCGCTAAATCCTGCACAATTCCACCCCCGATCTTTTTGTTCCAAGCTATTGTTATGATCAATAAAACCCCCGATGCTGATCTTTTCCTTCAACAAATGAAGGATGTAAAACCTATCAAGGTGGAAGAAAAAGTCACCTTGGCATCCCCACATCAGGATAAAACCAGCATAGAAACCCGGCGCAAAGCCGCGACTGCTGAACTCGCGAAAGACAAAAATTTCCTCTCCGGTGAATACATAGAGCCGCTTGAGCCGCTCGCAGTAATTGAATTTAAGCGCGATGGTGTACAAAACGGTGTTTACCGCAGTTTGCGTATGGGTAAATATCAAATTGATGCGCGGCTCGATTTACACAATATGACGGTTGATCAGGCGCGCAGCGCGGTATTCCAATTTATCAAAGATTGCATGACCCATGATATCCGCTGTGCGCTGATCACTCATGGCAAAGGCGAAGGGCGCGAACAACCCGCGCAATTAAAAAGTTGCGTTGCGCACTGGCTGCCGCAATTTCCTGAAGTTCTCGCCTTTCACTCCGCACAAAAAGTGCATGGTTGGGTAGGTGCGACTTATGTGTTGTTGCGCAAAAGCGAAAAGAAAAAACGGGAGCTGTGGGAGCTGCACAACAAGCCCGAATTAAGTGATTGAGATAAAGAGAGCAGCCAAGCACACCATAATTCAAATGATTTTTAAAATGAGGCGGCTATGCATAAAAAATACTTACTCCTATTCGCTGTGCTGTTGGGAATAACAACTTCAGCATTGGCACAACAAACCAATAAGCAATTTGTATTGAGCAACACCGAAATTATTCCCATCCATTCAAAAATCACCGGAAGGAATCACGAATTGGTGGTGGTTTATCCGTCCAGCTACAAAACCAATCCCGACAAGAAATATCCTGTTCTCTATTATCTCGATGCCTACTGGGACACTCCGCTGCTGGTGTCAACCTACGGCAATTTAATTTATGACAATCTCGTACCGGAATTTATTATGGTCGGCTTGTCTTATCCATCATCTGCCGAATACGGTAAAGAGCGACGTATTGACTACACCTTTACGTCAGTTGATGAAAAATCAGGTAAGGCGCATTTGTTTTTGGAATTTATTCAAAAAGAAGTGGCGCCACTAATTGAAGGTCAGTACCGCGGCGCAACAACCGATCGCGTGATTGCGGGTAATTCGCTGGGCGGATTACTGACGCTGACGGCAGCCTATCAGGCGCCTGATTTTTTCTCGGGCTTTATCGCCCTGAGTCCCGCTGTGGAGTGGGATAAACAAGCCCTTGTTGCGCTGGATAACAACTACGCGAAACAACACAAAGCGTTAAATGGACGCATGTTTATCTCTTATGGCACCACTGAATATCCCGCCTTTCGCGATCCTATAATCGACTTTCAAAAACAGCTGGTTGCGCGTAAATATCAGGGTTTGGAATTGCTCAATTATGCGATGGAGGGGCTTGATCATACCGGCATAAAAGGCGATGGGTATGTGCGCGGGTTAATCTGGATATGGAAGCCCCAAAAGCCTGCCGGACCAAGCGGCCTTGAGCGGGATATGACCGCCACAAAATAATAGTGGTGCGTTGCAACATTTATAGTTTTTCTTGCGCTAGATCAAAAAGCCTCTGAAAACAGCCATCGATAATGGTGGCTGTTTTAATAATAACGAAAGAGGATCCTGACAATGCTGAAAACACTTCTGGTCTACATTCATTTAATCGCCGCTTGCCTCGCTATCGGCGTTCTCCTTGTACAAGATATAGCGCTCGCCAAATGGCGCGGGCGGGCGATGGATGCTGTCGCTATCGATAATCTCCACCGCAATTCCGGTCTGGTCACGCTCGCATTGGTTGTGCTCTGGGTTTCGGGGTTGATTATCGTCACTATCGGCTATCTGGATGTCCCCAACTACCTTATGAACCAAAAGCTCTGGGCAAAATTTACCGTAGTGAGCATTCTCACTATCAATGGATTATTTTTGCATCATTACAGCTTCCGCGTATTAGCTTCGCCCGTCGGATTTATTGGTGCCGGTAGAATGGCGCAGTTTCTGGTATTGGTTACAGCGGTTGTCTCGCTCGTTTCATGGCTCTACTCCTGTTATCTCGGAATCGCGCGGCCATGGAATAATGTCGCCCCCTATGCCTATGTGATGATTGTGTATTCCGTGGTGATGACCATTGCACTGGTGATAGGTTTGGAGGTCTGGCGTGAGCTGCGTAAAGAGTTCCGTGTGCTCGCGCGCTAAATAGCTCGGGCGCCCGGCTCGTTGAGCAATTGCTTATCAGTTTTTGCGCGCTTGTGTGTAGTTTGAGGCTCACGCAGGCGCGCGGCACTTCCCCAAGTCTACCTTCCTTTACTAATATTCCATTGCTGCTGCGGACGTTCGCGTCTGTGTGTCTGCGGATATCTCCCTGCTTAGATTATTTCCTCATTAATACCCTCGGTCTTGCCTATTAATCTTCTCTTTTTTGCCGGCTTTTTTCTGTCTGTATTAAAAAATTATATGTTAATCAATGTGTTGCTGTATTTTTCGTCGCTCTATTTTTATTACATGTAATATTTGATTTATTACATGTAATAAATTAATGTTGGCTCCATGCAGAAAAAATCATCAGCACATTATCAGCGTGAATATCGCAACCGCTTGCGGGAACAGGGCCTGGTCAAGAAAGAGGTCTGGATTCTCCCGGAGAACGCACGCCGTCTCGCTATGTTTGAGTTGGAGTTGCGGGTGTCTGCAAAACAGGTTGTTTCCAGTGGGTTATTGCCAGCTAAAGGAGAAAGTCGAATGACAGATGTAGTTAACCGTTGGATCACCGCGAGCCTCTATGACGCACTAACCAGGGCGGATATGTTCACCGCCAAGCGCGCTGATCTGGAGTTGATCGACGGTGTGTCACCCGCGCTGCATATCATCATGTATGAGTACGGCGACCTGCCGCTCTTTCTGACGGTGTCGGGCGAGCAGATTGTTGTTGAGGCGATGTTGTGGTCAGTGTCCGAGGTGAACAATCCTTCGTTGTTTAACGAGACGGTACTGCGCACACACAAATATTTTCCGCTCTCCAATATCAGTCTCGACAAAATGGATGGCGATGATTGTTACCACATGTTTGGCGCGCTGAGTTCTGCATCGAGTTTGCAAGATGTGATTTTGGAAATCGAAATGCTCGCATCGAATGTAATCCAGGCGACTGAAGCCTACAGTGAATTTTTAACTAGCTAACGGATGCTGAAGTAGCAGCCGCAACCAACAAAGGTAAATCACTATGAATATCTGGGCAAAAATGATTACTGCCTTGCGCGGTGGTGTAAATGAGGCGGGTGAAGCGGTAGTGGATAGTCAGGCATTGCGCATTCTTGATCAAGAAGTGCGCGACGCAGGCGAAGAGCTGAAACGCTCCAAAGACAGCCTTGCTGAAATCATGGCGCGCCAAAAGCTTGCGGAAGAAAAATGCAAACAATTGCAAAGGTCGATTGATGAGCATGAAGGCTACGTGGTTAAAGCCTTGGAAAAAGGCGATGAAAAACTTGCGCACGAAGTTGCTGAGCATATCGCTGGCTTTGAAAATAGTTTGGCGATGGAAAAGGAATCGGCACAAAACTTTGCGCAAAGCGTAGAAAAATTGCGTGCGGCAATTAATGTTGCAGAAAAAAATATCAAACGCTTGAAGCAGCAAGTGGATACCGTTAAGGCGACCGAGAATGTACTTAAGGCGCAGGTGGCTGTAGCAGAGCGCCACAGCGGTTCCGACTCCAAAATGCGCACGGCGATGGAATCGCTGGATCGCATCAAGGAGCGCCAGGCATTAAAAGATGCGCAGATCAAAGCGGCTGGTGAGATGGCACACACTACGGGTGACGACTCACTGAAATCAAAACTCGAAGCCGCAGGTATTGGCACAAATGGTTCATCAGCAGATGATATTTTGGCACGCATCAGAAACAAAAAAGCACCCGAGTAAGCTCGGGTGTTTTTCCTCTCACTTCAGCTCAGGCCATTAGGGAATGAATGAATTTCTATTAACAATCGTAAGTTTTCCGACAGTGTTCTTCACCATTTTTTTGGGTGTGGTAGTGCTGTATTGGCTAAGTGCTGCATTAGGTTTGGTTGATATTGAGGTGTTGGATGTAGATCTGCCTGATATGGACGGTCACCTGAGTGCTAACGCGCATGGGGAGCAGGGTTTTGCGGAAACCTATGCAGGGTTTTTGTTGAAGCTCGGGTTGAACGGTGTTCCAGTCACGATCATCATTACTTTTTTGACTATCTTTGGTTGGATGATTAGCTATTATCTGAGTTATTTTTTTCTGGCACTGTTCGGCTATGGATGGATGCGTTACATAGTTGGTCTACCTATTATTTTCGTTTCTCTCTACATCGCAGTGTTAATTACCGCTCAGGTGATCAAACCACTACGTCAATTTTTTTTAAAAATCGACCAGCATACTGAGAAGAAAATTTTAGGGCAGGTTGCTATTGTCCGTTCATCAAAAGTAGATGCAACGAGTGGCGAGGCAAATTTTGATGATGGTGGTGCGGGGCTCATTGTAAAAGTGAGGGCATCTGGCGAGAAAGGGTTTGTGCGCGGTGATCGGGTTGTATTGCTGGAGTATGTGGCAGAGCAGCATGTTTATCGTGTCATTTCAGAAGATGAGTTTTTGGGTAAGTCCAGTCAATAAGCTAAAAATTTAATAGGGCAAAAGGAGTAAGGTAATGTTTGATATCGCGATGATTATGCCGGTGGTTTGGGGCGTTGGAATTTTCTTTCTGTTTTTGTTGGGCATAGCGGGGATTTTTAACGCCTTCTATTACAAGGTCGCGCAGGGCACCGCGCTGATTGTGAACGACACCAGTTCAACGCCCAAGGTGCATTTTACCGGCGCTTTGGTCTGGCCAATCATTCACAAAAAAGAATTGATGAATATCTCCCTTATTACACTGGAGGTGGATCGTCGGGGGCGCGATGGATTGATCTGTAAAGACAATATGCGGGCAGATATTACCGTTGCCTTCTATTTACGTGTAAACGAAACCCCGCAAGATGTTCTGCGTGTCGCCAAGGCGATTGGTGCAGAGCGCGCCTCAGACAAAGATGCCGTGGAGTTGCTGTTCGCTGCGAAATTTTCTGAAGCATTAAAAACGGTAGGGAAACAGATTGATTTTATTCAGCTGTTTGAAAACCGTCTGGAATTCCGTGAAAAAATTATTCATGTGATTGGCGATGATCTGAATGGTTATGTGCTGGAAGATGTGGCGATTGACTATATCGAACAGACATCAAAGGCATCGCTTGATCCAAGCAATATTCTCGATGCTGAAGGTATCAAAAAGATTACTGAATTAACTGCTGCGCAAAATATCCGCACCAATATTTTGGAGCGCGACGAAGAGCTGGCAATTAAAAAGAAAAACGTAGAAACCACTGAAGCCATGTTGGCACTTGAACGCCAACAAGCTGATGCAGAAGCGCGTCAAAAACGTGAAATTGCAACCATTCAGGCGCGTGAAGAAGCTGAAACTAAAAAGGTGCAGGAAGAAGAGCGCCGTAAATATGAGCAGACAGCGATTCAAGTAGCGCAGGACCTTGCGGTGCAAACCGAAAACCAGCAGCGCGAAATTGATGTGGCCGCGCAAAACCGCTTGCGTGCAGTAGCGATTGAAGAAGAGAAGGTGACTCGTGCCCGCGATTTGGAAATTGTATCGCGCAAACGCGAAGTGGAATTGCAAACTATCGAAGCGGATAAGGCCATCGAGATACAAAAGAAAGAGATCGCCAATGTTATTCGCGAGCGTGTGGTAGTGGATAAAACCGTAGCCATCGAAGAAGAGCGTATTAAAGAAGTGCGCGAAGTGTCGGATGCGGACCGCAAAAAGCAAGTGCAAGTATTGGCTGCTGAAGCCACTGCAGAAGAAAGCAAAGTGAAGCAAGTGAAGGCCGCTGAAGCAGAAGAGCTATCGGCCAAACACAAGGCGTCAGAAATTATGACCATGGCGCAAGCCAAGTTGGAGGCGTCATCCAAAGAAGCCGAGGCCATGAAAAAAATGGCCGAAGGCATTCAGGCCGAGCGCGCAGCTCCAGGTCTTGCTGATGCAAAAGTGCAAGAAGCGAAAGCGGGCGCCTTGGAGAAAGAAGGTTTTGCCGAAGCCAGTGTAATTCGTGCGAAGGGCACGGCACACGCCGATGCCGGTAAGGCAGAAGCCGAGGTAATTACCGCAAAAGGTTCCGCGGAGGCAGATGTAATCGCCGCGAAAGGAACTTCCGAGGCTGGAGCGAAAAAAGAAATTGGCTTGGTCGGTGCAGAAGTCACACGTGAGCAATTCAAAGCCGAAGCAGATGGTTTGGTGGAGAAGTTTGATGCGATGAATGCCATGAGCGACAAAGCGCGCGAGCATGAAGAGTTCCGTATGAGCCTGGAAACAGCCTTGAAAGAAACTCTGGCAGGGATCGCAGCCGGTAAAGAAATCGCGAAAGAAAATGCAGAAATTTTAGCGATTGCCTTGCAGAAAGCGCATATCGATATTGTTGGCGGAGAAGCGCAATTCTTCGATAACTTCGCCAAGTCTTTATCGATCGGCAAAGCGATTGATGGCCTTGCAAGCAAAAGTGGGGTAATTCAGGCGGTGTTGGAGCGCTTTGTTAAT
>DQHS01000064.1:18644-74337 GCA_003524365.1 Cellvibrio sp. | reverse complement strand
TTGGCTTTCGATTTAGCCGCTTCGCGGCTGATGATACGGCGCGAAACCATATCGGCCAAACACTGATCCATGGTCTGCATGCCAAGCGATGCTCCAGTCTGAATCGCCGAGTACATCTGCGCAACCTTGTCTTCGCGGATNNATACGTCCACGATACGGTCGATGGTTTTTGCTGCTGAAGTGGTGTGCAAGGTGCCGAATACCAAGTGGCCGGTTTCGGCGGCAGTGAGTGCGAGGCGGATGGTTTCCAAATCGCGCATCTCACCTACAAGGATAATGTCGGGGTCTTCACGCAGGGCTGAACGCAAGGCTTCGGTAAAGCCGTGAGTATCGCGGTGGACTTCGCGCTGGTTTACCAAACATTTTTTTGATTCGTGTACGAATTCAATCGGGTCTTCAATGGTNNTCGTTGATATAGTCGATCATCGCCGCAAGCGTAGTCGATTTACCCGAACCGGTCGGCCCGGTTACCAGCACCAGTCCGCGCGGTACGGCGCAAATATCGCGGAACACATTACCCATGCCCAACTCCTCCATAGTCAACACTTTGGAAGGAATGGTACGGAACACGGCGCCGGCGCCGCGGTTCTGGTTAAAGGCGTTTACACGGAAACGGGCGACGCCGGGTACTTCGAACGAAAAGTCGGTTTCCAGAAATTCTTCGTAGTCCTTCCGCTGGCGGTCATTCATAATGTCGTAAATCAGCCCGTGCACCTGTTTGTGCTCCATGGGCGGCAGGTTGATACGGCGCACATCGCCATCGACGCGGATCATCGGCGGCAGACCCGCCGAGAGGTGTAAGTCAGACGCGCCTTGTTTGGCGCTGAAAGCCAGGAGTTCGGTGATATCCATCAGAGCAACCTTTTTTATTCATCCGCACAGCAGACTTTTAGTGATCATTGATAACGATATGCACAAGATAGACGACCAGCTCGCGAAAGTCACCGCACGAATTCACCAGGCAGTCACTGCCGCCGGACGAAATCCGCAAACTGTGCAGTTGATCGCCGTCAGCAAAACCCAAACGGCGGCGGCCGTAGCTGAAGCCTATGCCTGGGGGCAGCGCGCCTTTGGCGAAAATTATCTGCAGGAAGCGCTCGATAAACAAATCCAACTGGCCGATCTGAAGGATATCGAATGGCATTTTATCGGCCCCATCCAATCCAACAAAACTCGCCTGATAGCCGCGCATTTTAGCTGGGTTCACTCAGTCGACCGGTTGAAAATCGCCCAGCGCTTGAGTGAGCAGCGGCCACAGGAGCTGCCGCCGCTGAATATCTGTGTGCAGGTAAATATAGACGATGAAACGACTAAGTCGGGTGTTAACCTCACAGAATTACCGGTATTAGTGGCGGCGATCAGCCAGTTGCCGCGTTTGCGTCTTCGTGGACTCATGGCGATACCTGCCGCGAGCAACAATCCTGCGCAGCAGCGCGCCGCTTTTGCTAAATTGCGCAGCGCACTCGAATCCTTAAACCTGCAGGGTTATGGGCTCGATTGCCTGTCCATGGGCATGTCGGGCGATATGGAAACGGCGATTGCCGAAGGTGCGACTTTTGTGCGCGTCGGAACGGATATATTTGGCGCGCGTGCGCGTTCAGCTCAATAAATTTTTAACCTTAAGGGTTTACTGTGAAGACATCCAAGATTGCATTTATCGGCGCGGGCAATATGGCCAAGGCGATTATCGGTGGCCTGCTTGCCGAAGGTTTTACCCGCGCGCAAATCAGCGCAGCCGGTCCACGCATGGAAACACTCAATAAAGTGGCCGATGAATTCGGTATTGCGGTCAGCACCGATAACGCCGCAACCGCCGCTAATGCCGATGTGATTGTGCTTGGGGTAAAACCGCAAATGCTGAAAGAAGTTGCGCTCGGTTTGCGCGAATCCTTAGCACATAAGCCGTTGATTATTTCGGTCGCGGCGGGTATCACCACGGCGAGTATCGCGAATTGGTTGGGTGAAGATCAGGCCATCGTACGTTGTATGCCCAATACACCATCGCAATTACGTGCCGGTGCCAGCGGCTTGTATGCGAATGCACTGGTAAGTGATGAACAAAAATCGGCCGCTAATTCGATTCTCGGTGCAGTGGGGATTGTGCAGTGGTTGGATGATGAAGCTTTATTAAATCCTGTTACCGCCGTTTCCGGTTCCGGCCCCGCTTATTTCTTTTTATTGATGGAGGCGATGATCGATGCGGGAGTTGAATTGGGATTAACGCGCGAATGCGCCGCCGAGCTGACCTTGCAAACCGCACTCGGCGCCGCCATGCTCGCCAAAGATAGTGAACTTGATGTGGCCGAATTACGCCGCCGTGTCACCTCGCCCAAAGGCACCACCGAACAGGCAATTCTGTCGTTCGAGCAAGACAATTTGCGCGCAAGCGTTTTAAAAGCCATGACTGCCTGTTCCAATCGAGCAGTAGAATTGTCTGAGCTTTTAGGTAAATAGCATTATCGTTGCAACACATTTTTTGAATTACATCACCGGAGATATTCATGTTCGTTAATATTTTGCATCTAATTGTTTATAGCTTGATGTCGCTATTTTTGGTGATCGTAATTTTGCGGTTCTTACTGCAACTGGTGCGTGCCGATTTTTATAATCCGGTTTCGCAAGCGATTGTAAAAATCACCATGCCGCTGCTAAAACCCCTGCGCAAATTTATTCCCAGCGTGTTAGGGATTGATACTGCATCAGTGGTGTTGATCATTCTGGTACAACTCATTGCTACATCGCTGCTTGCCATGATTTTGGGCGTGTGGGGCATCATCCTGAATCCGCTACCGCTAATTCTTTGGGGCTTGGTCGGCGCGCTTACTATTATTTCCAGCATTTTTTTCTGGTGCATGATCATCAGTATTATCGGCAGCTTTATCGCGCCATTTAGCAATCATCCGCTGCTCACTCTCGCCAACCAAATTATCAATCCACTCGCTGCTCCGATTCGTAAATTAATTCCGCCCATTGGTGGAGTACTCGATATATCGCCCATTATTATTTTATTGGGTTTAAAAATTGTGGACATGTTAATTCTTCGTCTCGCGGTGCTGGTTGGCGTAAATCCGCAATTGGTATTGGGCTATTGGTAGTAAAAGGAATTCCTATGTACGCCGTTATTTTTCACGCCGAAATCGCGCAACTTGATGATGAGTATTTTGCGACCGCAAAACAGATGCGCGAGTTGGCGATGATGCAATACGGCTGTCTGGATTTTGTTGCCACTACCGAAGGCAACCGCGAAATTGCAATTTCCTACTGGCCGAGCCTCGACCATATCAAGCACTGGAAACAAAACGCAGAACATTTGCAGGCGCAGCAGCAGGGAAGGGCGCGCTGGTATAAGTCCTACAAGGTGGAAGTGGTCAAGCTATTGCGCACGTACGAATCCCATTCTCCCCGTTAATAACCGTTTAAATACTTTTCCCCATAGCGTCTCTTCTGCCAACTAATGGCTTTATTGCCCATTAATTATTTTTTCGCAATCTGAATCCAAAACCCTTCCCCGTTCGTATACCAATCGAATCGGCCCAATTCTGTCGGAGCACAGGGGCTGCAAAAGCAACCATAACAACGAGAACTCCTATGGATCCGAATCACGATTTTCTACACCTGCTCAGCGCCACCGCGCAGGGCGATCGGTTAGCATTCGCCGATTTATATCGCCAGACGGCAGGTAAGCTCTACGCGATCAGCCTGCAAATGTTGCGTCGCCGCGATTTGGCAGAAGAGGCAGTGCAGGAAGCCTTCGTGCGTATTTGGCACAACGCTGGCGACTACCAACAAGAGAAGGGTACCGTGCTCACCTGGATGATCAGCATCGTCCGCTATCGCGCGCTCGATATGTTGCGCGCAACCAAAAGTCGCCGTGAAACCGGTGATGAAGGAGTTGAAGAGGCGCTCGATGAGCAGTCGCCAGAGCAAGAACTCTACGAAGAGCGTGACCGTGTGCGTATCGACCGTTGCATGGATCGGCTCGATGAGGGGCCGCGGCAGGCGATAGAAATGGCCTATTTTCGCGGCCTCACGCATATGGAAGTGTGCGATCAGATGGAAACCCCACTGGGTACTATCAAAACCTGGATTCGCCGTGGTCTGGAACGTTTAAAGAGGTGTCTTGAATCATGAATTATTTAACCGAAGAACGCCAAAACGCTCTTTCTTCCGAGTACGTATTAGGCAGCTTGCACGGCCCCGCGCGCATCCGTTTCCAGCGGTTGTTGATGCAGCACAACAGCATGCGCCATACCCTCTGGCGTTGGGAAAGTCGCCTGAATGAATTGGGTGGAGCATTGCCCAATGTTCAACCTGCACCGGAGGTCTGGGAACGGATTCAAGCCCGTTTAGGATTTACGACGGCGACACCGATTGCATCAACCAATGTAGTGACCTTGCCGCAACGCAAACCGCGCGGGCTGCAATGGTTCGCTGGATTATCAGCCGCCGCCGCGATTTTGATGGCGGTACTGCTCGTCAATCTGCAGCCGGTTGAACCGTTATTGCCAGGTCAAATCGCCGTTGTACAAAGCGAGAAAGCTCAAGCCTTATGGTTAATCGAATTGCGCGAGGATCAACTGGTCGTCACCGCCACCGATAAATTCACCGCATTGGATAATCAGGACTACGAATTATGGATGGTCGCCGCCGATGGTCGCCCCCCAATATCGCTTGGCCTGTTACCTAAACAAGGCAAGCTGAGTTTGCCACGCTCAGTGTTGTTTGATCAGGTGCAAGTCGCGGCCCTCGCAGTGAGTTTGGAGCCGCTCGGCGGATCGCCCACTGGCCAACCAACCACCGTGTTGTACACAGCGGAATTGGTGCCGATGTAATTAGAGAATGTTAGATTGTGTGATCGTTTAAACCCCGCCCCACGCGGGGTTTTTTATGCCCGCAAAAAACTATTTTCAATTAATTTTAAAATAATCATAAAAAGTTGAATCCAAAACCCAGGTTGAGCCGTTTGGTGTTGTGTTAGTCACATAAACCCAAGGAGTCAACGATGAAACATAATTACTTATCGGCCGTTATCGGCACCCTCTGTGCGAGCTTGCTCGCCACTGGCAGTTTTGCATCCAGCCACCGCGAGGCACCAAATATCACCCGCTCGCCTGCGTTGGATTCCACCGATTTTTATGTGTTTAACAGTTACGAATCCGGCCGCGCTGATTTCGTCACTTTGATCGCCAACTATATTCCGCTGCAAGATGCTTACGGCGGGCCCAACTATTTTGCGATGGACCCACACGCGGTTTACAGCATCCACGTGGATAACACCGGCGATGCAGTAGAAGATCTCACCTTTGAATTTCGTTTTAGTCAAGCGCTTGCCGGTGGTGAAGGTGTGAAACTCACAGTTGGTCCTGAAGGCAATAGTCGCTCGGTTGCAGTGCCGCTGAAAAATGTGGGCGGTGTTACTGCGACTGATATGTCCACTGTAAATTTCAGTGAAAGTTACAGCATTAAGCTGCGCAGCGGTGATCGTAAAACCGGTACACGCACCGATGTGGCAATGGCGTCGGGCATGGGTACAACGTTTAACAAGCCGCTCGATTACATCGGCAATAAAACCTTTACCTCGCCCGCGGTTTACGCAACTTACGCCAACAGTTTTATTTACGAGATTGCCATTCCCGGCTGTAACACGAACGGCAAAGTTTTTGTTGGTCAGCGTAAAGATCCCTTCGTCGTCAACCTCGGCAAAACATTTGATTTAGTAAATTATGTTCCAGTCGAAGGCGATAGTGCGCCGGGTGCTGGCGATGGTGGCGGCTTCCCCGGTGGCATTACCCAATCGGCGATGAATGATGATTTGCTCGATAAAAATGTCACCGCCATTTCGCTTGAGATTCCCAAAAGTTGTTTAGTGGGCAGTGGCAACGGTGTGATCGGCACCTGGACTACAGCGAGTTTGCCGCAGGCGCGCATTTTAAATCCGCAGGCATCGTTTAATAAAACTGAAGTCAATGGCGGCGCGCTCACGCAAGTATCTCGCTTGGGCAATCCGTTGGTGAATGAATTAGTGATTGGTTTAAAAGATAAAGATCGCTTCTCCGTCGCTGAACCAAAAAATGATGGGCAGTTTGCCGATTACGTAACCCATCCATCGCTGCCGGAATTATTAAATATTTTATTTAAAGATGCAGTGAACACCACGCTCGGTGCAAATCTTCCCACTCTCGCACCAACGAATTTCCCGCGCATGGATTTGGTGACTGCGTTCTTAACCGGCTTCCCCGGCGTTAACCAATTAAAAACCGTTACACCTTCGGAAATGTTGCGTTTAAACACCGGCATTGCCGCAACAGCACAAATGCAACAGTCCGCATTTGGAGTTGCTGGAAATGATCTCGCCGGTTTCCCCAACGGTCGTCGCCCTGGTGATGACGTAGTGGATATCGCGTTGCGCGTAGTCATGGGGCGTTTGTGTTATCCAATTCCAGTCGGCGGTGTGGATACCGATTTGGGTTTGTGTAAACCAGCCGATGCGAATGTGGGTAATGTTCCATTTACCGATGGCGCACCGCTCAATGCCAGCATGATGAAAAACATGTTCCCTTACTTGGCTGATCCGATTTCCGGTTCAAATTAAGGAGGCTTGTATGAAAATTCAATCTTTGGCAATTTCTGTAGGCATAGCGGTGTTGGTCAGCGCATGTGGCGGTAGCGATAAAAAGAAACCACCTCCACCGAAATTGAACACGTCGCCCACAGCGATGAGCGCGAGTGTCACGACTCAAGCGGACACGCCACTCACCGGCAAATTAATGGGTAGCGATGCTGATAAAGACATGTTGACTTACACCGTTTCCGCACAGCCCACACAGGGCATGCTGACGGTGCAAACTGACGGGTCTTACACCTACACTCCCAATACAGATGTGGTCGGAACGGATCAATTTAGCTTCATTGTTTCCGATGGCAAGGCCACGTCTCCCGCCGCGATGGTCAATATCACGATTGATTTATTAGCAGTTGATATGAGTGCTTATACACGCAAAGCGTTTAATCAAATGGAGAGTGATACACCGCTATCACTTAACAGCCGCGTAGTGACGCAAGACGTTACCGACGAAGCTGCGTTTGATGATTTGCTGATGCCATAAGCACATAGTTTTACGCTTAACGCCCGCAATGGATGGCGGGCTTTTTCTAGCAAGCACAATAAAAAATATGGCAGCGACTAATGCTGACGGTAAAAAAAGCGATCTTAATCGTTAACGAAAAATTAATTGAAAAGCTGAAATTGCAGCGGGTGGTAAAAATGATGAAGAAACCATTACAGAATTTATTTCTGTGGGCGAGTGTGTGCGGCGGAATTAGTCACACTCATTCTGTTATTGCTGAAGCCTACACACCCACGGACCCCCAACAGATTGTCGCGCAGTGGACTATTGCCACACCGACCTCCCTCAATGCCCTGCAAATACAGCAGCGCTTGCAACCGCAAGATCCCGCTAGTGTGGTGCAATTGGCCAATCAATATTTAGCGCAAGCCGCGCAGCCCGGCCAATCGCGTTGGTACGGTGTAGTTGAAGCGTTACTCAAACCGCTCATCGAAAATAATACGCAGGATTTTTCTGTATTGCTTGCTTGGGCGCAAGTGCAACAACATCAACATCGATTTGGCATTGCACAAGACGTGTTACAAAAAATACTAGCGCAGCAGCCGGATAATCTCACTGCGAATTTACTCGCCGCGCGCTTGCAGTTAATTCAAGGTGACGCCATTGCTGCACAGGCTATTTGCCTGCGCTCATTGGGACACACTGATTTGTTAACACTCAGTGCTTGCACCTTGGAAGCGCGCAGTACACTCGGCGCAAAAGAATTGAACGAAAGTTATGCGCAGTTACAACAAATCGTAACCAGTCAGGGTTTACCTGAAGATGAACGCCAGGTTTGGATCATGCAAATACTTGCCGATATGGCGCTGCGAGAGGGTCAGCCGCAAACGGCGATTAATTATCTAAACACCGTTAAATCCCGCAATTCGCTTAGCGTATGGGTGCAATGGGCGGATGCACAGCTTGCATTGAAAAATTATCAGCGGGTGACGGATGAGTTAACACCTCTGATCGATAGCAACACGCAGGCAGATGATGCACTGTTGGTGCGCCTTGCCATCGCCGAAAAAAATATCGCCAGTGCAAAAAAATGGCAAGCACAAGTGCGCGAGCGCATGGTGTTGCGTGAACTGCGCGATGACCAAGCGCATGCCGCCGACCTTGCTATTTATTATTTAGATGTCGCACCCGATACACATAAAGCCTTGCATTGGGCTGAACGTAATTGGCAGCAGGCGCGTGAAGCCAGCGACAAACAATTATTGCTGCGTGCGCAGCAGGCTGCCGGTGTAGCAACCGCATCTGAACAGGCGGGGGTTTAAGTATGCGTTTTTTCACGTTAACTCTGCTAATTATTTCCGCGCTAATTTCCGCCACATCTGCATTAGCACATCAACTCAGCACCGCCTACGTCAAGCTAAACATTAATGACCAAGGTTTAATAACCGGCGAATGGCAAGTGCGTCTCTATGATCTTGAGCAGGCCATAGGTGTAGATAGTGATGGCGATGGAAAATTGCGCTGGCGGGAATTACAAACTCGCGCCGACAGCGTAAATCAATATCTTGCCAATCAATTAGTGATTCATCGCGGTGATAGCAAATGCACATTGGTATTGAGCGATGAATGGAAAATCGATTCGCACTTTAATGAAGCTTATTTGCTAGTTCCGCTGCGCGCCCAGTGTGCCTTAGCCGGTGCTATTCGTGTTAATTACAGCGCGTTTTTTAAAGAAGACGCTGAGCATAAATTACTGCTGAACCTACACAGCGATGCTGCAATCAGTAGCCGCGTACTCAGCGGCAGCCAGCGCGAGATTGATTGGGATGTCGCTAGTGGTAGTGTCTGGACAACAGTGGGCGAATTTGTCTATCAGGGCATGGTGCATATCTGGATTGGTATCGACCATATTTTATTTTTGTTATCGCTCTTGCTGACCTGTGTGTTAGTGCGGCGCGGTGGTCAGTGGTTTGCACAGGCAAGTGTACGCCGCATTGTTATCAACACGACCTGGATAGTGACTGCATTTACGCTCGCACATTCCATCACGCTTAGCGCGACCGCACTGGGTCTAATTAATTTCTCAAGTCGCTGGATAGAAGTGGGTATCGCTATCTCGGTATTGTTCATTGCGCTCAACAATATTTTCCCGCTGGTTACTCGGTTGGGTTGGCTCACCTTTGCATTTGGTTTGCTGCACGGTATGGGATTCGCAGGCGTGTTGGGTGAATTAGGTTTACCGGCAGATCAGCAACTGCTCACGGTATTGGCATTTAATCTTGGTGTGGAGATAGGGCAGATGGCAATTGTCTTGCTGTTATTACCGCTATTTATTTTTGTGCGTAATCAAATTTGGTACGCTCGCTATGCACTCACAGGTACATCGATAGTGATTGCGTTAGTGGCGATGCAATGGGTAGTCGAACGTTGGATTGGTTAAGGACATTATTATGCGCATTAAAAATAGTTTGACCGGTTATTGCTTTGCTCTGGGTGTTACACCTCTATTTGCGAATGGAGCGGCGAATACAGCCCCGAACACCGGTGAAATGTTGTTGGTAGAAAATGTTATTGTTTATGGCTACCGCACCGATTTATTGGGCACCAGTATTGCTGCGGCTGAAGGTATTATCGGTAGTGCCGAAATTGCCGCGCGGCCAGTTTCGCGTACCGGTGAAATTCTGGAATTTGTCCCTGGCATGGTGGTTACCCAGCACAGTGGTTCAGGTAAAGCCAACCAATATTTTTTGCGCGGTTTTAATTTGGATCACGGTACTGACTTTGCAACCTCGGTTGATGCTATGCCAATTAATATGCGCAGCCACGGCCATGGTCAGGGTTATACGGATTTAAATTTTATTATTCCTGAATTGATTCAGGATATTCAGTATCGCAAAGGCCCTTACTACGCCGAAGTTGGCGATTTTTCCGGAGCGGGCGCGGCGCAGTTTTCGCTAAAAAATTCTCTCGATAAAAGTGAAGTCAATCTCACCGCTGGTGATTTCGATTACCAGCGTTTATACACTGCGACACAGCTTGATCTTGATTCCGGGCGTTTATTATTGGGTGTAGAAGCGCAACGCTACGCAGGCCCCTGGACGGATATTGATGAAGACGTACACAAAACCAATCTATTGGTGCGCTATTCGTCGCCCATCGCTGGCGGTGAATTTTCGTTAACGGCGATGGGTTATCGCAATCGCTGGAATGCGGCGGATCAAATTCCCCAACGCGCCGTTGAGCAGGACATTATCGATTCATTAGGTTCGCTTGATACTGATGTGGGCGGTGACTCCAGCCGCTACAGTATATCAACGCAATGGGCTAATCCGAATTGGTCGATGAGTGCCTATCTTGTCGATTCAGAATTAAATCTATTTTCCAACTTCACTTATTTTTTGGATGATCCAATCAACGGTGATGAATTTGAGCAAGTCGATAACCGGCAACTACTCGGTGGTGAAATTGCGCGCAATTGGCAAGCTGATGTCGCGGGAAAATCGGCAACGCAAAAAATAGGTCTTCAAATTCGGCATGATGAAATTGATGAAGTGGGTTTGTACAAAACCCGCGCGCGCAATCGTTTATCATCAACCCGTGTTGATGCGATTGATGAAACCTCGTTGGCGTTTTTTGCGCAGAGCGACATCCAGTTAACTGAAAAACTACGCACCCATCTTGGTGTGCGTCACGATTATCTGCAAGTCGATGTGCGCAGTGATCTCGCACAAAACTCCGGTGATGCATCTGATGGAATCACCAATGTTAAAGCTGGCGTGAGTTACAGTGTTAACGATAAATTGGAAACCTATTTTAATCTCGGTCAGGGTTTTCATTCCAATGATGCGCGCGGTGCAACTATTGTTATCGATCCGTTATCGGGCGAGTTAAGTGAGCCAGTAGATTTATTATCGCGTTCGCAAGGTGCAGAAGTCGGTGCAAAATTATTCGATAACAATCGTTACAGCATTTCTACATCACTCTGGTATCTAGCGCTGGATTCAGAATTACTATTTGTGGGAGATGCTGGCAATACTGAGGCGAGCCGTGCATCGGAGCGTTCGGGAATTGAAATCGCCAGTTACTTCTGGTTTGCCGAGGGTTGGAGTATTGATTCGGAACTGGCTTGGACCCGTTCGCGTTTTACCGACAATCAGTTAATAGAGGGCAAGTATGTGGACGGCTCCCTGCCGTTTGTCGCGAGCGCGGGCATTGGTTATGCACCGGCGCAAACCGGTTTCCACGGTGCTTTGCGCTACCGCCATTTTGCGGCGCGGGTGTTGGATAGTTTTGCGCAGCAGGAAGCGGAGGCGACTAGTGTGATGAATCTGGGCCTGGGTTATCGCTGGGCGAAATGGTCGGTGGGGCTGGATATTCTCAACCTGTTTGATAGCACAGATCATGATATCGATTATTTTTATCCCTCGCGTCTGTCGGGCGGCGAAGCGGATGAAGGTGTTGAGGATTTGCACTTCCATCCTGTCGAACCGCGCAGTTTGCGGGTCCGTTTACAAGCGTCTTTCTAACCGGCGCTTTTTCCTGCTCTGCCCCCAAAAAATACCATCCGGTGTGCAAGCTGGCATTACCGGGTGGCGTATCTTGGCGTCAAATGTTTCACAAAGTAGCAACTCCCCGCCTTTTAGCCCGCTGAAGTGACCACTCACTGCTCAAGATCTAGCCACTGGCGTGTTTTTCCGCTTTAATGACTGAATAAAAATAATATGTAAGCTTAGGCTGGTTATTTCGGTCAGTTATTAAACAATGTAAATAACGCCACAATAGATATCGAGAATACCGCTATGGACGTGAGATCCCTGCATCGCCAGATGACCCATTACAACCGTTGGAAGCGTCAACTGGATGAGCGCTTGCAACGTTTTGAGCGGTGGAGTCAGCAGCACGACATGTCCGGTGCGAATATGGGCAAGACGCTGCAGCGCGCGCGCCAGTTGTTGCGCGGTGAGAGTTTTACCATTGCCTGTGTGGGCGAGTTTTCGCGTGGTAAAACCGAATTAATCAATGCGCTTTTGTACACTGGCGGTGGCCGCCGTTTGCTGCCATCGCAACCGGGGCGCACCACTATGTGCCCCACCGAAATTTTTTGGGATGCCCATCAGCCTACCAACTGTGTGCGTCTCCTGCCGATCGAAACCCGCCGCACCAACACCAGCCTACAGAATTTCAAACGCATCCCGCAAAACTGGGTGGCGATTCATTTTGATGCGCAGGATCAGGAACAGACCCGCGCCGCCATCAATCAGGTTTCGGCGAGCAAACAAGTCAGTGTAGCCGACGCAATTAAATTGGGTTTTGCGCAGGATGAACTGGGTGAGCGCGACGAGCAGGGCATGGTTACTGTGCCCGCCTGGCGACATGCGCTGATCAGTCTGGATCATCCGCTGCTGCGTCAGGGGTTGCGCATTGTCGATACACCTGGCTTAAACGCGCTCGGCAACGAGCCGGAGCTCACGCTAAAAACCTTGCCCGATGCGCAGGCGATTTTATTTTTGCTCTCCGCCGATGCCGGTGTCACTGCGAGTGATATGGATATCTGGCGCGAACACATTCAGGTTTTGCGCGATAACAATTGCACCGCCGTTATCGCCCTGCTCAATAAAATTGACAGCCTGTGGGATGACCTCACTCCGCCGCAGGAAATTGAAGCCAACATTAATCAATTGCGAAAGCTCACGGCGCGCCAATTAAATTTATCGCCTGAACATGTCGTTGCACTATCAGCGAAACAGGGTTTGCTTGGTAAAGTCGGGCGCAATCAGGCGCAATTAGCGCGCAGTAATTTTCCGCAGCTTGAGCGCATGCTGGCCGATTGTGTGCTGGGTAATCAGCAGCAAATTATCGGTCATCGTCTGATTGGCGACAGCTACGCGATGATGATTAATGCGCGCAATAGTTTGCAGCGCCGTCTGGGTGAATGCGAACTTGAATTAAGTGAGTTGCGCACAGTTGCTCCGGAAGCCGCGGGCGAAAAACTGACTGAGTTACGCGATACCATTCGCCGCACCCATCACGAATATCACAAACAGGCGCTGTCATTGCGCACCAGCCAGCGCTTGTTGGAATCGCAGAAATTATCGCTGTTGGGGCCGATTAGCAGTGGCTTGTTGGAGCAGCAAATCGCCGAAGCCCACGCGAGTCTGGCGCAGAGTTGGACGACGGTTGGATTAGCGCGCGCTATTGGCAAATTTTTTGATGATGTGGACAGTAACCTGCACCATTTGGAGCGCGAAATTGAGCGCTGCAATCGTGTGCTCACCTCGATTTACGAACGCCCTGAGCAGACGGTGACGGGCGACGATTTGACTATGCGCCATCTGTTAAAAATTCAGAAACAGCGCCGTCAATTGCGCCAGTTGCATACGCGCGCCGATGATTTCCGCAAATCACTGAGCGCAGTATTCACTCATAAAGGCGCCTTGATTAGCCGTTTTATCAATACTTTGGTGCAAGAAGTGCGCGCGGTTTATGTCGATCTAAACCAGCACATTCATCACTGGATGCAAGAGGCGTTAGCGCCGCTGTTCCATCACAATCAATACCAAAAGCAATTGCTGGAACATCACATGCTGCGCCTGACGCAATTGCAAACCCAGCGCAATAGTCACAGCGAACAGTTGGAAGTATTACAGACGAATATTTATCAGTTGCAGACAGCGCTGGGAAATATTGAGCCGCTCTACAACGAATTGCTGACGACTCCGCTGGAGCCGGAATTAATGGCTGATGTGGAGCAAAAAGCATCGGCAGTGGCGGGGGCGCAAGTGGTGTCGATTAATCAGGGGCGTCAATCACTGCGCGGCAACTAAGCCGCACGGTGTGAGTGAGGTAAGAGCGTGATAATTAACGTTCTTCTGGTGCTAGGCGACGCGCTTCGTATTCCAGCATCACCGGAATGCCATCGCGGATCGGGTAGGCGAGGCCGCTGGTTTTGCACACTAATTCTTGTTGTTCAGGGCGATAGTCCAGCGCCGCTTTGCTGACTGGGCATACTAAAATCGCGAGCAGTTTTTGGCTGAGCATGTTTTACCTCTCATAAAAAATAAAAATCCAGATGCTGTTTAGCGCGCCTACATCCCTGTAGCAGTTACCCTTCAGTTACTTAATTTCTACAACATCACCCAACAAAGCTACACCAACCATGATATTACCTGCGCCGCATTTGAATGTTTCAGTGCTGCTGTTGGTGGCATTGCGGTAGTTGGAGCGGATGTTGACTATCGCATTGGCACCTTCGCGCTGGGCGCGCTCGCGCAGGGATTTCATCGCCGACAAAAATGCCCATTCGCAGGCCTGCTTGTCTGATTTGCCAACACCATTGGTTTTTTTGTTAGTGCCAAACTCGCCGAATTTTTTTGCCACGGCGCCGTGAGACTGTTCGCCAAAATAAAACTTGATGTCGTCACCGAGAATATTTTTGGCCTGTTCAGTGGCCAGTGCATCCGCGATAGAAAACTCTTTGACGTCGTCGCGTGCCAGAGCGCCAGTGGCGCAGCTGCTGATAGCGATAATAGTGATGCAGCGGGTAATGAAATTCATACTTGGCTCCTTGATTAGTAAGTATGCAGAACAGGTTGGTTCAAATGCGGGAGGCGCTTGAACCAGTGGGTGTGTTTTATTCGGGTTGACTCAGGATCAGACGCCCGCGCAACAACGTGTTGCCGGCTTGCTGTGCCACCAATTCATAGATGGCGCCCTGGCTGCTGCTGAGTAAACACTGCGCATGCAGATCCAGCGCGAGGGAATTGTCGGCGATGGCAGCCAAGAACTCAACATCCTTAACCGCACCTATGTAGGCCGGGCGGGTTTCGCCCAACCGCGACTGCAAGAGTCCCGCATGCACCGCCGCCGCTTGCGCACCGTATTCAAGCAATATCACCGTGTCCAATTGATCACCTTCAAAGAGCGGATTGTCCGCGCTGGCAAATTGGTGACTGCGACAGTGGATATGGCTCTCATCCCAAGCGACGACCTCATCGAGCAAACACATGGAATTGCCATGGGGGATCAAGGCGGCTATTTGCGCGCGGTCCATTAACATGCTTGTGTCCGCAATATCTGCACCTGCAATTCCAGCGACTGCTGGTTGGCGCAAGCGAGTACCAGCAATCCGGTTTTACCTTGGGCGATCAGCTCCAGCAATGGCAGGCTGCGCGCGGCAGGATTGGCGAGACGCAAAGTTTCCAACGCAGGTTGTGCCTGGGTGCTGACTGCCACAGTGCTGGTGGTGCTGAGCTGCAAGCGCGCAAGACTGTGTTCGCTAGCGGTGGGTGTGAGCAGCAGCGCCACACCAAATTCGACCGGAATTATTCGCTTGTCGCCGAGTGGATAGGGCGGTTGTATATCGTAAACCACCAGTAATGTCGGCAGTTGTTCCTGCTGACACAGGCACATGGCCTCCAGTAAACCTACCGCAAAACTGTCGTCATAAGCCGAGAGACTGGTGGAAGGCTGGCGGCTGCCAGTGGCGATGCTCCAGTAGCCAGCGGCGGAATTGTGCACCGAATTATGAAATTGGGTGGGCGATACCAGACGCTCGCTCTCGCACAGGGAGCGACAAATCTGGTCGATGATGGGGTAGTCGCCACCTGACGAGGCAAATACGCTGGCGCAATCCGCCATGGGAACCGTGCTCGCCGACATCAATTCTTCGCATACACGAAAGGCCATACGCACCAATTCAGTGGCGCGGCGGCGCTCATTGGCGGGTAGTAATTCGGGTTTGTATTTTTCCAGCGGCGTTGGTTCATAGGCCGCTTGCCCTTGCAGGACAGCGGTGCTTGCCTGCCAGCCGGGCAGACCGGGGGCGGCTAGGCCAATAGCGTTGAGATAGCAGTCGAGCATTACAGGCTCCCTAAAATCAGGCTGCAGTTGCTGCCGCCAAAACCAAATGAGTTGCTCAATACCCGTGTCACCGGCTGCGTGACCGGATCTTTCAACAGGGCGATAGTCACGCCCTCGTCTGCCTCTTGTAAGTGCAGGTTTTGCGGCAAATGCCCGTGGACTATGGCGTCCAGCCCGATGCAGGCTTCCACTATTCCGGCTGCGCCGAGGGTGTGCCCGGTCCAGCCTTTAGTTGAGCTGGCTGGAGTGGCGTTACCAAATAATTGCTGCACGGCCTTGGCTTCGGCGCTGTCATTGGCCTGGGTGCCGGTGCCGTGCAGGTTGATGTAGTCGATTTCGCTGGTATTCAGTCCGGCTTTGCGCAGCGCCGCACTCATCGCCAATTGGGCACCGGCGCCATCGGGATGGGGTGATGACATATGGTAGGCATCGCCACTTTCGCCATAACCGAGTAGATACAAACCGCTCTCGCTGCCTTTTTCCAGCAGCGCAAAACCGCCGGCTTCGCCAATCGAAATACCGCTGCGGTGACGATCAAAGGGTTGGCACTTGTGCGGCGAGACCAATTGCAGAGCGTGAAAACCATAGAGGGTGGTCAGACACAGGCTGTCAACGCCGCCGACAATTGCGGCATCGCACAGCCCGGCAGTGATGGCGCGTTGGGCGGAGGCGAATACTTTGGCGCTGGAGGAACAGGCGGTAGAGATCGCCATCATCGGCCCCTGAGTTCCCAGCGCCTGCTGGATAAAGGTCGCGACTGAAGAGACATTATGGGTGGTGGCGTACTTGTACCAGTTGGGCAGCGGGTCCTGATTCTCGAAATAGGCTAGTTCGGTCTGGTGGATACCTGAGGTGCTGGTGCCCATAAAGACCCCGACACGTGCCGCGCCGTAGCGGGCGATAGCCGCCTCGGCGGCGCTGAAAAAGCCATCTTGCTGCAGCGCGAGCCAGGCAAGGCGATTGTTGCGGCAGTCGAAATCGGCCAAACGGGCGGGCAGCGCCTCATCCAGATTGGCTACTTCGCCAATCCAGGTATCCAGATCCTTAATCTGGAAAAAGTCGCAGGGTTTGAGACCCGAGCAACCGGCTTGAAGTGCCTCCCAGTTAGCGCTGCGACCCGCACCCAGACAGCTGGTGTAGGTGTAATTAGTGATGCGCAGTGGATTCATCTTGCCAAAAATCATAAAAATTGAACCAATTGTAGGGGTGCTCGCGCACCAAATCCTGTAGTCGTGCGACGTAGCGCGCCATGCCTGCACTAATGGCCTCTGGTCGATCCTGACGATTAGTGCCCAGTTGTTCGCTGATCAATTCAAAATGGAGGTCGTAGCGGTTAGCGCCGGAATAGACGCCAAAACAGCTAATGACCGGCGCCTTTAGCAGTGCCGCGAGTTGCCATACCCCGGCGGGAAACTGAGCGCGTGTGCCGAGGAAATCCACGGCTGCACTGCGTTCACCTTGGGCGCAGCGGTCGGCCATGATACCGACCAAATGTCCCTGCTCGATAGCTTCACTCAGGATCAGCGCCAGCGTTGGTGCCGGGGTGCGCGCATCTATCACCCCGGCAGCGAGCTGCGGATCCAGCTTTTGCAGCAGGCGCATCACATTGCCGTTGTGCTGGATGTCCAACAATATGCGAATCGGCAGGGCATCGCTGCGGCGCCCCATACCCATCACGCGCAGTGCGTCAAAGCTGCCGATATGGGCGGTGAGCAAAAAGCAGCCGCGATTTTTATATTGATCAAACAGTTCGTTGCCGTGGATGTGCACATCAAACTCCGCTTCGCGTCCGGCGAGAAAATAAATGCGATCCATAGCGACTTGCGCAAAGGTCAGTAAATGGCGATAAATTTCCCACCATTTTGGGCTTCGCTGGCGCGCGCGCTGCAAGAAATTACGCGATGCGCTGCGCGCGCTGCGGGCAAATAAAAAGTAGTAAAACACGATCGCACACAGCCACACAAAAATCATCCGGCGGCCCAAGTGCAGGGCCACCCATGTCAAGAGGTTGAGCAAAAACGGGCTGCCGCGCTCCTGCTGGTTTTGCCACTGCTTGGCTGTGGATGAATCAGTCATAAATACACTCGACCTGGCCTTTAAGCACCAGCGCTTCCCCGTTATAGGCAGCAACCGTAAGGGTCTGCGCGACAGCGCTGGGGGCGACACAAATACGCAACTCATCTCCCGGTTGTACCGGCGCGAGAAACTTTATTTGTTTCAAATAATTGACGTGGCCGCACTTGGCCTCAGCCAGCAGCGCCATAATCCACTTGAGCAGCAATGCGCCGGGCACCAGCGGTGCGCCGGGAAAATGGTCGGCAAAACAGCGGTGCTCACGGGGTATGGGCAAGCGCAGTTCGCGCGTGGTGTTAGCGCCGGTCATGTAGCTGATTCCACAATTGGTGTAGCGCGGCGGCGGTGAGTTTGCCGGTTTCATTGCGCGGTAGGGCAGCGACTTTGCGCAGTGGACGCGGCAAGAATGTGGCGTCCACGCGCAGCGCCAGTGCCGCCAGCAGCGTTTTTTCCGGCAGATCGCTCACTACTAAGGCGACCGGGCGGGCTTCAGGCTGGGACGATTGCGGCGGCAGAAAAATCACCCCGTCTTGCACACCCTCTATACGCAATAACTGCAAGGTTAGATTAGCGAGTGAGGCGCGTTTGCCCGCCACGTTGATCATATCGGCGTTGCGCCCGCACAGCAGGAAAGTACCATCGGCGTGCAGCTCCAGCTGATCCTGAATAGGTGCCTCACCTTGCAGATGCGGCGCGCTCGCACAGGCGCCAGTATCGGTCAGCGCCAGTTGGAAACCATCCAATAGTTGCCACTGCGCCGTTTGGGTTGAGCGGCGCGTGGCCATACTGCCCGCTTCGGTGCAGCCGTAAATTTCCCAGAGTGGCGCCTGAAAACACTGTTCAGCTGCTTGGGCGAGCGCTGGGTCCAGCGGTGCAGTTGCCGAAATAATTCCTGCTAAGGCGGGCATGGGTAGGTCGGCATTGACCAGTGCGCGCAAATGGATGGGCGTGGTGACCAATATCACCGGAGCCGCTAGTTGCGTTAGTAGCTGCTGTACATCGGCAGGGAAAAAAGGTTTGTCGCTGTGCATCACCATGCCCGCCTGCAACACCATAAACAAGGTGGTTTCAAGGCCGTACATATGTTGCGGCGGCACAGTGCCGACAATCGTTGGGGCGGTAAGACCAGCGCCCAGTCTTTGACCCAGCATACGCGCGGTAGCCGCGAGTGTTCCCCAGCATTTGGCATTGGCTTGGGGTTTTCCTGTACTGCCGGAGGTAAAGGCAATCGCCGCGATTTGTTGGGCGGGTATCAGTGGCAGTACTGGGCTCTCATCCACTGGTAGCGGTGCGCCGGTCAGCAGTGGGGCGAGATTAATACTAGGTAAATCGCAAGCTTGGGTGTTGTCGAACAGGCAGTAGCAGCCGGGATAATCCTGCGCCAATTCGGTGAGTGTTAGCGGTTGCCGATTCGGCGGTAGTAAATTAATCGCTTTTTTTACCAACAGTGCACAAAAACCCAATAAAAAGTAATAGCGGTCTTCGCAGAGATTGAGCGCAAAACCAGCGTCGGGCAAGCGTGCGGATACTCGCTGAAGATCGCGTAAAAATTCGGCTTGGCTAATCGGTCGCCCTTGGTGGATAACCAGGGTTTGTTGCGGCGCATAGGGTGAGATTAACGCCACCGGTGCGTTGAGCGTCAGCGCGGGAAGTGCAGGATTTTCGGAGAAGGCGGCGGAGCTGGAAGCTAACATGACACAGCACCTTAAGAGCGGATATTGGCATGGGCAATAATGCGCAGGTATTCAAAAAATCCCGGGTGATTGTGGCTGGGGAAGAGTTTTTTGCGCAGTATAAATTCGCCTACAAACAGCACCCCGACCACGCCGTAATTAATGATGTTGGTAAACCAGGACCACAATTCAGGCTGTTTTAGCCAAGGTAGAATCGCTGACCATCCAATCATCACCACAAATACCAAACACCAGAGTTGGGTGAGCCTGCGCGTGTAGCTACGCATCGCTTGGGACAAGGGGCCACGCGCCGCTTCGCCAATGGCGGTGATCAAGGGTTCGCGTCCGCTGTGCAGAGTGCGCCCGAAAATAAATAGCAGTAGCAGCGGGATAACCACAGGTGGTAGAAACAACAGATACAGGGTTAGACCCNNAAATAGCGCTGCACAGCAGGGTGAATACCAGCCAAGCCATTTTGTTGCGGTTAGCTAAACCCTGCCAACAAACACCGGCCAAAAACAGCATGGGGGCAATAAACAGTAAGTGCGGCACTGCAAACACCAGTGCGACATGCACCAGCAGTGGGTAGGCCGCAATCAGGGCAATTGCGATAACACGGTTAAGCACGTTGCACGTTTATATAGCTGCTCAGTGAGCGCAGACTGTGGAAAATCGCTTTGTTGTTTTCATCGTCAGCTTTGAGTTGCACCTTGTAGTGCTTGGCAATTGCCAGCGAAATTTCCAGTGCATCGATCGAATCCAGCCCCAGGCTTTCGCTGTGACTGGCATCGAACAATGGCGCTTCCGGGTTGATGTCGGCTGGCGTCAGGTCTTCCAGATCCAATGCATCGATCAACAGGGTGGCCAATTCTTGCTCTTCCAGGGTTTGTAAACTCATTCCAGTACTACCTTTAATGCGTGCTGCCAATTAAGCGCGGGCGGGCTTGATGCCGGTGTATTCACTGAAAATGCTCAGCACCACGGCGCGTTTGCTCTGCTCTAGACCGGTCGATTTCAATGCTTCAACGATAGTCGCGGGCGGTACACATTGTTCAATGGTGTCCCAGTAGTAGCGCATTAACACTTTGCTGTCGGCACTGCGGCGGAAAATTTTGGCCAGATTGGGAATCACGATTTTGAGGTAGAACT
Source organism: Cellvibrio sp. (assembly GCA_003524365.1). GTDB lineage: Bacteria > Pseudomonadota > Gammaproteobacteria > Pseudomonadales > Cellvibrionaceae > Cellvibrio. Next base: position 53,516 of record DQHS01000064.1, on the reverse strand, counting down.
TCAAAAAGGCGGTGGCAATTTTGCCTTCGGGGCGGGTAATTTCCAGCAGCAAAATCTTGCCGCCGGGCTTGAGTACGCGCTGGTATTCGGCAAAGGCAGCGCCGAGATCGGCGACATGACGCAGGGCGAAGCCCATGGTGAGGTAGTCGAAGGTGTCATCGGGAAATGGCAGGGCTTCGCCCAAACCCATAGAGGTATGTTCAACGCCCAGTTTTACCGCTTGGGTCAACATNNTGGCGGCGATACATGCGGCCCGAGCCAAAGCTCATAACGTCAGTGATCCAGTCGTAGTGCTCCGCCGATGAGTCAAACATCTCATCAACGCGCGTGCGCCGGTCTTCAGCTTTGCCGTAATAATCCGGCAGTACCGGGTGTGGAGCTAAACGATTCTGTTCATCTTTGGTCATGATTGTGGAGTCCCTAAAAAATAAGCGCGTACTTTACGGGAGCCTTGGCAGTGGCGCAAGGCGGCGTTACTTTTGGTAAACCGGCAGAATATTGCGGGCAGCAATCGGAAAAGCCCGTGGATTGATGCGAAGTTTTCCTCCTATAATCCGCGCCTATTGAAATGGGTTGACGACAAAACCCGAGCCTGGCGCAATTATTTCTTAGAGTGGCGCAGTGTATTGAGAGCGATGAGTGAATGGATATGGTGGCAAACCCGGTGGCGCTTAAATGTCGATATTACGACATTCTTGAAGAACACGAGGCAGACGCCTGTGTGGTGCGCTTGAGCTTTGATGCCCGCTGCGCCAATCGCGAAGGTGTCGACAGTGTGAGTACCGGGCTTTTGCCGCTGGATGGCAGTATCGTGGGTGAGCTATTTACCGATGCTGCCGCCCGCATTGCCCGTGGTTGTGGCGCGCACAGCTACTGGGCCGAAACCGATCAATACCTGTTGCTGGCGCTCTGGGCCGATGAGGCTGATGAAGCAGGTCTGGCTGCCACAACCGAGCGCCTCTACCGTGAACTGCTCGGGCAGACGCGCGAACGCGGTTATCCTCATTTAGTGCGGGTGTGGAATTATTTTGCCGACATTAATGGCGAAGAGCAGGGGCTGGAGCGCTATCGCCAATTTTGCTTGGGGCGTTTCGATGCCTTTGCCGCTGCTGATATCGCTGAAAACCAGTTCCCGTCAGCTTGTGCTTTGGGGCATCGCGGCGGCGATTTGTTGATTTATGCCCTTGCCAGCAAAACACCACCGCACCATTTTGAAAATCCACGCCAGGCCAGCGCCTATCATTATCCCAGCGAATATGGCCCGCGCAGCCCTTCGTTTGCACGTGCGAGTTTGCTGTCGCTACCGGGGCAATTGCCCAAGTTGTTTGTCTCTGGTACCGCCAGTGTGGTGGGTTTTGTCACGCTTCACCCTTATAGCTTGAGCGAGCAAATCACAGTCACCCTGGAAAACCTCGACTTGCTGTTGGCGCATGTCGCCCAGCAGTACGCCAGTACAACCGGTGACCTGCCACTATTGCAGGCGGAAGTGCTTAAAATTTATGTGCGCAACGCGGCCGATCTGGGCGAAATCAAAATGCGGGTTGAGCAGGCCTATCCGCAGGTACCGGCGGTGTATGTGGCTGCCGACATTTGTCGCGCCGATTTATTGTTGGAGATAGATGGGATATGGAATCTCTCAGCGTGAGTGCGTCCATCGGCTGGTGGCGCAAGCTGCGTTTATCGCGCGCATGGCGCGTGCCTGCCACCGGAATGGGGTTTGCGCTTTTTGGTCTGGGCGGTGCAGTCTTGTCGCTCAGTGTTTTCCCTATTTTGTATTTTATGCCGGTCAGTCAGGCGCAGCGGGCGATTTACACTCGCCGTGTGATTGGCCTGGTGTTCCGCAATTATGTGCAGGTGTTGCGTTGGCTGGGGCTGCTCAGTTACGAGTTCCATCGAGTCGAACAATTGCATCGGCCGGGGCAGTTAATTATCGCCAACCATCCCTCGCTGCTGGACGTGGTGTTTTTAATGGGGCTGACCGATGCCAGCTGTGTGGTGAAAGCCAGTCTATGGCGGAATCCTTTTACTGCGATGGCGGTACGTGCGGCCAACTACGTTAGCAATAGCGATCCCGACCTGTTTAACCGCTGTATCGACACCTTCAAAGCCGGCCATTCATTGATCATTTTTCCGGAAGGGACGCGCACCAAACTTGGCCAACCCATGGTATTTCATCGCGGCCCATCGAATTTGGCGCTCAGCGCCGGTATGGCAATTACGCCGGTGGTGATCCGCTGTGAGCCAGCCACGTTATTAAAAAACCAGCATTGGTATGAAGTCAGTGCTCAGCCACCGCATTACACCATCAGCGTGATGCCCGACTTTGCTACGGCGCAATATATGGCGGACGGGCAGATGCAAAGCATGGCCGCGCGCCAGCTAACCCGGGACTTGATTGAGGTGTTTACGCAGCAGTTGCAGTCGCGGTAAGCATTTTTTTGTCCAGATGCAGCAACAGGCTGCGCATTGAAAACAGAAAAATAAATGGCAGCCATTGCCCGAATAAAGGGTTATTCATAAAACTGGCCGCTCCTGCGGTCGCCAGTAAACCGGCGAGTAGCAGCAAGCATGATCCGCCCGGAATCGAAAAGTACCTCGGTGACCTGACGCCCAAAAAACCGTGGGGGCTCGCAACGCTCGCGACCAATCCCGTCAGTAAAATCCAGCCGAGCATGGCTACTGCACCCAGCTCGCCATAGGCTTGGTTGAGCCAGTCCCAGCCGGTTATCAAACTCACCAAACCACTACAGAAATAGAGAGTGATGCCGATAAACAAGCGATTGAGGATCAGCCCGCGCCGGTACACATACACCATTGCCCCCAAGCCAGCTGTGCTGGCGAGTAGGTAAGGCAGCAGCCAATCTGCGCGCGCGTTCATGTCGGCCAGGTGGATATAGAGCAAAAAGATAGTCAGGGATAAGGACTCTATACTCTGGTCGATAATGCTTTTTATACGGTTTTTCATAGGGAGGTCATGGGTGTTTTTTTGTCCAAAACTCTGCGGAGTTTCTTCGGTAGTCAGAATAATCGCCAATAGATTATCATGCCGCCTTCCGGAGCTTCAGCCCTCTCATTTCACACGATAGTTTATTCGAGCCGCGCCCTGTCTATGTCCACGACCAACCCTGTCTCTGGTATGCCCACCTCATCGACGGCGCAGAATAACGCTATCTGGGTGCGCGAAACACGTTTTGGGCGCTGGTTTTTGAGTACCCAGACTTGGTATCGCTATGTGTTGTCGCAGGCGATTATCGATTTCAAGGCGCTGCTGGGCGAGCGATTGCCAGTGCAAGCGCGCATCCTCGATGCTGGCTGCGGACAAGGTCTGGCATTTGGCTTACTGGAACAGCATTTTCAACCAGCGGCGATTACCGGTATCGATATAGATGCGGAGCAGGTGAAAAAAGCGGTCAATGCGGCAAACCAACTGGCAACCCCGACCTCGGCGGTGCACATCAATGCCAGCGGGCAGACCTTTGGCGCGGAATCCTTTGATCTGATCTTGTGCCACCAACTATTGCATCACACCAGTCAACAGCGTGAAACCCTGCAGGAGTTCCACCGTCTGCTGCGGCCGGGCGGGATTTTACTGGTGGGAGAATCCTGCCGCTCGTTTATCAACTCTGCGCCAGTACGCTTACTATTTCGCCACCCGGAGATGGCGCAAAAGGATGCCCAAGGCTATATAGATCTGGTACGCACCAGCGGTTTTGTTTTTAGCGATGCCGATATCCAAACCTCGCGCCCCTGGTGGTCGCGCCGCTGTTTGGGCATGGCGCAAAAACTGGGTATTGGTCTGGACAATACCGAGCCTACGGAAATCCTGATAGTGGCAACTAAACCTCACTAGCATTTTCATGCCGGACTTGTCTGTGCGGCGGTTGGGCATTGGGCGGCGCATCTGATAGACTGCCCACCTTGTTTTGGAGGGGAACAAAACAAACGCTTTTGCCAGCAATCTGTTACGCCAGCAAGGGTTTCAGCAGAATAAATACCGAGATGTCGCTATGTATACCAAAGAAAAAATATACAGTTTCCTGCAGGAAACCCTGGTTTCATTATTTGAAATAGCACCTGATGCTATCTCCCCCGATGTCAATCTTTACGAAGATCTTGATATCGATAGTATTGATGCGGTAGACCTCACCGTAAAACTGAAAGAATTTACGGGCCGCCGTATCCAGCCAAGCGACTTTAAACAAGTCCGCACCGTGCAGGATGTGGTCGATGCTGTCTACGACCTGCTCAATCGCCCCGAAGAAGCTGAAGTTCTCACCGAAGCGAGCCAGAGCTAACCGTGGTCGCCAATACACCTGTTGAGGTGGCGCGGCGGCCAGTGTTGATCGATGTCAAAGTGGCCCAGGGGCATGTCGATGCACAGCTTCTGGTAACGCCCGAGCTGGCAGGTTTTGCCGGGCACTTCCCCGATTTCCCTATTCTGCCCGGTGTGGTTCAGCTCGACTGGGCAATTCACTATGCGCAAGAATTCTTGCTGCTCGACGAGCCAGTAGTGCGTGTTGAGCGATTAAAGTTTACCTGCCCCATCAGCCCCAATACGCAGCTCCAGTTAAGCCTTATCTACGATGCTGGCAGAGCTTCGGTCGATTTCCGTTTTTACCGGCCTATTGAGGGCCTGAAGGGTGAGGATGGCGCGCGCGAATTGCTCTTTTCCCAAGGGCGGCTGATTTATCCCACGGAGTCTGTGCGCACATGAACCTGCCCCCCCGCGAGTTGAATTTTGCACCCTGTGTGGTGATCCCGGTGTTTAATCATCCCTATAAAATTGTCGGTCTGGTTGCGCGTTTGCGTGACTATGGATTGCCCTGCATTCTGGTTGATGATGGCAGCGAGGCGACCTGTGCGCAGTTACTGGACAAGATAGCGGCAGAACAAACACAGGTGACATTACTGCGCCTTCCACAAAATGCAGGCAAGGGCACTGCTGTGTGTCAGGGTCTAAAATTGGCCAGCCGCGAGGGTTATACCCATGCGCTACAAGTGGACGCCGATGGCCAGCATGATTTGGATGATGTACCAAAATTTATCGCGTGCGCGCAACAAAATCCCACCGCTGTGATTAGTGGTTGGCGCAGTTACGATGCTATGCCGCCCTCGCGTCGCAGTGGCCGCAAACTCACCGATTTCTGGGTCTGCGTAAATACCTGGTCGCGCAGCATTAAAGATTCCATGTGCGGCTACCGTCTCTATCCACTTGTACCTACCATGCGCCTATTGGCGCGCAAAAAAATCGGCGCGCGCATGGATTTTGATACCGATATTCTGGTGCGCTTGTATTGGCAGGGTTTAGCAGTGGAAAATATTCCCACAAAAATTTTGTATCAGGACGATATCCCTTCGCATTTCGATATCATCAAAGACAATGTCCGTATCAGCTGGATGCACACGCGCTTATTTTTCGGCATGTTGCCGCGTATTCCTGCATTAGTGCAGCGTCATTTTTTTAATAATCGACCCGCATAATCATCCGGATTTTTTTGTTATGTATACAACCACAACCGATATTCTGGTGCCGTTTCACGATGTGGATTCCATGCATGTCGCCTGGCATGGTCACTATGTGAAATATTTGGAAGTGGCACGCTGCGAATTTTTGGAGTCGTTTGATTATGGATATCAGGCGATGAAAGAGTCTGGCTATTCCTGGCCCATTATTGATATGCGTATTAAATACATCAAGCCGCTGCATTTTGGTCAGCGGGTGCGCGTGCAATGCACACTGCGGGAGTGGGAATATCGGTTAAAAATTGATTACGTGATTAGCGATCTTGCAACCGGTGAGCGGTTAACTAAAGGCTATACGATTCAGGTTGCGATCGACATGGACAAAAACGAAATGTGTTTTGAATCGCCTGCTATTTTGCTGCAACAGCTCACCCAAAAATGCGGCCCCTTGCCAGGTTAATGTTATGAAAAAATCGGTTGTGTTCATTCGAGCAATACTATTGCTCTGCAGTTTGATGTTGTGCGGCACGGCGCGGGCGGATATGCAAGTACAAATTGATCAAGTGGTAAAACGCCTGAGCGAAATTGAAGTGGTGCAGGGCGGGTTTAACCAGCAAAAAAAATTGCAGGGTTTGGCCTATTCACTCAACGCCCAGGGCACGTTTATTTTCTGGCGCGCTCACGGTTTATATATCGCCACTGAAAAACCGTTTTTCACTGCGATGACAATTACCGGTAGCGATATTATTACCTGGCAACAAAATGGCACAGGCAGTGTTGCCGCAGAGCAGTCCGGGCTTATCCAGCGTGAAATTAATAAAACCTTGCTGGCATTTTTTAGTGCCGACATCGCATTAATCCAGCAGCGTTTTATTGCCGATTGGGTTTTTGAGCAGGAGAAGTGGCAGCTGACCTTGACGCCACGACTCGATCTTATTAAAAAAAATATGCGCACTGCCGTTATGAATGGCGATCAATTTTTGCAGAAGCTGGTAGTGACCGCGGCTAATGGCGATGAAACAACGATTGAATTTCATTCCCAAGTTGAAAGTGCCGTACCTACAGCAGAGCAATGTCACTGGTTTTACCTGCAGCCGCAAGACGCTTGCACAACCATTGTTACAGCACATTAATTTTCTCTATCATTTATTGTTTTTCCTGCTGCGCGGTTAATTATGACAACAATAAAAATATCGCTGGCACACTGGCAGCTATTATTTAAATACATGTTTGTGTTGGTGTCTTTAGCGGCGCTGCTGCTGTCTTATCCCCTACTTAAAAATGGTTTTGTGTTGGAGACAAATCTACAAAGTTTGTTTCCCAGAGATAGCCATAACCAGCTGGTCAATAAGGTGAATGACCGCTTGTATCAAGAATTCGGTAATAAAATTTTAGTTGCGGTACAAGCACCTGAAATGGAGCAAGTCAATATTGCTGCCGAGTTGGTGGCGGCGGCTATAGCGGCTAATCCACAGCTGCAAGTGAGTGCGGTCAACGAGCAGATGGAGCTTGCCGCGCAGCAGCATAAATTGTTGCAGCAGCATCGCTACCAGCTATTAACGCCCGTGCAGCAACGCATGATCAAAAACCAATCGCAGGATTTACTGGCGCAGGCGCAGGCCGCGCTATTTGGTTTTAGTCTGGGCGGTAGTGTCTTATCGCCACTGCAAGATCCACTCAGTCTTTCGCCCGCGTACATCCAACAATTACAACCGGCGCTAAAAGGCGAATTACTGAATGATCGTTTGGTTGTGTCCAATAGCGATGGTCATTTAATTTTATTTGCGCTCGACTTGCAGGGCGAATCGTTTAATTTACAAGTACAGAAAAAAATGGGTAATTGGTTGCAACATTTACGCGATCAGTTGGCCACTAATCCACAAACACGATCAACCCAAGTGCTGGTTTCCGGCGCTGTGTTTCATGCGGCGGAAGCTTCGGCGAATGCTCAGCGAGAAATTGCCATTATTGGCGGTGGTTCAAGTCTGGGTGTGCTCTTATTATTTATACTCGCCTTCCGTCGCCTCAAGCCCTTGCTTTTGAGCTTGATCTCGGTGGGCTATGGCTGTCTGGTCGCACTGGTCGTCAATCATTTTATTTTTGGCAAAATTCATTTGATGAGTCTGGTGTTCGGCGCGAGTTTGATTGGCGTGGCAATCGATTATTCGCTGCACTATTTATGCAAATATCAGGATTTATGTAAATATCAGGATCTATCGCGCTCGATACCTGAAGCACAGCTGCGTAACCGGCGGGTGTTGGAAAGGTTACTGCCCGCATTGAGTTTAAGTTTGCTTACATCGGTGCTGGGCTACAGCAGTTTGCTCTCCACTCCGTTGCCGGGGTTGCAACAAATCGCACTGTTTTCGATGGTGGGGTTGTGTGGCTCCTGGTTATTTTTAGTGGTGATTTATCCACTTCTGGTGCGTCAGCCGCTGCCGGAACCTGCAACGATTATTGATCGTTGTGCATCATCGGGTTGGATATTTTGGGAGCGCACGCGCGGTCTGCCGCAGCGCTTTATTTTTGCTGGTGTGACGGTGTTAATTATTATTGGCGCAGTGACCGCGAGCCTGAGCAGTGATGTGCGCACACTCTATAAGCCTTCTGCACAATTACTGGCATCCGAACAGCAATTGCACAGCGCCTTGCAGGGTGTTGCGCCGAACCAATATTTTTTGNNACTGCGCGCTACAAGTGCAGAAGAACTTTTGCAAACTGAAGAGCGTTTTCGCCGCGAGCATCTTGATGCATTAGTTGCGGCTGGCGCGTTAAGTGGTTATATCGCCACCAGTGTCATAGTGCCTTCGGTGCAACAGCAAAATACCAACTATGAATTAATGGATGAGCAGCTCTACCGCGCCAAGGGTTTGGTTGGCCAGTTTATGCAGTCGGCTGGTTTTGATGCGCAGGCAATCGTACAAGCGGAACAGGAATTTGCTGCGGCAGCGCAACAGCATTTGCGTGTTGAGGATTGGCTAAAAGTGGCGCGACCCGATCAAAGTTTATTGTGGATGGGGCAGTTGGATGGCGACTATGTGAGTATTATCGGGTTGCGCGGTGTAGTCGATGTGAAGGCATTATCGGCGGCGGCAAATAATAGTTCAGTCGTCTGGATTGATCGTGTTGCCGGAATGTCGCACCTGTTGTCCCAATTAATGAATTCGGCAGCGGTGTTATTGCTTTTGGCGTATCTGGCGATATTGCCGCTGCTATGGATTTATTATCGTCGTAAACAGGCCTTGCTATTAATTTTTGTGCCGCTGCTGGCGACTATTACCACCTTGAGTGTGCTGTCGGTCAGTGGGATAGCGATCAATGTTTTTCATCTGTTCGGCTGCTATTTAATTCTCGGTCTGGGAATGGACTACAGCATTTTTTCTTACGCTGAAGGTACCAGGGATCGGGTCACCCAGCGCGCGATTTGGCTGTCGGCAGTATCCAGTAGTTTATCCTTCGGTTTGCTCGCGCTTAGTTCTACACCTATGGTCAGCGCCTTTGGCATCACTTTATTTCTTGGCTGTTTTTTCAATTTATTGTATGCACCGCTGGCGGGGCAGTTGAACAAAACAAATTCATTGACGAGGGCAGCGCAGTGAACGGCAACAAAAATTTATTTATCGTTAAATGTGTTTTGTTGTTGGTTGTACTGTTGACCTTGGGTGCGTGCACTACATTACAGCGCGGCGATTTCACTTTATTAACCACCAGCAGCGACCAGCAAGTGCGTGTCGCACAACAGCAGTGGCAGGTGCAGCAAGGCGCAAAAAATTATTCACTTGAAGTGATTGTCGAGCGCAATACGAATCATTGGCGCTGGATCATGTTGAATCAACTCGGGCAGCGAGTGGTGACGGTGGAATCCAAGGCCGGACAAGTGCAGATCGAGCGACTTCAATCCCATCCGGCAAATCAATTATTGCCCGAGTTATTGCAGGCTTGGCAATTCAGTTATTGGCCACTGGCCGATTTGCAGGCAGCCGATCCGCGTTGGCTGTTTGCCGAGCGCGCTGGCCGTCGTGAAGCCCGCTTTTCTGGTATATTGCGCGCCTCCATTGAGTACCAACAGATAACGGATCGGGCTAATCCCTGGCAGGGCAGCCTGAGCTATAACACGCCTGAGTTCAGCTTGCTAATCCATAGCCAGCCGTTGAATTGACACATGCCTACAACTACACCTATGAGCCAAGCACCGCTGTTTGAATCGGTACAGGATTTACTCCTTCACCGACCGCCCATGCTATTGCTGAAATCGGTAGTGCGTTGGGGCGAGGGTGAGTTGGAGGCATTAGTCGACCCGCGCGATTCCCATTTGTTTATGGATGCCAATGGACAGATACCGTCATGGGTGGGAATTGAATATATGGCGCAGGCCATAGGCGCGCTTGCTGGTATTGAGTCGCGGCGAGCGGGTAGCCCGGTGTGCTTGGGTTTTTTGCTCGGTACTCGCCGCTACCATGCTGAATTTAGCCATTTTGATCCGGCGCAGGAGCTGCGGGTAAAAGTGCGCGAATTACTGCGCGATGAAACCAATTTGGTGCTGTTCAAGTGTGAGATATACGGTGGCGAGCAACTGCTTGCCAATGCAGAAATAAAAGCAATCCAGCCTAAGGATGTTGAGGCGGTTATGGCGCAATTTACGCAAATGAATGCGGTGTAGGAGATAAATAATGAATAACAACAGACGCGTTTTAGTGACCGGTTCCAGTCGCGGTATTGGCCGCGCCATCGCCCTGCAATTGGCTCGCGATGGCTATGAATTGGTGATCCACTGCCGCAGTCAGCGCGATCAGGCCGAAGCGGTACAGCAGTTGATTGAAGAGGCTGGCGGCAAAGCCAGTATCCTGCAGTTTGATGTGGCTGAACGCGAACAGGCCAGACAATTGCTGGAGGCTGATATGGAAGCCAATGGCGCTTACTATGGCGTGGTTTGCAATGCCGGCATCGCGCGCGATAACGCCTTTCCCGCCATGAGTGGCGAAGATTGGGATGCGGTCATCCACACCAATCTCGATGCTTTTTACAACGTGCTCAACCCGGTAATTATGCCCATGGTGCGTCGCCGTGCGCCCGGTCGTATTGTCACTCTCGCTTCAGTGTCAGGCATTATGGGTAACCGCGGACAAGTCAATTACAGTGCGGCCAAAGCCGGTATTATTGGCGCCACCAAGGCACTGGCGATTGAATTGGCCAAGCGTGATATCACCGTCAACTGCGTCGCTCCTGGTTTGATCAATACCGAGATGCTCGATGAAGCTCCAGTTGAAGAAGCGTTGAAACTTATCCCGATGCGTCGCGCCGGTGAACCGGAAGAGGTCGCCTCTTTGGTGAGTTATTTATTTTCAGCTCCGGCGGGTTACATTACGCGCCAGGTTATTTCAGTTAATGGCGGAATGTTTTAATGAAGCGCGTAGTGGTGACAGGAATGGGGGTGGTTACCGCCCTGGGCGATAATTGGGCGGAGTTTTCGGCCAAACTCAAAGCGGGCACCAGTGCTATTCGTCGTCTGGAAGACTGGGCGACCTACAAGGATTTGAATACCAATCTTGCTGGCCCGATAGAAGATTTTGTCGTGCCCGCCCATTACCCGCGTAAAAAAATCCGCTCTATGGGGCGAGTTGCCCTGCTCTCGACCCGCGCGACTGAATTAGCGTTGATCGACGCCGGTTTGCTCGATGACCCCATAGTCCAAAGCGGTGCCATGGGTATCGCCTATGGTTCATCGACCGGCAGCACCGATGCCACGCGCGATTTTGCGGTGATGCTCGATAAACGCGATATCGGCGGCGCTACCGCTACCACCTATATCCGCATGATGGGCCATACCGCGCCGGTCAATGTGGGCGTTTTTTTTGGATTGAAAGGGCGCATTATCACCACGTCTTCAGCCTGTACTTCTGGCAGCCAAGGCATAGGTTACGCTTACGAGGCGATCAAATACGGCAAGCAGACCTTGATGGTCGCCGGTGGTGCGGAAGAGTTATGCCCGTCCGAAGCGGCAGTGTTTGATACGCTCTATGCCACCAGTACCAAAAATGATACTCCGAGCCTGACGCCCAGCCCCTTTGATGGCGGGCGCGATGGTCTGGTAATTGGCGAAGGTGCCGGTACCTTGATCCTCGAAGAGCTGGAACACGCGCAGGCGCGCGGTGCAAAAATCTATGCGGAATTGATCGGCTTTGGTACCAATTCCGATGGTGGCCATGTTACCCAGCCAGATCCGGCGACCATGAATATCGCCATGCAAATGGCACTAAATGATGCCGGTTTGCAGCCCACTGATATCGGCTATATCAATGCCCACGGCACCGCGACTGATCGCGGCGATATTGCTGAATCCACTGCCACCGAAAGACTTTTTGGCAAACAGACGGTGCCCATCAGTACGCTCAAAGGTAATATCGGCCATACCCTCGGTGCCTGCGGTGCGATTGAGGCTTGGGCGAGCATCCAGATGATGAACGAAGGTTGGTTTGCACCGACCCTGAACCTGCATACACCTGATCCACAATGCGGCGACCTGGATTATATTATGGGTGAAGGGCGCCAACTGGATTGCAGCTACATCATGAGCAACAATTTCGCGTTTGGTGGGATCAATACCTCACTGATCTTCAAACGCTGGTAGTCATTTAAAAATATCTGGCCAGACCCTAATGTCTGGCCTTTTTGTTTAGGCGCCTGGCTTTTTAATTAAATAGACCAGTAATTTCCGGCGTCACTGTAAATACCACGCTAGCCTTGCAGCTACCAGCGCGTCTCTCTAGACTTGCGCCATTTCAGATTACGCCGGCTGCAATGCCACAAAATTCAAGAGATAGCCATGCCAAACCAAATACCTGCCGGGTCGGTGGGTCTTGTCACTCCCCAGATTCATCGCTTCGCCGCGCCGCTGTTGCTGGCCTGCGGCCGCACGCTCACTGAATACCAATTGGTTTACGAAACCTACGGCCAGTTAAACGCGGAAAAATCCAATGCGATATTGATTTGCCATGCGCTCTCCGGCCATCATCACGCCGCCGGTTATCACAGCATGGACGACAAACGCCCCGGCTGGTGGGATGCCTATATCGGCCCCGGCAAACCCATTGATACCAACAAATTTTTTGTAGTCGCGCTCAATAACCTCGGCGGTTGCCACGGTTCAACCGGGCCGCGTTCGATCAACCCCGCAACCGGCAAAGCCTGGGGCGCCGATTTTCCGATGATCCGCGTGCGCGATTGGGTCGCAAGCCAGGCGCGTTTGGCGGATGTGTTGGGTATTGATGTCTGGGCCGCCGTGATCGGCGGCAGCCTCGGCGGCATGCAAGTCATGCGCTGGGCGCTGGATTTCCCGCAGCGCATTCGTCATGCCGTGGTCATCGCCTCTGCGTTAAAACTGTCCGCGCAAAATATTGCGTTTAACGAAGCCGCGCGCAAAGCGATTATCAGCGACCCCAATTTTTTTGATGGCAATTACATCGAGCACAACACCTTGCCGAAAAATGGTTTGGCAGTGGCGCGCATGATTGGCCACATTACCTATCTCTCCGATTATGCGATGGGTGAAAAATTTGGCCGCGATTTGCGCAGCGGCAGTTTTGAACTCGGCAATGACGAACCGGTGGAGTTCCAGATCGAAAGTTATCTGCGTTATCAGGGCGACAGTTTTGCAAATACCTTTGATGCGAACTCATATATTCGAATTACCAAAGCGCTGGATTATTTTGATCTCGCGCGCGAATTTAATGACGATCCAGTCAGTGCCTTTAAACAAACCAATGCAAAATTTTTAGTTATTTCATTCAGCACGGACTGGCGTTTTGCACCGGAGCGCTCGCATGAAATCGTGAACGCATTAGTGGGTGCCAATCGCCCGGTGACTTACGCGGAAATTGAATCCAAACACGGTCACGATGCCTTCTTATTACCCGATGAACGCTACGAGCAAGTTTTCGGTCGCTACCTTGCCGGAGTGAAAATCTGATGCGTATAGATCTCAACGAAATTCAACACTGGATTCAACAGGGCAGCCGCATTCTCGATTTAGGTTGCGGTGATGGCACGCTCCTAAAATTTTTGATCGATACCAAACAAGTGCAAGGTTATGGTTTGGAAATCGACGCCGCGCAAATCAATACCTGTATTGACAAAGGTTTAAATGTAATAGAACAAAACCTTGATCAGGGTCTCGGCAATTTTGCCGATAAAAGTTTCGATACGGTGTTGATGACGCAGGCGCTACAAACCTTGCATTTTCCCCATTTGGTTTTGGATGAAATGTTGCGCGTGGGCAAAGAATGTATTGTCACTTTTCCCAATTTCGGTCACTGGAAGGCGCGCTTTTATTTGGCCACGCGCGGCCGCATGCCAGTGTCGGATCTGTTGCCCTACGAGTGGTACAACACGCCCAACATCCACTTTTGTACCTTTGATGATTTTGAAGTGCTGTGTCGCGAGCGCAATATCAGGGTAATCCATCGGCAGGTGGTGAACGAACAATCCGGGCAGACTCTAAAAGATTTTATGCCTAACTTGTTTGGTGAAACGGCGATTTATCATTTAAGTAAATAGAAAACAACTCACAACAATAAGGACAGTTTATGAATATTTTAAAATGGGTTTTGGTTATCGTAGTTGCTTATGTGGCAGGATATTTTTCGCATTTTCCGGATGCTGATCCGGTCAGTGGCCAAGTTTTTTCTGTACCAGAGGTGTGTCCCCAATCAATGAGTGCTTCTGATGACCTTGACAAAGGGTTACAGCAAGATCGGGAAAGATCGCAGCGATTGGAAAAAACAAAGCAGGAAGCTAAAGCAAACTCATCTCAATCAAAGGCGCAGGAAAAGATTGTTGAGCAGCCTGTGCCAGATAGTTATCCGAAAGAAAAAATGGGAGCCCCTTTTCCCCTGACTGGGGCAGGTTTTGATCCGAAGGATTTTCCACCAATAGAAGAATCTAATATAACGAATGAAGAAATAGATAAATTGGTTGCGGCGCCTTTTAATGAAACCCTCAAGCGGACTAGAGGGCCATTGCGTGAGAAATATAAGGATTTTGCCGAAGCGACAGAGCAAAATGATTGGGATATAAATACGCAAAACCGTATGACAGATGCATTGTTAGGTAATCAATATTCCAAATTTATCGAATTGGAGTCGTTAATCTGCCGCGCAGATTATTGTGAAATTCGTGGGCGAGAATTAAAACCAAATGTGTTTGGTTTAATAATGTCAGAGATGATGCTGCAAGACTGGTGGAAAATGGGGCACTCTCAATGGACTAATGGGATGGAGGACGGCACCTTTTATGCGCTTATCGCAAAAGCGCCTGAACAGTAATATTTGAGGTGATATATGAAATTAATTGTTAGCTTTTTAGGACTTTTCTTTTGTGCGATGCTTGCTCAAGCACAAATCGATCAACCAAAAGAAATCAGCACCACAGAAAAATTCGGCGACTACACAGTGCATTACAATGTGTTTCACAGCGCAGATATTCCGGAAAAAGTTGCTGAAGCGTACAAATTAGTGCGCGGTAGAGATCGTGCTTTGGTAAATATCAGCCTCACCAAAACTGAAAATGGCAGCACCAGTTTGGGTTTGCCTGCGGTGGTGAGCGGCGCTAGTAAAAATTTGATGCAGCAAAAACAAGCGCTGAAATTTATCGAAGTTAATGAAGGGGATGCGACTTATTATCTCGCACCTTTTGTTTTTAATAATGAAGAATTATTACACTTTGATATTCAGGTCAGTGCTGGCGAAAATACCAAGCCGATGACTTTTACCTTTAATCGTACACTCTATACCGAATAACGTTGCGCGCAGGTCGTATGACAAAGGCGCCGATGGGCGCCTTTTCTTTCACTAAATCATCAATACCGGATTAACGGTTTCATTATGAAAAAAATTGTTCTCGCCAGCGGCAACGCCGGTAAGTTGCGCGAATTCCAGCAGCTGTTAACCGGCTGCGGTTTTGAGGTGCTGCCACAATCGGATTTTTTTAGCGAAAATGCCGAAGAAACCGGGTTGACCTTTGTCGAAAATGCCATCATCAAAGCGCGTTACGCTTGCGTTAAAACCGGCTTGCCTGCTATCGCCGACGATTCCGGTATTGAAGTCGATGCATTGAATGGTCGCCCCGGAATTTATTCCGCGCGCTACGGCGGTGAAGGTGCAAAAGATGCCGATAACAACGCAAAACTCTTGCAAGAATTAAACGGTGTTCCCAGTGAAAAACGCAGCGCGCGCTACCACGCTGTTCTGGCATTTATGCGTCATGCCGAAGATCCAACTCCAATTTTATGTCATGGCGTGTGGGAGGGTGTGATTCTCACCGAGCCGCGCGGTGAAGGCGGTTTTGGTTACGATCCTTTATTTTTTGTACCCACGCACAATTGCGCATCAGCAGAATTAGATAAAACGGAAAAAAATCGCATTAGTCATCGCGGTAAAGCGATGCAAGAACTGCTGCAAAAATTATCTGCATTGACTGGTAGCGAATAACATGTCCCTGCAATTACCACCGCTAGCGCTCTATGTTCACGTACCTTGGTGCATTCGTAAATGTCCCTACTGCGATTTCAATTCACATCAAGCGAATAACGATATACCCGAAGTGGATTATGTTGCAGCACTGCGTTTTGATTTGCAGCAAGATCAATCGCTCGCACAGGGTCGCAAGCTCGCCAGTATTTTTTTTGGTGGTGGCACACCGAGTATGTTGTCGGCGCAAGCGATTGGGCAGATCTTAACGGATGCGGAAAATATAATTGGTTTCGAGCTAGATATTGAAATCACGCTTGAAGCAAATCCCGGTACGTTTGAACAGGAAAAATTTTCCGGCTTTCGCGCAGCAGGGGTGAATCGTTTATCCATCGGTATTCAAAGTTTTAACGATCAACAATTAAAATTGCTCGGCCGCGTGCATGGACGCGATGAAGCCTTGCGTGCAGTCGGCGTTGCTCGTAATGCGGGCTTCGATAATATCAATCTGGATTTAATGCACGGCTTACCTGAGCAATCAGTTGATGCGGCTAAAGCTGACTTGCAACAGGCGATAGAGCTCGCGCCTGAGCATCTCTCCTGGTATCAATTAACCATCGAACAAAATACCGCGTTTTATTCTGCACCGCCGATACTGCCGGAAGAAGAAATCCTTGCCGATATTCAGGATGCAGGTGTTGATTTGTTGGCTGCTGCTGGCTATGAGCAATATGAAATTTCGGCATATGCGCGCGACAAAAAATTCGCACGACATAATCTCAATTATTGGGAATTTGGCGATTATCTCGGAATAGGCGCCGGTGCCCACGGAAAAATTACTTTTCCAGCGGAGGATAAAATCCTGCGCCTGTGGAAAACCCGGTTACCTAAACACTATTTGGAAGCTACCGATTCACAAAAAATCTCCACCAGCCTGGGTGGTCATCAAAATGTATTTGGTGGTGGCAGCGATTTATTATTACCCGCTGCGCTACCACTCGAATTTATGATGAATGCATTGCGTTTGAATCAGGGGGTGACCAAAGATTATTTTAGTCAGCGAACCGGGTTGCCATTTGCTGTTATTGAACCCCGCTGGAGGGAGTTGATTGCCCGAGGACTGGTTGCCGGTGACCAGTCACGCTGGGTGACAACGTCCTTAGGGCACAGGTTTCTCAATCAGGTACTTTCTTCTTTTACTGAAAAAAATAATTAATTACTTCTAGACCAAAAACATATTCTCTTGCGTGAAAATGACAAGGTTGTACGGCTTTTTTGATGAGGCAAACGTTATAACGGATTTTTTGAATTTGTGATCTGCCTCTCAATTAGGAAAAGACATAGCGCATCAATCTACCTGTGCATACTGATTGCTTGAAAAACGATCTTTTTTGTATACAGTGGCGCCGAATTCATCAGTTGTGATTATCGAATTAACGCTTTTGCAGAGCCACTAATGACTAGAATGTGTTATTTCAAGGAGCGAACCCCTGTGTTTCCACCCCTTGTGTTACTGGTATTGTTTTGTTGTGTCTTACTAGCGCAACCCGTTAGGGCCCAGACATCTGACGCTGCGGCAACGGCTGCACGCGAACACGAACGGCGTTTGCAGGAAGACGCCCTACGGCGCGAGCAACAGGAAAAAGAGCAGCAAAAATCACCGGATATTTTCTTGCAGTTGCCGAGCGCTGAATCCCCGGACAGCGAAGCACAAAGTAAAACCTGTATTGATATTCGTCACATTGATGTTCAAGGCGCTTCTGCATTTGCAAAACCCCAGATTCAAGCATTAACCACAGCCTATATAAACCGGTGCCTGGGACTTCCCCACATCAATCAGCTGATTAAAGCGATTAGCAATCTCTATATTGCTAAAGGCTTGGTAACCAGCCGCGCTTTTTTACAGCCGCAGAATCTTGCCGATGGTCGGTTGGAAATTTTAGTGGTTGAAGGAAGGCTGGAAAAAATTGAGTCCAGTGAAGGCTCTTTGAGTGAACGGCAATTGCGCTGGGTGTTTCCAGACAATGAACACGGATTGGTGAATCTGCGTGATCTGGAGCAGGGTTTGGAGCAGTTGAATCGTCTGCAACAGAATCGCAGTGAGATGGATATACAACCGGGAAGCTCTACGGGTGCAAGCCGGATCCTTATCCATAACCGGCTTGCGACATCCTGGCATTATGGTGCGGGTTTCAATAACAGCGGCAGTGAAGCCACCGGAAAAAATCTCGCCACTGCTTATGTTTCCTGGGATAACGCGACTAATAGCAACGACAACTTATACCTCAATTTCAGCGATGCAGTGTCAGGAGAAAGCCCGGCAAAATCACGCAGTTACGCATTGGCGTATTCAGTGCCTTATGGTTATGCATTGTGGAGCTATTCGGGAAATTATTTTGAATATCAACAATTGGTGGAAGGGTCGGCTGTTAGCTTTTTAACCAGTGGTGCTTCTGCTAACCACACAGTAAATCTGGATTACATGGCCTACCGTGGCCAACGCGACAAACTGGGAGTCGGCTTTAGTTTTAGTCGCAAGCAAAGCAAAAATTATTTGGAAGATGTTTTTCTGGATACATCAAGCCGGGTGTTATACCTGTGGGAGTTAGGGCCAAGTTACACCCGTCATCTTTCAGCGGGCGTATTTACTACCAGTGTCAAATGGTATCGCAGCGTCAGTTGGTGGGATGCAAAAGAAGAAGTTGTCAGTGCGGAAGATGATTTCCAATTCGATAAATATACGTTGGACTCCAGTGTTTCAATGAATTTCAAATTAGCGGACCGACAGTTTTCTTATCAGTCATCGCTATCACTTTTTTATGCGCCAGAAAATATTATCGCTTCGGAAGGTTTGTCGCTTGGTGGGCGTTACACCATTCGCGGCCTGGAAGGCGACGGCCTTTTTGGTTACAGCGGCGGCTATTGGCGCAATCAAATAGCGTATATCCATCCGTTCAAATTTGGTGGACGCATGGATTTTTATGCGGGTGTAGATCTCGGGCGAGTGGATGATCGTGAGTCCGTTCAGGAATCGGTCGCCGGTTCGGCAGTGGGAATTGTGCTTGCCACTGCCGGTGTTAGTTTGGATCTTGCCTATGCTCGCGCACTCAAACTTCCAGATTATGTATTCGGCCCGGAACAAGCTGTTTACGCCAATCTGCAAATTAATTTTTAATATTTACAAGGACGGGATAGATGAGTCGCCCTCTTTTTAATCGTTGCGTTACTGCACTTCTTATTGTGTGCTTGATTGCCAATCCAGCACTGGCCCAACAACCCTTACCGGAACTGATGTACCAGCAAGCCGAGTCGCGGGCGGCTGCGCAATATATGGCGGCAGTTTCGGTTGCGCCACTGCCGAGTGCAGCGATAACCGTAGATGCTGCTGCAGAAGCGGCGCGTCAGGCTAGCCTTAAAGAATCCCTGAATGGCACCCGTGTTGTTGATATATCTGCACCCACAGCTGGCGGGGTTTCACACAATCTGTTCAGTGAATTCAATGTCGGTACTGACGGCGTTATTTTTAATAACAGCCTTGCGCCAGTGTTAACTGAATTAGGTGGATGGGCCGATGGTAACCGTCGGCTTGCGGGGGGTGAAGCCAGTATTATTTTGAATGAAGTCACCAGCAATTCCCGCTCAAATTTATTGGGTCACATTGAAATTGCGGGCAAGTCGGCAGAGTTTGTTTTGGCTAACCCGAGTGGTATTAGTTGTGATGGTTGTGGGTTTATCAATACCCCGCGCGTGACTCTGGTGACCGGGCGGGCCAATTTACAGGATGGAAAACTGAATAGTTTTGACATTCGCGGTGGCGATTTCCGTTTGGATGGAAAGGGCCTCAACGCGGCAAATGTGGATCGCTTCGATATCCTCACTCGCGCTGCGAGTATCAACGCCCAAGTTTATGCGCAGCAATTAAATGTTATTACCGGCGTTAATACCATTGATTACAACACCGATGCGATTGTTGCTAATACGGCAACAACATCGCCCGGAATTCAAATCGCATTGGATGCTTCGTCGCTTGGTGCCATGTACGCAAATTCTATCCGCCTGGTGGGAACCGAACAGGGAATGGGGGTTAATTCCCAAGGCCTGATTCAGTCGGTTAATGATCTTGAGCTTACTGCAGATGGTAATGTCGTCATCAAAAATGCGCAGGCCAACGCTGCTATTCAGCTGAAATCACATAGTGGCTCTATCGAAACATTCGGTAATGTCTACGCTAACTCGCTGCATTTAGATGCAAAAAATACTATCGATAACTATGGTCTTTTGGGGGCAGCAGAGGCGATCAATCTGACAGGCGAAACATTCATTCAGCGCGGTAACCTTTACGCGGGATTGGATATAGATGGAAAACTGAATGAGTCCGGTCACTTCAGCGGTGAATTTAATGATCACCTTGAGAATCACGGAACTTTTTATGTAGGTGGTGAATTTTCGCTTAGGTCTTCCAATCTGATTAACGAACAGGGTCAGTTTATTTTTCAATCGGCGGATTCCTTGCAGGTAAGTGGCGATTTGATTAATAAGGGGTTGATCCACTTCAATTCCCCTGTTGCCAATGTGGCTGCTAATAATATTGATAACTCATCGGGGCGGGTACAAATTGCTGGTGATGGTTCTATCCGCATTACGGCTAACGAGCAATTTAAAAATAACCAAGGCGTGATAAAAGTTCAGGATGACTTGCAAATTCACGCCCAAACATTGGATAACTCTGCCGGTGTGCTCAACGCTGGCAGCATGACACTAGACGCTAACGAATTGGTAAATGAGCTGGGCGACGTGCGCGCTGATGAGTTGACGATTACTGCAGGAAATGTGCAAAACCGACGTGGCTTGTTGGTGGCGACTGGAACCAATCCTGATTCATTGCGCGTAAACGTTGAAGGCAATATGGATAATAGCGCCGGAAATATTATTGCCAACGCTGATACCCGAATTGATGTGGGTTCGTTAGACAACAGCCAAGGGAATATTCAGGCAAGCGGAAGTTCCGCATTACAGATTCATGCATCCAATTTAATTCAGAACAACGATGGAAATATCAGTGCACACAACCTCAGCATGAGTGCTACTGATTTACACAACAACATTGGAACACTGCTCGCTAATGGGTTAACCCTTGATATTGCCAAGTTATTAAGCAATAGCGGGCAAATTCAGGCGCAACAAGTGAATATAAATGCGACTGATTATGTGGCCCAAGGTGGTGTGTTGTTGGCGCAGGGCACTGCGGATAATTCACTGTCGCTGACAGTAAGCAATGCTATTCGCAATACCCAAGGTTCTATTATCGAAACGGCAGGCGCTGGCCTGAGAATTAATAGCCATACACTGACGAATGAGAACAGCCAGATAAATTTGTTGGGTGAGGGCGAGCTGAATATCAGCGTCGATGAACTTAATAACCAATCAGGTCAGTTAGCCGCTAATAACACAATTGCTATTGCTGCGGCATCAGTGCGCAATAGTCAAGGTCTGATCCAAAGCCAGCAACTCACCATAGATGCCTCGCAACTGGACAATAGCAGCGGCTCCTTGGTTGCGGATCAATTGCAGTTAACAGTTCATCAACTGGAAAATACATCTGGTCTTGTTACTGGACAGGATCAGCTATCGCTCAATGCGAATACGATTATCAATAACGGTGGTGTGCTCGGCACTGCCGCTGGGGATTTTTCACTTAGCCTGCAAAGTCTTAATAATAACAACGGAAAAATATTACACGCTGGGCAGGGATTATTTTCGTTGACGTTAAATGATTTACTCAATATTGGCGGCAGCATTAATTCCAACAGCAGCCTGAATATCAGCGCAAGCGATTTTAATAATACATCAGGATCAATTGCAGCGAACCAGTTGTCGGTCAGCGCCAACCAAATTGATAACAGCTCAGGTACCTTGTTGGGTGTTACCCAGCTAGGGATCTCTACCGCCAGACTAAATAATAATTCCGGTTCTTTGCAGGGCCGGGCAGTAAATTTGTCAGCTCAGTCGCTCAATAATCAGCAAGGTAATATAACGGCCAGCGATTCCGGTTTAGGTATTGATGTTGCTGGCGAAATTGATAATCAACAGGGCGTTATCAACAGCGGACAGCAACTGAGTATTGCTGCTAGCGCTTTGAATAATAATGGCGGCACGGTGAATGGACTCGATCTGATGTTAAACGTCGAACGCCTCACTAATATTGCCGGGTTGCTCCAGGGCGGCCAAATTGATTTGCATGTTCCGCATTTGGATAACACTGACGGAACTATTGCGGCAACATCAGCCAGTGGTAGCGGCTTGCGTCTCAACATGAGCGGAGATCTTAATAACAAGCGCGGCACCTTGTTTACTCGAGGTGGCGCACTTGCTATTGACGCCGCTCAGGTAAATAACAATGGAGGCAGTATTCACTATGCTGGCACGGGCACAGCCGCAATTACCGGTACGACGGTGGAGAACAACAAAGGACACATTTATTCCACGGGCGATCTTACGCTGGCGACAACGACGTTAAGCAACCAACAGGGTTTAATTAGTACTGCGGGTGATGCACATTTTCAGGTTGCGAATCTTATCGATAATAGCCAAGGAAAATTAATGGTTGTTGGCAAGCAAACATTGCACACCGGACAACTAATCAACACCAATGGTATTGCCAGCGCTGATCAACTGCGCATTACCAGTGCGATCATTAATAACCTGAGTGGTGGTATTCTCGAGGCCAATCAATTATCACTGCAAACAGATTTCTTAAAGAATGAGGGTAGTTTATTCGCAGCTAGCAATGCCGACAATTCGTTGGAATTCAATGTTAAAAAATTCCTCAATAGCGGGCGACTGGAAGCTAACAGTGAAAACCTGCTGCTGGATCGTGTTGATATGAAATCCACTGGTGGTGAAATTATCCACGGCGGAACCGGTACTTTACACATTCGCCACAAAGGTGAATTTAATAATCGTAACGGCATTCTTGCCAGCCAAGGCATTATAAAACTGGATGCAGATAGTCTGGATAATCGCGGTGGTGAAGTGCTGGCGGAAAAACAATTGCAAGTATCGCTTAGTGGTTTGAATAACCAGGCCGGGGTAATTCAAACCGGTGATGGTCTGGAATTAAATCTACAAAACCTGGATAACAGCAATGGCGGCCAGTTGATTATTTCAGGTAGTGCGCCGAGTGAATTCACTATATCTACGGGATTAAACAACAATGGCGGCAGTATTATTTATTGGGGAACGGATCGCCTGCAGATCAATGCGGACACTATCGATAACACTAATCGGGGATTGATTGGAGGAACCGGCAGCATAGTAGTCTCGGCTAATCAGTTTAATAACACTCTCGGTAATGTGGTGGGCGATTCACTGATTGAGATAAATGCCGCTCGTTTGCAAAATCGGGATGGACGAATTGAATCACAGCAATTGCGCTTAAATTTGGATGAATTATCCAACAGCGGATCGATATTAGCGCGCGACCGCGCAAGCGATTCACTCAGTATTAATACCAATCGTTTGATTAATACTGGGCTTATTGAAGCGCGTGGAATTAACTTCACGTTAACCAATGCCAATCTGGATAACACTTCCGGAGTAATTCTTCATGGTGGAAGTGGTGCGCTCAGTATCGAACAGCATAGTTTGGTGAATCAGGCAGGCGTTATTCAAAGTGCGGGCGATATTCGTTTAAATCTGAATGCGCTTGAAAATCTGAATGCAGGTGAAATTGCAGCGAATAATAATCTGCAGATTAGTGTGCAAACAGTAACTAATGATGGTCTTTTGCAGGCCGCCAATGCGATCACTTTTGATGTCCAGCAGTTGGATAATCTGACCAATGGCCAGATACTGGCATTGGGTAATTCCCTTGCGCTTGATGCACCGGAAATAAAAAATCAGGGAGTGATTGCTGCGCACCAGCAACTCACTATTAATAGTGATCAGTTGAATAATAGTGCGACCGGCGTTATTCAGTCGAATCATCAACTGGATCTGGTTAGTGATAGTTTGGTTAATAGCGGTTTTATCGCGGCCGATCAATTAACCCTCGGGGTCCGGCAGCTCAGCAATACTACCCTCGGCCAGATTCAGGCGGGGAGCGGCCTGCTTAGCGGCGATAACTGGGTTAATGATGGCTTGGTATTTATCCATGACCGGAATGCAACTTCACAGCTGCAACTGAACGAATTGCACAATCAGGGTTTGCTCGAAATTCTCAGCAAGAATGCTGATATAACCCTAAACACGCTGGTGAATACCGGTGGTAATTTTATTTATACCGGCGGCGGGATTTTGTCACTGGATGCAGTCGATATTGATAACCAGCAAGGCCAATTAGCTGGGCATAATATACAACTAACGGCAAATCAGATTAACAACAGCAGCGGTGAAATAATCAGCGATATACTGAACGTTGATGCGCAGGTATTGAATAATCAAGCAGGTCATTTACAAGCTAACACGCAATTTACGCTCAAGGTCGACCAACTGGATAACCGTGTTGACGGTTTGATTTTATCTTCGGGAAATAGCATTTCATCGCTTAACCTCGGGCAGCTGGACAATCGCACCGGAACTCTGGCGATTAATCACCTGGATTTGCAAGCGACCAGCATTGATAACCGTGCAGGCGAATTAATTGCCGATAATCTCGTGTTGCGTGCTGACGCATTGGATAACACTCAGGGCGCTATTGCGACTACGGTTAATGGCGGCAACGATAATTTACAAATCGCTATCGCCAATACATTGGACAATACCCAAGGCTTGGTTCAGGGCGGAGGTAAAAATAGCGCTATCACTGTTGGCGAGCTGCGTAATAGCCAGGGCGATATTATTCATACCGGTGCGGGTTTATTGGCGATTAACACCGGCGCATTGAATAACACGGATACCGGCAGCATCCATTCCAATCATCGGCTTGAGTTATCGGTCAGTGGTAATTTATTGAATGAAAATGCCCGCATCAGTGCCGGGGATTCGGCCAGCCTGACGGCGAATACTATCGTGAATCGTAGCGGCACCTTAATCGCGCAAAATGCATTTAGTATCCACGCGAATCAGTTAACCAATAGCGCGACTGCACTCTATGGCCAAGGGCTGATCAGCAGTAACTGGTTGCAATTGACTATCGATCAGTTTGCAAACGAATCTGGCAGTCGTGTGGAGGCGGAAATTGCGGATTTGCGTAACGCACAATTTAATAATGCGGGATTACTGTTGGTTACTGGCACGGTGGGCAATTCACTCAGTGCCGATGTACAACAACTAACTAACGCTGGCCGCATTGAAATTGCCAGTGAAAACCTCACGCTAACTAACAGCCATATTAATAACTCCGGTGAAATTATTCATCGCGGTAGTGGCACTCTGCATGTCGATCAAGGAGAGTTGACCAATGATTCCGGATTAATCGATTCCAGTGGTCAACTCAAGATCGATATCAATCACCTGAGTAACCTCGACGGTGTTTTGGTGGCGCGCGCCGTACAGGGCATGAGCCTGAATGTAGTGACGTTGGATAACACCCAGGGTCTGTTAACGGCCGATGAATTACACATCAACAGCGAGAGCCTGAATAATACTCTGGGTGAAATCAGCGGCAATAATTTGGTAGTAAACAGCGATCAAATAGCTAACGCGGGGGGCATTATTTCTGCAACTGATTTATCTATTAGCGCGCAAACACTGACCAATAACAATGCGTCAGGTTTTACCGGAGTAATCGATGCAGATAATGTGAACCTTGTCGTTGATCAGTTGAATAATCAGGCAAGTATTCAGGCGCAACAATTAGATTTGCGTGGCAGCCATTTCAACAACAATGACGGGTTACTTTTGGCTACCGCGACCAGTGGCAATTCTCTGCGAATGGATTTCCACGCGGGTATTAGTAACCAGCGGGGGCACATTGAAAGCCAGAGTGATGTATTAACTCTTAATGATGATTTGGACAACAGTGCTGGCCAGATATTGTTGGCAGGCGCTGGCCAGTTAACACTGGCGAACGTGAATAATTACCAGGGTAAGTTATTGAGCAACGGTAGTGTGCTTTTTAATAATTCTGCTGCGGTGCTCAATAATACGCAGGGTTTGATTCAGGCGCTGGGCGATGTGAATTTACAGGCCGATGAGGTGAATAACCATCGTGGCACAATCGCTGCGGGTGGGCTGTTGGCGATTAGCGCTGAGCAGCTAGACAACCGTCAAGGATTATTGCTTGCCGAGTCTAACCTCGATAACTCGTTGCAACTTGTCGTTGCGGCACAGATTGATAATACCGATGGCATCATTGAAACCTATGCCAATAATTTCTCGTTAGATAATCCACGCTTTATCAATACCCAAGGTGAAATTCGCCATTTGGGTGCAGGTACTTTTGCGCTTAACGCCAGCAGCGATTTTACCAACACTGATGGGTTGCTGTTCAGCCGGGGCAATCTGGATCTCGCCATTAATGGCACCTTTATCAATCAAGGTCAGTTGGTGGCGAAGAATCGTTTGGACGTGTCAGCGGATAGCGTAACCAATCAATCCGGTGCGTTGATGGATGCTGCCAATACCCGAATTTCCAGTTTGTTGGTTGAAAACGCTGGTCGCATTCAGGGTAATGAGTTGGAGCTTTCCGGTGATCAGCTAAATAATCAGGGCGGTGAAATCCTGGCTTTGGCCAGTACCGATAATTCGCTGCAATTGAATCTGCGCAGCGTTGATAATTCAGCGGGCGGTTTAATTGAAACTTACAGCAATAACCTCAACCTGCACGCAGCAATTAATAACCAAGGGGGAAGCTTACTCAATTTGGGGCTAGGCACGTTGAGCCTCAGTGATTTATTCAATCGTGATGGTAATGTTTACGCCGCTGGTAATTTATCTGTTGCGCAAACCGCGCTGGATAATCGCGCGGGTTATCTTGAGGCGAAAGAAAATCTATTGCTGCAAGTCGATGATCTGGATAATCGCTCCGGATATATGCGCGCAGGTAATAATCTAGAGATAAACAGTGCGCAGATTGATAACAGTCAGGTTGGTCAAATTCAAGCGGTCAATGGTTTCTCAGTAATTGCCACAGGTGCAATTAATAATGATGGTGGTCAACTGGCCAGCCTCGCTCAGCATATGACTGTCAGCGGTGCACAATTCAGCAATAGTCGTGGTCAGGTTTTACATCAGGGCACAGGTAATCTGGTGTTGGATAGCGGTAACTCCTTGCACAACAACGCTGGCCAAATTAGCACCCAAGGCAAACTCACAATCAATACAGATCGCATAGAAAATAATGCAATTGCTGGTGCGGGAGCTTTGATTAAAGCCAGGGATTTGGCAATTACCGCTAATAGTATGCAGAACCGTGGCGGCCAGCTGGAGGCGAGTGAGTATCTGACGTTGACCTTGCCCGTGTTGGATAATGAGGATGGAAATATTTTATCCCTGGGTAGTGCGAGTAATGCACTTGTATTGAACACTGCCTCTTTGTCCAACCGCAACGGCGTGTTCGAAGTGCACAGTCGCGATCTGGATTTGAGTACCCTGCAATTGGATAACCAACAAGGTGTTATTAATCACCAGGGTGTCGGTGTGTTGCGCATCGCCAACAACAGCGTATTTAACAACAACAACGGTGCGCTGCAATCTTCGGGCACCATTCAACTGGATGTCGACAGTATTGAAAACCGTGCTGGCCTAATTAGAGCTGATCAACTTCGCCTGAATGCACAGGATAAAATTGATAACAGTGCCGGGGGAACCTTGGCGGGTAACCTGTTGCAACTCAGCGCAAAAAATATTTCAAATAATGCAGGCCTGATTGCTGCGCAGGGCAACAACGCCAATGCGCTAGTGTTTGATACACAAAATATTATCGACAACAGTCTGGGCGTTATTCGCAATGGCGCGACTAATTGGTCACTGCAACTGGAAAACATTAATAATACCGGTGGTTCTGTTGTGCATTTGGGCTCGGGTGTATTTACCCTGAGTAACACCGGTACACTCGCTAATACTGGCACTATTGCGTCAGTGGCAGATTTACATATCAATGCGGTGGACATTGATAATCAGGGCAATGTGGTTGCTGATAAAAATCTTGTGCTGAATGTCACGGGAACCATTGCAAATAGCAATACCGGTCTGATCAAGGCTGGCAATTTGCTCACCACCCAAGCCAATGAGTTTGCCAATCAAGGCGAAATAAATGCGGCAGGCGATCTATCGCTACAGATTAACCAGCAATTTACCAATTCCGGTGTGCTGGTGGGGCAAGGTAATAGCACTGCGATTGCGGCTACCACTATCAACAATACTGGAACCCTGGCGCAAAGTGGTGTGGGTGAATTGTTGTTAACGGCTGACACGATAAATAACAACGCGGGCGCGATTAAATCTCTCAGCAACCTTCGCTTTCAAGCCAATACCATTAATAACGGTAGTGTGATTAGCGCGGCTGATTTTACGGCAGCGGGTTTTAATCAATTTTCCAACTCGGGTTATCTTGAATCTGGCAGTACTTTGCTCTCGGGTAACCGTTTGGATAACCAGGGTACCTTCAATGCCAGTGGCAGCTCGACTAGTTTGTCGCTGAGTGATCTCTACAATTCAGGGACATTTTATTCTGGCAGCTACAATCAATCTTTTAACGGATCGTTCACCAATGCGGGCCAATTTATCCACACAGGCACAGGCACGCTGAGCTTGGGTGGTGGCAATGTGACCCTGTCCGGTGGTTCTGTCTCTACTGCGGGTGCAGCGAGTTTAAGTGGCAGCGTATCGGGTTCCGGTTCGCTGTTTGCAAAATCCGGTATTGCTATTGGTGGAGGTTCCACGTTTACCAACAATGGCAGTTATCTCTATACGCAAGGCGATTTAGTCATTACTTCGGCGGTGAACAACAACAGCGGTTCGCTGATTGCCGATGGTCGTTTTAACGTAAACACTACAGGTGATATTAATAACAATAACGGCTTGATGCAGGGGCAGGAATTAAATTTTGTTGCGCGCATGCTGAGCAATATTGGGGGGACGATTATTTCCACCGGTAGTGGTGCTGCCTCAATCACCGCGAACGCGATAGATAATTCCGGCAGCGGAAAAATATCGGCGACAAATAATAATTTTACGATCCAGGCAACAGCGGGCGATATTAACAACCAGTCGGGCAGCATTATTAAAGCCGGTGCGGGTCAACTGGTGTTAACTGCCAGTGGTCAACTCAATAACCAAAGCGGCAGTATCAGCACTCAGGGGCAAGCGGTTATTAATACCGGTGGCGACCTGATAAATACCAATACTGCGCTCATCAGTGCCGATTCGTTTTTGCTGGGCGTGTTGGGTA
The DNA here is from genome assembly GCA_003524365.1 of Cellvibrio sp. Classification (GTDB taxonomy): domain Bacteria; phylum Pseudomonadota; class Gammaproteobacteria; order Pseudomonadales; family Cellvibrionaceae; genus Cellvibrio. Next base: position 24,257 of record DQHS01000064.1, on the reverse strand, counting down.
GCGCAGCGGGATTAAATAATACTGGCGGAAGTATTGTTGCAACCGGCAGTGCAGGTAGCAGTATTGAGTCGCGCTATGGTGTATTGAATACGGGTGGCCACATAGCCGTTAACAGCAATGATTTTGAGATTAAAGCATCTGGAGGCATTAATAATTCGTCCGGCACTATTGATCATTTCGGCTTCGGCTTATTAAGTGCGGATTACAGCACCTTTGCCAACACCGGTGGTACCGTGCGCAGCAACGGCGCGATTAATTGGAGTACCGCCGGCAATTTTGTAAATGCCGGTGAAATATCGGCGCTTACCAATTTAACGATTGATGCCAACACTATCACCAACTCGGGCACGCTCGGCAGTCGCGCGGGCAACGTATTTCTGGACGCCGGTGGATCCTGGATTACCAATGAAGCTTCCGGCAGCATCAGCGGCTTACACTTGGTGGATATTAATACCTGGACCTTTAACAACGCTGGCACTGTTCAGTCGTCCGATACAGTTAACTTTACGTTGAAATCCCTTGGGGCCGTCGGCAATGTGTCTGCCGGTAATCTATTGAGCTTTAACGTTCAGGATTCCATCAATATTAAACAGGGCGAAAAAATTACTTCGAATGGTAGTTTGAGCATTACCACCCAGGGCAATATTGATAATGCAGGAACCTTGTCAGCAGAAAAAACCCTCACGTTGAATAGCGGTTATTTGGGAAACACCGGTAGAATTTTGGGTGGTGCAGAGGGCGAGTCATCTATCAATGTTGCCACTTATATTGCCAATAACGGCCGCATCAGCAGTGCCAATGATTTAAAACTGACTGCGCATCAATTTTTTAGCTACGGCACTACCGCAGCGGCAGGCAACCTGAATATCACAACCACTGCTGAAATTAATAACCTCACAGGGAATGTTATTTTTTCGGGCAAGGATATGACCTTGAACGTGTCATCCCTTGGCAATAGCGGCACGATTTTCTCGCTGGGGAATATGGGAATTTCCGCCACGCATTTTATTAGTAACGATCAAGCGCGCATTGAATCTATCGGGAGCATGTGGCTCAGTGCCAACTACATCAATAACAATGGCTTAACACCGCTGGAAACCATTACCAAAACGCCCCGGACAGAAGAATATTTGTACTCAAGCCCTAATTCAGATTGCAATAAGCCGAATAGCTGGTCGTGGGGCTGCCGTGTATTTAGCTTTTCTGAATCAACCCATTACGATTACACCACTAGTGGTGCTGAATCGGTCATCGCAGCAGGTGGCAATCTCTCGCTCAACGGTAATAACAGCATTAACAACCTCTATGGAGTGATTTCCACCGGTGGGGATCTCGCTGTGTCAGGTGGTTCCTGGACAATGACGAGTGCGCAGGACAAAACAACCACTCGCTCAGGGACCGTTGTGTACGTGGGGANNAATATTTCCGGTTCGCTGGCAGGCAGTGTCACCCAGAGAGTGAATGGCCATTCCAGCGGTAATCAATCGGCAGACACAAGCACTGCTGGCCCCGATGGGGGTAACAACAATCGGGGCAATCAGGCCAATGCTGCTAGCGGTAACGGTGCCAGCGTGAATGTCGGCTCGGGTTCAGCGGCAAATACGGCAGGTCAGTCGCTTGCCCACAATGGCGCGGTCAATGGCAGTGGTGTGGTAGCCGGTGGTATCGGCGGTGGTTTGGTTGGTTCCGCAACCAACCTCAACTCGGGTGCAGCAGGTGGTTCGCTCGGCGCAGCGGGTGTGTATAACGCCAGTACGGCAGTAGTGGTTGATGCCAATGGCATCGGCGCCGGCATTGCCTCCCAAGCGGGTACTTCAGGCAGCCAGATTGATTCTGCGGTAGTTGCCGCCTCCGCCAACAATCATCTGGAAGGTAGTCTGGTTGCCGGTGTGGTGGAAGATATAGAGGCACTGAAGCAGCGTGCTTTTGATGCACTCTTCGGCGAGCCTGCAAATACTGACGCCAGCTCAACCAATATGCCCGGTGATAACGCCAGCAACATAGGCGGCGAGGCCTCCAATCTGGGGGCGTTGGACGCATTTGCACTGGGCACCAACCCCCCCGATAGCAGTGAGTTACACGCCGTGGAATCAGCCACGCCGACCAATAATGGATCCGCAATAGATGCGAGTACCAGTGACTTGGCGCACGTGAGTGTGACGGGTTTAGTGGGTGGTGTGAGCGGCAGTGCGACATCGGTCAGCGTTACTGACAAAGTACCCCAACCTACTGTGGTTGAGGTATTGCCAGCGGATTTCAATCCTAAAAATGTCGGCGGCCTCTATGTGGAAAACAAGGCTCCCGGCAGCAATGTGCTGATCGAAACCCGCCCGGAATTCACCGAGTACAGCAACTTTCTCGGTTCGGATTACCTGCTGGACGCCATCGGCTACAACCCGGACAAGACCATCAAGCGCCTGGGTGATGCCTTCTTTGAAAACCAATTGATCCGCGATGCGCTGGTGCGCCAGACCAATACCCGCTTTGTGGGCAATGCCACCAACGACTACGACCAGATGCAGGCGCTGATGAATAACGCCGTGGCCGCCAACCAAAGTATGCAATTGTCGGTAGGCGTTGCGCTCACCAAGGAACAGGCCTCTGCGCTCACCAGTGATATTGTCTGGCTGGTGGAAAAAACCGTGAATGGCGAAAAAGTGCTGGTGCCTGAGCTGTATCTCGCCAGTCTGGATAAAGCCACCCTGCTACCGAGCGGGGCGGTTATGTCGGCTGGTGGCAAGATGGACTTATGGTCAGGCAATGGTATTAGCACCCAGGGCACCATTGCCTCCGGTGGCCTGCTCAGTTTGGGCACGCTCGGTAACTTCAACCAGAACGGCACCATCAACAGCAATACCGGGGTAATGCTCACTGCCGGGCAGGACTTTACCAACCGTGGCAAGGTGAATGGCCCATTGGTCAGCGTGTTTGCCGGTGGTGACATCACCAACCTGAATAACATCAGCGCAACCAACTTCCTCGGCCTGACCGGCGACAGCATCACCAATACCGCAGGTAGCAAGCTGCAATCCGGTGGTTGGTTACAACTCACCGCACAAAACGACATCCGCAACCAGCAGGGTCTGATGGAGGGTGTGGATGTCAACCTCGTCAGCCGCGAAGGCAGCATCATCAACCGCACCGAATTTACCACTTTCACCAGTGCCGATGGCCGCAGTACCAGCACCAGCGTGGGCGCTGCCTCCACCATCCTGTCGCACAACAGCCTGCGGATGGATGCGGGTAAGGATCTGGATCTGCAAGGCAGCCAGTTCAAAGCGGCACAGGACATAANNGCAGCCAGTTCAAAGCCGCGCAAGACATCACCCTTAAAGCCGGTAACGACATTTTGCTGGGCGCCATCGAACTGGCCAGCAGCCGCGATACCAGCACGCGCAAAGTCACCACTAAAACCAGTGAAACCCGTCATCAAGTCGTCAGCATCGAAGCCGGTCACCAGCTCACGCTGGATGCCGGCCGCGACCTGAATGCCGAAGGCACCCAATTCAAGGCGGGCGTAGATGCCTCGCTCAACGCAGGCCGCGACCTCAATCTCAGCGCCCTGGCTGATACCACCCACAGCGAATCCATCGCCAAACGCAAAAAAGTCATCGACACCCAAACCACCCACACCCTGGTGGATATCCAAAGCGGCAGCAACGTCAGCCTCGCCGCCGGGCAAGATGCCAATCTCACCGGCACCAACGTCAATGCCGCAGGCAACGTCTCCCTCGCCGCCGCGCGCGATGTAAACCTCACTGCCGTAGTGGATTCGGACTACCACTACGACTACACCAAGAAAAAGAAATCGTTTGGTCGCAGTAAAACCACCGAAAACGAAACCCTGGATCAGACCGTTACGGGTGGTGTGATCAATGCGGGTGGGAATATTCTGGTGAACAGCCATGTGGATAGCACGGGCAAGCTGGTCACCGATGAAAGCGGCAACGTCAACCTCGTTGGTGCCACCCTGAATGCCGGTGGTAGCACGGTAGTGGCAGCCGATGAAGACATCAATATCACCGGCATGACCTATCAAGAGCTGGATTTCCACCGCAAGAAAAAATCCGGTGTGGGCGGCCTGAGCAAAAAAGACAAAGGCGCGGTAGAGGCCGATACCCAGTTGCAAAATGCCCTGATTGCCGCCGGTGGCGATGCGCACTTCCTTTCGGGCAACAACCTGACACTGGCCGCCACCGATGTGCTGGTGGATGGCAANNGAAGGCGTCACCTCCGGTCAGGAGTCGACCCTGCTTGCCGGTGGCAAGATCACTGGCCGTGTGGGCTCCGGTGAAGTAATCGGCTCCGACATCACCGGCGCAGGAGGCGTCAAGATTGTCAGCGATATGGGTGATCTCGATGTCACTGCCGGTCGCACCACCGTGCAAAGCTACAGCCACGACAAAGAGATGAGCGTCGGTTTGGGCGATCTGGTGGAAGGCATGACCCGCCCGGATCAGCTGGTCAAAAACAAAGATGGCCGCGCCACCATCAAACTGGCCGATGCCCAATACGACAAGGTAGACACCCAAACCACCACCACGGAAATGCGTGGCAGCACCATCACCAGTAATGAAGATGTGACCCTGGTTGCCACCGCAGGCAGTGTGAACATTACCGGTTCCACCGTTGCTGCCGATGCGGACAACAGCGGTAGTGGTACGCTCGGCTTGGCGGGCGCCACTGGCGTTACCGTACAGGAAGCGACGGATACCTCTGAAACCCAGACCAAAGAAGTCCACGGCTCCGCCGAACTGAGCTTTGTGGTACAGCATCAGGCGGCCGAAGTGGTTAAAGCCGTGATCGCGGTGGACGAAGCCAAAGACAAACTTGAACAAGCCAAGAAAGACTACAAAGCCTACGAGCGCAATGTCAGCCAGTTGGAAGAACAACTCACCCAACTGGAAAGCGATTACGCCAACAAAACCCCCGGCGCCAGCTACGACGATGTACTGGAGCTGCGTGAACTGGTGGGCGATGTCAAAGGCGACAAGGAGTGGTATCAGGCCGGCATCGCCCTTGCGGCGGTCAACCTGACCAGTGCCACTACCGCGTTAGTGCAACAAACAGCGGCCGCCGCACAAAGCGCCTCCACCTACGGATTCAACGCCGGTATCCAACTGGATATCGACGCCAGTAAATCCAAGATCAATGAGAAAAGCACCACCGCCGTTGCCTCCAACCTGTCGGGTAATCAGGTACTTATCCAAACCGGCACTGTCGGTGAGGATGGCAAGCTCAACACCGCCGGCACCAGCACCACCATCAGCGGCAGCCATATCACCGCCACCGACAGGATCAGCGTCCAAACCGGCGACCTCAACCTGCTCGCCAGTAAAAACACCAGCGAAAGCCAGAGCGAACAGGAACACGGCCACATCACCGCGCAAGTCACCGTTTATGGTGCCAGCGGTGGTGCGAGCATCACNNCGATGCGAATATCCGTGGTGCGAATGTCCATGCCAATGAACATCTTGATGCAGACATCCAGGGCGACCTGAACCTGGAATCGGTGCAAAACCGCAGTAACAGCCGCAATACCAGTATGGGGATCAGTGGCGGTGCCAGCTTTGGCGGTAGTGGCGATGTCAGTGGAGTCAACGGCGGTATCAA
>DQHS01000064.1:0-18587 GCA_003524365.1 Cellvibrio sp. | reverse complement strand
CGCGAAGGCCAACCCACCGCCGAAGGTGCCAATGGCAATACGCTCCACGCCAACACCAGCAACCTGACCTACAGCAACACGCAGGAAAACAGCGCGAGCAAAACCCTCGCCACATTGGGCCACGGCAACATCACCGTGGGTGGTACGCAGCTTGAGAAAGATGGTGAGTTGACCGAGGCCGGTAAAGCCACTGGTTCACCGCTGATCGGCATGAACCGCGACACCGCTGGTACTGAAAAAGAGCTTTGGAACAGCGAGCAAAGCCAGACGGTGGATGCGACGTTGGATCATCGGTTGCTCACCAGTGATGGTCGTCAACAAATCAAAAATGATGCGACTGACACCAAAGAATTCGGTCAGGACATTGGCCGTGCAGTAGGCGCAGTGCGCCAAGAGGAGGCTCTCGGTGCTACCGATTTCTGGCGCACGCTAGACAACAACACCAAAGCCACCCAGCTCAAAAATGAACTGACGCGCAATCCTGAGTACAAGGAATTAATGGAAGGTTTGAAGAGTCAGGATGGCGAGACCTTTGCTCAATCCTTTGCGGTATTAGGGCAAATGGCACAGGCGAAGTTTGGAATATCATCTGAGCAATTCAGCGAAATATTCCTCTACAGCGGCAATAATACTACCAGCACCTCATTGGGTAGCACCCTGTTCACCGACACTAAAGGTGGAACCGTGTTGGATAAAAATAATGCGCAATTCGGCAATATTTTTATCAATGCTGACGGCAGTGTTAAAACCGACATGCTCAATACACTGGGTCACGAAACAGTGGAAGCTTTTTCACTGTTAACCGGCGGTAAAAACGATGCCGCGCAGGAAGCACAGGCGAATGCCTTTGGCACCCAGTTCTCTGACCGTATCAATCAAGCGGCAGGCAGTGATCTGGATAGCACTGGCGGTAGCACGTTCAATGCGAGTTTGAATAACAGTTACGCGGTAACGCAGGGAACTATCAAGGCAAATACCGTTGGTAATGCGGAGGTGGATAATCGCCGCGTGCGGTTGAATGAAGCGCAAACATTGGATCGCACCCGCACGGTAATACAGCAAAACAACACGCTAACAATTGAACAGAAATCAATTGCACAAGTTCAATTAAATGCATTGGCATGTGCAGCAGTACAGTGTGCTCAGGGGGTGCCAACAGATGATCCGATATATGCACAGTTAAAAGCTCTTCAATCTGTAGGAGAGCAACTCAACGAACAAGGAACCACATTAGATACGCTATTAGGAGAAGAGGCTGGTGGTCAATTTGAGCATGGGCTTAAAGACAGTTTTGATGATTTTTTAACTGCGCATGATGAAGGCTTGGATCGTACCGGCGGTACAGGTCAGGCAGTTGCGGGTGCGTTAGGTATGATGGGCGGTGTAACCTTGACCACAGCAAGTGGTATAGGCTGCGCTCCCTCAGTGGGTTTGACCTGTTTAGGGGTACCGGCAGGTATTGGTATAACGGTATTGAGTGAACAACAGGGTGAGGAAGGCCTGAATAAAGCGTTTGGCGAATATAAACACACAGAAGGTCAGGCCGTTATTAATTCATTCGATCCTGCTACACATCAAGGCAACAATAATCCAACAGGAGATTTGGTAATTGATTTGGGAATTGCGGGAATCGAGATACTCACTGCCAAGTTGGGAGGGAAGTATCTTGATGAGGCGCTGGATGGGAAAGTTATAAAAACAGAAGGTAGCAATCTTTCTAATGTTGATGAAGTAAATGGCGCTAACCCAAGTATTAATAATACGTCAAACAGTAGAGAAATGGCTGATGCTGAAGCAGGTGGAGTATCTCAGTATGATATTTACAAAAAAGATCCTGGAGCAAAAAACGATAGCGAATGGGATTGGCCTCAAAATTTAGGTTTTGTTGGAAATATAGAAAAGACTACTTTACCTGTAGGAACAAAAATTGATCGCTACGGCAAAACAGATGGTGCATTTCTTTCTCCTGAAGGCATTTCTTTTGAAGGACGTGCGCTTGCACCTGGAACTAGAGCAGAAGATTATTCAGTATATGAAGTTATAAAACCGCTTCCTATATTAAAAGGGCAAGTTGCACCTGCGTTTGGTGAAGCAGGTGGTGGAATACAAATCCTTCCAAACTTGCCATCTAAGGTAGATGTTCAATGGTTGCTAGATAACAATTACCTTAAAAAGGTTAATTAATCATGTGTTTAAATATTGCAGAAATAAGAGATCATGTGAGCAAGTTGGGCACTTCAATTTCTGCCCCAATTTCATACTTGAATATACCTGATAGGCCGGTCTCTGACGGCACACCTTATATAGAAATTATTAATAAGGAATACCATTATGTGTCAACAGAGAGAGGAATGGAGATATCAAGAAAAATTACACATGATGTAGATGAACTACTTTATTGGATTTTTAAAAGAGTAGCATCTGCAATGGCCAGTACTTATGAATTTCAAAACCGTGTTGATGGTTGCGACTCAAGAAGGAAAAAATTCGCAAAGCAAATTGAAATAATGGAAAAGCTTAATCCTAAATGGGGTCATCTTATGCAAGATGAAATAGAAAAAATTTTAAAAAATTCTCCTTACGATGATTTTTCTGATGATCGAGTTAAACTATGTAAAAAGCTAATGGATAAGGGACTCTCTGGTGAGCAGGCTTATGAAAAAGCATGTGAAAAATTTCCTTTGCCTGTTCTATCCACACGTCCAAACCAAAAGGAGTGATGCTTTAATCAGTAAAACTGTTCAATCGATAAACAATTTTGCTGATTTTTTTGCTGGAATAATTTCCTCTATCGCGAAATTTTTACTGATTTTTATCAGGCGAAGTGCAAAAATATTGAAGTCCCCAGGATTTTTCTAATAAAAACCGCGGACACTTAAATTGCCCTAAAAAAATTGGTAGAAGGAACTCTGTAGCGGCTAATATTCCCAGTAATAACCTACCAGCACACCCTGCCATAAAGAGATTTCTTTGCGGCAGTTTTGTGTAATCGGGTAAGCGTTTGCTCCATGCCTCAGCAGGAGTTTTACCCTTCAGGTTTTGGTGTGGGCGCACATGGTTGTAATAGAAGCGAAATTCCATTAAACGAGAGTCCAATTCAGCTGATTTAATTACTATTTTGCGAATTGAACACTTTAATGTCCCAAAGAAACGTTCAATCTTGCCATTCATCCAGGGGCAGGCCACTTCGGTTAGTTGGTGTTTGATGCGCAGAAGCTTTAAGTGGGTGCGGAATAAAAAAGATGTGAATACCCTTTCGTTGTCCGTGCGAATTTTTGCGGGTTTTCCGTACTTTTGAATGGTTTCCAGTATTTGAAGAATAAGTGCTGATGTTTTTTTGGTAGGGATTCGCTTTAGCAGCAGGTTCGCTCGGGTACCACAATCAATAATTCCAAAGATGATGTTCTGTTGCTTATGCTCATCAGTTAGTGTTGTTAAATCTATCGACCAGATTTTATTGACTGGGTAGCTTTTGGCGGGTTTTGATTTTATCGCTTTGCGTTTTAGGTAAATGGCGTGCTTGTTATTGATAATTATTCCGGCCACATAGGATTTGGATACGCTCATGTTTTTTGATGCGGAATGCAACCGATTGAATGTGTTTGCAATAACACGGCAGCCACTGTGAGTCATGAATGCTTTTAAGCGAATGACTTCGCGGACAACCCAGTCAGGTTTTTTCTGGTTGCGAAGATATTCCGGCTCGGTAGTTGCCAGCTCGACCTCGACGCAGGTTCTTTTACGAAAGTAGTTTGGGGTTAGCAGCAGGCACTGTAGCCATAAGTGAAAATTTAGCAACAAAGAACGCAAAAAATGGATGAAGTGGGTAAGCATGGAAGAGAAACTAATTGTGAAAATATACGCTAAGTGAATTGTACAACGTGGTGCTTAGCGTTATTAATTTAAGTGCTTCTTAGCGAGCGATCGTTTTTTAACAACTTAGACATAACAAAGCCAATCTGATTATTGGAGTGAAAACTCTGATAAAGTCATATTGGCATTTTGTTACATGACTGCATACTGAATATCAAAAGCAGTTGCCTTAGCAATTGGCTTTAATGTTTTATCTTTTCTTCTCAATTCGACCAAGCCATACCTTTCCAAGGTTTTCAAGGTGCGGCTAAGGTTACTTGGCTGGCGGCCACTGAGCAATGCAAGATCACTCAAGCTTTCAGGTTTGTGTTCTTCCATAAGCTTTAATAATTGTGGTTATCTCAGTGGCACGGCTAACACTAAATCCTAATCGGGTGTTATGACTGTTCTGAATCTGGATTACTTTAATAGAAGTAATCCAGATTCAGTAGCATTATTACTTACACAAGCTGCTGGTTATGTCGGTAATATTGGGGCTGGTGATTTTCTTGCTGTCTACCACCAGTGACGAGCCTGCAACTGTTAATGCAATTTTGCTGCTGGTAATGCTGCCACCGTAGACAATTTTTGAAATGCTATTACTGTTGGTATCCAGCTGCCAAACAATAGTATTGTCATTAATAGTGGTTGTGTATTCTGAATTTGCTTTGGAAAAGGTAAGAGTTTTTCCATCGATTACAGCATTAGTTTCTTTTTCAGTTGCTACACGATAGCAATTGTTTCCTACATCTTTACTGTCGCCCAGATAGTTATAAGCGGTGATTTTTCCGCTACCGCTGATATATAAGTAGCTTTCATCCTTAATGCCATTGTTGGTGATACTGGCATCGTACACACCTGTAACCGCATCGAAGTCAGGATTGTTGGCTACACTTGAACTTTGATTGGAACTGGATGTGTTGTTTTCTCCAGTCGTAGTTTTATTGGATCCGCCCCCTCCGCCTCCACATGCCGTTAACGTTAGCAGGCATGTGCTTATTGCGATGGATAAACAGAATTTTGAATCAAGCATTTTTAGCTTCCTTATAAAATAAAAAGTAGACACTGACTTATCCTGTAAGTCGCCGACATAATAAGGGAGCTATTCATTTATACCAATGTTTTCGTGGGGATTTTCGTGAGAAAATGGTTTTTATCCAAGGCTGTTTAATGTTTAAATTTATTATGGAGGTTTGTTTATGTTGTTAACGACTACCCCGAGTGTTGAAGGGAAAAATATTACTCGTTATTGCGGTGTTGTTGCGGGCGAGGCAATTATGGGGGCCAATTTATTTAAGGATTTGTTTGCAGGCATCCGCGATTTGGTTGGTGGCCGCTCCGCTACCTATGAGCGCGAATTGCAGAAAGCGCGTGAAATTGCCCTGCAAGAACTACAAGATCGCGCCCGTGAGTTGGGCGCGAATGCGGTGGTAGGCATAGATCTGGATTATGAAGTGATTGGCCAGAATGGCAGTATGCTAATGGTATCGGCTAGCGGCACGGCGGTTGTATTAGGTTAATGAATGTAATACACCTGTGAGGCTATATCTATTACAGGTGCATTACGTCTGCTAAGGCAGAGTGCTCAATGCATTTCCTTCCAGTTTGAGTTCTACCCATACTAGTTCAGGTTTCATCTCCAGATTTTTTCCATAGGCTTTTACGCAACGGTACATTCTTCCATCTTTTTCAACGACGGCGCCCTCTGAGTTACCACGATCATTCAGTATGCAAAGTTTTCCTTCTTTTACTTGTTTAGCCGTTTCCTCTTTGCTTAATCCATCGTGCTCATGGCCTTCGTGGGCAAAACTAATACTGGTAAGTGTCAGGCCCAAACTGGCGATTAGGGTGGCTAATTTCATGGATTGCGCTCACTGATTATGTTTTTAAAATTCATAAAAGCTTAGCAGACTCGATGGTGTGCAGGTAATCTTTGGTAAAACCATTTGCCAGTGGGCGTTGTTCCGTAGTTTTATCTTATTTTTTAACATCAGGAGCCCATTTGATGACTGATACTAGCCGTCGTAATTTTTTAACCACCAGTGCTCTCGCCGGAGCGGTTCTCGCTTCACCCAGCGTACTGGCAACACCTACTACAGCGACTAATCCTATGCCTAAATTACTGCATCATGTTTTTTTCTGGCTTAAAAATCCTGACTCGAGTGCTGATCGCGCCAAATTGATTGCTGGAGTTAAATCCCTTGCGGCAATTGAAACTGTGCGTAGCATCCATGTGGGTGTTCCTGCATCAACGGAAAAACGCGAGGTGGTAGATAATTCCTACCACGTCTCTGAACTGCTCGGGTTTGATGATGTGGCGGGGCAGGATGCGTATCAGGTGCATCCATTACATAAAAAGTTTGTTGATGAGCATCAGCATTTGTGGAGCAAAGTCGTGGTTTACGATGCGCTTGCGGTTGATTGATCAGTTGGTGAATAGCAGATAATAAAAAACCCGCTGCAGTAATCTGGAGCGGGTTTTTTAATGTTCATACTTTTACAGTTCGATGTCGTAATCAATAATAACGGGCATGTGACTGGAGAACTGTTGGGTCTTATAAATAGCAGCATATTCGACTTTAGCACCCAAGCTATTGGACACCACTTGAAAATCGGTGCGCCAGCCATCGCCATCATCTTTAAGGCCTTTTGGCCACCAACTATATTCGTCGCCGTCTTTATTCACTTTGCGGAATGCATCTACATAACCAATTTGGTTGAATAATTGGCTCAACCATTGGCGCTCGTGGGGTAAAAATCCGGAGTTGTGTTGATTGGCCGCACTGTTGCTCACATCTTTAGGTGTGTGCGCCATTTGCCAATTGCCACAGAAAACATATTCGCGCCGTTTACGGGTAATTTTGTCCAGATGTGCCTGAAAATCATCAAAAAACTTAATTTTGACTTCCTGGGATTCCATCGCAGAACTGGCACCGGGGGCGAGCAGTGAGCCAATACTTAATTGCTCAAAATCCACTTGCAGGTAACGGCCTTCCATATCAACGCCCGAGGCAAAGCCCAAGCCGTAAATAAGCGCTTTAGGTTGCAAGCGGGTGTAGATCGCTACGCCGTTGTAATGTTTAGTACCGGAATCGAAAAAATAGGCGTGATAGCCCTTGAGCTCGAACTCGGGTTTTTCCAGCTCGCGCTCTAGTGCGCGTAGATCCTGCAAGCAGATAAAATCTGCATCTTGATTCGCGAGCCAAGTGTATAGGCCGCGTTGCGCCGCCTGAAAAATACCATCGACGCTAAGACTGATAACTCTCATGTTAGCCCCTTGATTACGGACTGTGTATCATACCCGAGCTTTGTGTGATTGTGTTACCGCCAAGGCTGGGTTTTTTGTGGTAGACGTTACGAATTTTCACATCCTTACATTTGGATAGCTGCTGTGGCCCAAATGCGGGTCTTGCTCATGGGCGAGACCTCGTTGTATTTATTTTGTCATCTAAAACTTAGTTCATAGTCGGATACTTTGCATGGAAAAATACCAATTTGACTTTATTCAGCTGGCTGTCAGACATCAGGCGCTATGCTTTGGTGAGTTTTTGCTCAAATCGGGCCGCACTAGCCCCTATTTTTTTAATGCGGGTCGGTTCCAAACCGGGCAGGCGCTGGCCGAACTGGGTCGTTATTATGCGGCTGCTATCACTGCAGCTGGAGTGGAATTCGATATAGTATTCGGCCCTGCGTATAAGGGGATTCCCTTGGCTGCGACTACGGTGATTGCCTTGGCCGATCATCATCAGCGCGATCTGCCTTATTGCTATAACCGTAAAGAGGCCAAAGATCACGGCGAAGNNGGGCGCCGCTGCAAGGAAAAGTGCTGATTGTGGATGATGTGATAACGGCGGGCACAGCGGTGCGCGAAGTAATGAGCATTATTGATGCGGCGGGTGCTAAACCGGCGGCGGTACTGATTGGTTTGAATCGTCAGGAAAAAGGTCAGGGGCAGATTTCTGCTATCCAGGAAGTGGAACAGACCTTTGGCATTCCGGTGATTAGCATTATCAACTTGAATCACATCATTGATTATCTTGAAGACCAAAATGGACAAGAGGCGATGGTGAATAAAATTAAAGAATATCGCGCGACCTACGGCGTAGACGTAGCGTGATGCAACCGAGGTAATTGACCCAGATGCGCAACTTGTTGTTGGTATTGATCACCTGTAGTTCGCTATTGTTGAGCGGCTTGGTAGCTGCACAAAATAAGACGACAAGCAAAGTGATTTATCGCTATAAAAACAATCAAGGGATTACCGTCCTGGACAGCAATATTCCTCCCGAGTACGTCAATAAGGGTTATGAAATTGTATCGCTTAGCGGCAAAGTAATAAAAGTCATTGCGCCGGTAACAGAAGGCGCGGAAGGCGAGCGGTTGTATAGAGAGAAATTAGAGCGCGAGGTGCGCGAACGGGAAGATATTCAGTTGCGTCGCAGTTATAGCAATGTAGGCGATATTGATGCAGCCAAAACCCGCAATTTGGAAAGCTTGCGCGGCAACATTAGTATTTTACAGGCGAATCTAACCTCTGCCCGCACTCGCTTACAGAACTACCAATCGCAAGCGGCAGCGATTGAACGAGCTGGCCGTCAGTTACCAGAAGACCTGTTAAAAAATATCAACAATTTGGTGCAGGAAGAAAAAGATATTCAAGTCCAGATCCAGCAGCGCGAAGAAGAGTACAAGACTGTCGAGCAAAAATTTGATGCTGATCGCAAACGTTTTGTTGAAATTACTCAATAGCAATTTTGCAAACATAAAAAAACCGGCAGTTGCCGGTTTTTTTATGGGTGGATTTTATACAGCTATTCGCTTACTACCAAAAAACCTTGGGCAATTAGCTGCCACTGCTCTTGCCAGTGTTCCGTGGGGTGGCGGCGGAATTCAGTGCGCACAAATTCGGCGATACGTCCATCGGCCAAGGCAATCAATAGATTGGCTGCAGCGGCAACAGGTAATTGCGGATGCAAGCCTTCACGTAATTCCGCTTCACGCAAAATTTGTTTTAACTGGGTTTCAATGCGGTCAAAAAATTGTGCAATACGCACGCGCAATCGCTCAGTTTCGCCAGTGAGAGCGTCGCCAGTGAGCAACCGCGTCAAACCCGGATTACGCTCGGCGAAAGTGAGTAATAGCGAGAGAATTTTTTCGCAACGTTTTAATGCTGACTTTTCATCTGCCAGAATCAGCGTCACGCGCGAAAAAATTGTCTCTTCAATAAATTCAATCAAACCCTCAAACATTTTGGATTTACTGGGAAAGTGACGATAGAGTGCCGCTTCGGAAACCCCAACCTCTTTCGCCAACGCAGCGGTGGTAATGCGCTCGCCCGGGCTAGCCTCCAGCATGCGTGCCAAGCATTCGAGAATCTGTTGGCGACGCGGAGTTTTGTTTGGCGATTTAATCATAGCGACTCCATGCAGAGTGACTCCATTCGAAATGTTGCGCGTCTGAATTTAATTGAGGCACGCACAAAATATCAGACATTCCGGGCTTTATTGGTGATAAGCGTACCCACCCCTACATCGGTAAAAATCTCTAACAGTACCGCGTGATCAACACGTCCATCAATAATATGCGCGCTGGTCACACCGGCTTTTACCGCGTCGAGTGCGCAGGCAATCTTTGGCAACATGCCGCCGTAAATAGTGCCATCTGCAATTAATCCGTCCACTTGTTCGGTGCTAAGGCCGGTTAATACCTTGCCCTGTTTATCTTGCAGGCCGGATACATTGGTGAGCAGCATTAATTTTTCCGCGCGTAAAAATTCGGCAATTTTTCCGGCGACCAAATCGGCATTGATATTGTAAGAGGCGCCGTCTGCGCCCACTCCTATAGGGGCAATCACGGGAATAAAATCGCTGTTGATCAACATGTCAATCACTGACGTGTTTACATTTTCTACTTCGCCGACATGGCCAATATCAAGAATTTCCGGCGCGAGCATTTCTGGTGTTTTGTGCGTGACGGTTAATTTTCTTGCCTGAATTAATTTACCATCTTTACCGGTCAAACCAATTGCCTGTCCACCATTGCGATTGATCAGACTAACGATTTGTTTGTTCACTGTGCCGCCGAGCACCATCTCAACCACATCCATGGTGGCGCTATCAGTGACGCGCATGCCGTTGATAAATTCGGATTTAATATTGAGTTTTTCCAACAAGCTGCCGATTTGCGGGCCGCCGCCGTGCACGACTACCGGGTTCATCCCAACCAGTTTCATCAATACGATATCGCGCGCGAAACTATTTTGCAGTTCTTCGCCTTCCATCGCATTGCCGCCGAATTTTACGACTACAGTTTTGCCGGTGAAACGCTGGATATAGGGCAGGGCTTCAGTTAATACGTTGGCGATATTCATCGCTGATTCGCGGTTCAAAGACATAACAAATTAATCCTGTGAATTTAAATTAAACGTTAAACGGTTATCGACTTTGAGCAATTCCCGTTTGAAAATTTGCTGGATTTTCTCCAGTGATTCTTGCGATTCCGCTTCAAAACGCAGTGTTAACGCAGGTGATGTATTAGAGGCTCGCACCAAGCCCCAGCCTTTGGTGTAATCCACCCGCAGGCCATCAATGGTGGTGATGGTGCCGTTGGCGAAATCACCGATTTCGCTGAGCTTTTTAATCAGCCCGAATTTATCGAGTTCGGGAATCGCGATTTTAATTTCCGGTGTTGAATAGAGTTGCGGGAAAGCCGCAAAAATGTCATCGATTTTTTGGTCGCGCAGGGTGATGATTTCCAGCAGACGCGCCATAGCATAAATACCATCATCAAAACCGTACCAGCGATCTTTAATAAAAATATGGCCGGAATATTCGCCGCCTATCAGCGCCTGCGTCTCTTCCATTTTGGCTTTCATGGGCGAGTGGCCGGTCTTCCACATAATCGGGCGGCCGCCGTAGCTGCTGATAACCTGATTCAATTGGCGCGAGCATTTTACATCGAACAATACATCGGCACCGGGGTTGCGAGAGAGCACATCTTTGGCGAACAACATCAATAGCCGATCAGGCCAAATAATATCGCCTTTGGGCGTGACCACCACTAAGCGATCGCCATCGCCGTCAAAGGCGACACCAATATCAGCATTGGTTTCCTGCACTTTTGCAATCAAGGCCTGCAGATTTTTTTCCACGGTTGGATCGGGATCATGATTGGGAAATTCACCGTCAAGATCACAAAAAAGTGGAATAACATCGCAGCCGAGCTCTTCAAACAGTTGCGGTGCCACAATGCCGGTAACGGCATTGCCTGCATCGATTACGATGGAAACATTACTCGCGAGTGCGACATCGGAAAAAATACGGTCGATGTAATCGGGAATAATCGTGCGGGGTGTTTCCTCCCCCAAACCTTGATGAAAGCGTTGGCCAATGATGCGCGCGCGTAAATCGGTAACGGCATCATCGGCTAGTGCGCGATTATTCATCACTACTTTAAAACCGTTATATTCTTTGGGGTTGTGGCTGGCGGTAACCATGACACCGCTGCTGGTATCGTCGAAATGAAATGTAGAAAAATACAGGAGTGGTGTGGGCACCACTCCGATGTTGATGACGTTGCAGCCGGTGCGCAAAATCCCACGTACCAAGGCTTGGGTGAGTGACTCACTGTGGGTGCGGCCATCGCGCGCCACCACAATATTTTGTTCGCCCTGATCAATAGCTTCACTGCCAATTGCCTGGCCGAGTAACTGTGCGAGATCGGGAGTAATTTGGTTGCCTACCAGACCGCGGATATCGTAAGAGCGAAAGATTTCTGCAGGTATTGTCTCTTCATTGATTTTAGCGCCGGCGCCAGTTCTGGCTTTTTTGCCCGAGGCTTGCAGGCCGAGGATATTTTCATCTTCATCTATAACCGCAATATCGAGAATATCCTGTTTCTGAAACAGTGGATCCGTCATGGCATCACTGGTAGCGACTGAGTCCTTATGACTTTTTGCCACATCAGCAAGCAGTGGTGCGGCGGTATTTTTTTCGCCCAATTCGGCGCGCACCAGAATTTTGCTGAGGGCCCACACCAGCGCAAGACTGCCCGCGACAATTAAACTGACAACAGTGAGCCAGAGCGCAGGTAATTCTTCAGCGAGTAACAGTAACTGGTCCGAGGGTGTAAATTTTACCGCGAGGTGGCTGCCAGCAATATTGCCTTGCAAGCTATTACCAGTTGTACCTGTACCAATTTTGGTCACTATTTGCGGGGGGCTGCCGGTAAATTGTTGCAGCAAAATGTACTCACCTAGTGTGGGTTCTGTGGGTGCAAATAAATTGATCAATTCGCTCGCATCGATGCTCATCATCAGGCTGCCGATAGGCGGCTCTTGCCCCGACGCTGGCAGAGGGCGAACCCAGTTAAGTATCCAGCGATCATTGATTTGTACTAACTCGGGCAGTGCGGGTACACGTTTCTCAGCGCGCTGAATAAGATCCAGCTCGGCATAGCGAATGGGGAACTCGGCTTCGCGGTCCAGCTCAGCGCTGCCGATGGGAATCAGGCGCAAGTTAAGTGCGGAGGCGGTTGCCTGTTGCCATTTTTTTTCTAGTAGCGCACGCGCTTCCGGTGTATTGGCAGGATTGGTGAAATCCAGTATTGCCACCAATTCCGGCTCGGCGGCCAATTGGTCGATCATTTGGGTTTGCTGCTGGAAATAGCGCGTCAGATTCTGGTTGTACTTGTCTACTTCGGCTTGTGTCAGGCTGCGCAGATTTTCTTGCTGTTGTTCAATCACCAATTTTTGGTAAAGCACAAAGCCGATAATGGCATTCAGCACCAAGGCGATACCCAATAAAATCAATAATATTTTTTGCTGGATCGCCGCTTTGCGTTTGGCCGTGTCCAGAGCGCGCTGCGCGCTGCGCGATAGGTGTGTGCCGGCATCGGGCTTGGGTTTGGCTTTGGCTTTTAATGGGTCTGGATTCACACGTACACCTTTTTTAACTAAAGCGCGAAGTTTTGCCTTGGTAAGCCCGCTGTCGCCAGACGGGTTCTACGGGGCTGTTATTGTTTGTGCAAGTCGTGCGATGAGTTCGCGCGCAAGTTGCTGTTTGCTGCGTTGGCTGATCTCGATAGTGGAGTTTTTATCGACCAGAATCACCGCATTGTCATCGCTGTTAAAACCAATCTGGCTATCGCTAATGTTATTGGCGACCACCAGATCCAAGTTTTTGCGCACTAATTTTGCGCGCGCATATTCCAATAGGTTTTCGCTTTCGGCTGCAAAACCTACGGTAAAGGGTTTGGGATCAAGTGCGGCAATGCTCGCCACTATGTCCGGATTTTTTACCAACGACACCATCAGAGTGTCGCTTTCACCTTTTTTCATTTTCTGCGCAGCAATTTGCGCCGGACGATAATCGGCTACGGCGGCGGCGGCGATAAATAAATCACAACCCTTTGCTTCATCCAGGCTGGCGCTATGCATGTCTTGTGCGCTGATCACATCAATACGTTTTACCCGCGCCGGTGTAGCCAGCTGGGTTGGGCCGCTAATCAAAATCGTCTCAGCCCCGGCTTCAGCTGCTGCCTGCGCCAATGCGTAGCCCATTTTGCCCGAACTATAGTTGCTCAGGTAGCGAACCGGATCGAGCGCTTCGCGCGTGGGCCCAGCAGTAATCACCACTTTTTTCCCCGCCAAGCTGCCGCTGGTAAACAGGCGGGCAGCCGCATCGACCAGCTGCAAGGGTTCGAGCATGCGCCCGAGTCCTATATCGCCGCAGGCTTGGCCACCATCGGCGGGGCCAAATATATGAATCTTGCGCTGGATTAATGCATCCAGATTGGTTTGCGTGGCTTGGTTATTCCACATGCCCTGGTTCATTGCTGGTGCCAGAGCGATAGGTGCGGGGGTCGCCAGGCAGATGCTGGTGAGCAGATCATTGCCCATCCCCTGGGTGAGGCGCGCCATAAAATCCGCCGTGGCTGGGGCTATCAATACCAAATCCGCCCAGCGTGCCAGCTGGATATGGCCCATGCCCGCCTCGGCTTCAGGATCGAGTAACTGCGTATGCACGGGATTGCCCGAAAGCGCCTGCATGGTTAGCGGCGTGATAAATTCCTGCGCTGCGGGCGTCATCACCACCTGTACGCTGGCGCCCGCATCTTGCAGGCGACGCACGAGATCGGCGCTTTTATACGCGGCAATACCGCCGGTCACGCCGAGCAGAATCTGTTTGTTGGCAAGTGATGTCATAGGGGCGGTTGGATTCCGGCGATAAAAAGAACGTCTAGTGAACAACCTTAGCCTTGCTTTGTGTAATTGGCCACTAACGGCGCCAGCCCCGTAGGGCTTGACGAATGCGGGATAAGATACCATTCTTGCCAGCCTTTCCGTAACTGTCGCCGATGGTTGCGGTACTAAAAGTAATGATCAGAGTTCACTACAAGGAAACGCGCTTTTTAACGGCGCATATTAAGGAGAACGTCATGTCGATTGCCGATTGGCCCGCCGCCGAACGCCCCCGCGAAAAATTATTATCCCTTGGCCCGCGCGCCTTATCCGATGCAGAACTACTCGCCATTTTCCTGCGTGTTGGCTGTGTGGGCAAATCTGCCGTTGATCTTGCGCGCGAGTTGTTGCAGGAATACGGCGGTCTGCGCCCGCTGTTGGAAGCATCGCAATCCGAGTTCTGCAAAGGGCTCGGGCTCGGCAATGCCAAGTACGCGCAACTGCAGGCGGTACTGGAGATGGGGCGGCGTCATTTATCGGCGGTGATGAAAACGGGCGACCTGCTCACCAGCCCGGATCTGGTGCGGAACTACTTAAGCGCCCAGCTGCGCCATCAACCGCGCGAGGTATTTGCGGTCTTGTTTCTGGATAACCAAAATCGCCTGATCACCTACGAGGAATTATTCTTCGGCACTATCGATGGTGCCTCAGTCTATCCTCGTGAGGTAGTAAGACGCGCGCTCGCGCACAATTGCGCCGCTGTGATCCTCAGCCACAACCATCCAAGTGGTGTTGCTGAGCCAAGCCAGGCCGACTGCCGCATCACTCAACGTTTGCAGGCGGCGCTGGACTTGATCGACGTGCGGGTGATTGATCATATGGTAGTGGGTGATGCAGAGGTAATTTCCTTCGCCGAGCGGGGATTGCTCTGAAATCGCTTCAAGAGTGTAGCGAGTGCCAGTTTTTTTGGCTAAAAAAGCACCTTTTCATTGCTATCGCAGGGCTGTTTTGGTATAAAACGCGCCTCTTTGCGGCAGGGTTGTGAAGACGTAGTAAAAAAGCGTCAGTTTCGCGCAGATTTCCCGCTGAAATTTGCTGCTCCAACTCTGGTTATAACCCGCGTTTAGGAAAGAAAAGAATAGGCTGCTTACAACAATGCTCTAGGCTGGTTGTTAGTCTGTTTCACGGTTCTAGCACAGCGCTTCCAGCTAGCGCGCTGATTTTTAATGAGGCACTAAAATGTCCAAAGTATGTCAAGTTACTGGTAAGCGTCCAATTACCGGCAACAATGTTTCCCACGCAAAAAACCACACCAAGCGTCGTTTTTTGCCAAACCTGCAATCTCACCGTTTTTGGGTGGAAGCTGAGAAGCGTTTCGTGACTCTGCGCCTGACTCCAAAAGGTATGCGTATCATCGACAAGCGTGGTATTGACGCTGTGTTGGCTGATGTTCGTGCCAACGGCCACAAAGTGTAATTAGGAGCTATTGTCATGCGCGAAAAAATTCGTCTGAACTCTTCTGCTGGTACTGGTCACTTCTACACCACTGACAAGAACAAGCGCACCATGCCAGAAAAGATGGAAATCAAAAAGTTTGATCCAGTTGTGCGTCAGCACGTGATCTACAAAGAAGGCAAAATCAAGTAAGTTCTTGTCCAATTCTTGATAGTTGGTTTCGCTAAAAAACCCGGTCTTTGTACCGGGTTTTTTATTGCCTGAAATTTCCCTTCGGCTAATAAAAAATGGATCTAAGCTGCCAAAAGGCAGAATTGAGCGACCTGAACTACACTCAAGCCAATAACCGATAACAAATGTAGTCGCTATCGTCGGAGTCCAACGTTTGAATACATCTATAGTCCCACAATCCCAAAGTCTAGCCGTACAACCCAAAGTCGCGCCAACACAGGTTTTCCCTATGACAGAAATCCGCGGGTTTGATGAATGGATGACCACTCTTGCTGAACAGGAATTGCCGACCCTCAATGCGGTGGTGAGGGAGATCTGCGAGCTGAGTGAAAATGAAAAATGTCGCGCAGAAGACTTAACCAAAATCATTTTGCGCGACGCTGATCTCACCTCCAAAGTATTAAAAATCGCCAACTCGGTACACTACAATCCTTCATTTGCCTCGATCAAAACAGTCTCGCGCGCGATTGTCCATTTGGGGTTTGACAACCTGCGCAACATCACCCTTGCTACTACGTTGATCGAGAATTTTTTGCAGGGTAAACCCAAAACACTGCTGATCAAAAGTCTCGCGCGCTCGTTTCACGCGGCGGTACAAGCCAAAGCTATGGTGCCGTTTTTGGATGGCGATAAAAAAGAGCAAATATTTATCGCGGCACTTTTGCGCAACATCAGCGAGCTCGCGCTTATTTCTACCGGGCGCAAAGTGGTGGAAAATTTTATTGAGGCGCGCGATCAGGATCCACAAGCGGAACACAGCTTGGCGCTTGAATATTTGGGTGTCGATACCAGTTTGTTATCCCGGCATTTAATTAAAGACTGGACGCTCGGTGATCTGCTTAGCGAGGCATGCGAAAACCATGTACATTCCAGCGCAGCCGCGCGCGCAGTCAATCTGGGCAACCAGATCAGCACTTATATTCACCGCGGTATTAAAAGCCCGGAAATGCAAAAACTTTGTCAACAGACGGCAACCTTGTGCAAGGTTTCCGTTGATGATGCAAAAAAACAAATTTTGATGATGGCTGATGAAGCCTCGGTGATTGCCAAAATTTACGGCGTTGAAGTGTTGATAAGTTCATNNTTAATTAAAGAAAAAGAAGTGAGCGCGGAAAAACCGGATTATTTATTTCAACAGCAACTCAACCAGATTCATAAAGCGATGTTGGCTGGTGATGATTTCCCCAAAATTACCCAGCTCTCTCTCGCTGCATTGCATGAAGGTTCTGGCATTGCTCGCGTAGCGATTTTGGTCGTGGATCATAAAAGTAAAATGCTGGATGTGCGCTATGTCGTCGGCAAGGGAACACATCTGTGGCGGCAGCGTATTAAAATTAATCTCGAACAGTTACACAAAGGCGAACTGTTGCACGAGTTTTTGCGCACACAGCAACCACTTTGGTATCAACCCTCCGATGCTTTGAAGGATACCGGCGCTTTACAGATGATGGGTGCTAGCGGTGCTATTTTTCTTGCACCATTATTGCTGAATAAACGCTTGATGGCATTGGCTTATGCGGACGCAGAAACTGGTGCGTTAAGTGCGCGCCAGTTTGAGGAATTTCAACTGATTGCNNAATCAATTGAATTTGATGATGCGCTTTAGTGCAGGCAGTTGATGTAGATTTGTTGGGGCGATAAAAAACCGCTGCGATATATCCTGCAGCGGTTTTTTATCGAGAGTTAAATTAGTGGCGACGGTTCATGCGCACCCGGCGACGCGCGAAGAACAAACCCGCCAAGCCCATTAACAGCAGCAAGCTGGATGCTGGCTCGCTAACCGATACCAAGGCTCTGAACGCGTGGTTGTCGCTTTCAAATGCAAACCCATTGCTGGTTAATTTGACGCTGTCATAACTGTCGCTGCCAAAATCAAAATTGATATAGCGGTTGGAGCTGTAACTCAACTGGTTNNCTGTATCCAAATTAAAGGAGGCGCTTTTGGTGGTGGGCGATGGGTTAGGCACCGTCAAGTACTGTGAGTTGACGCCAAACGGCTGGGCGTATTTACCACCTTGGCTGCCATTGACCAGTGCGAAGTCACCGGTACAGGTTGCATAGCCGCAGCCGGAATTAAAGTCGATACTCGTAGCGCCAGCGACGGAGGTGGTGACATCGCCGACGTTGGATAAAGAGACAATCGGAAGCGCTTGCGCAGCGCCAGTTGCTAACAGCAAGGGTAAAAGCAACNNACCGCTTCAGCAACTAGCGGGCCAACTTCTACAAAATATGTGAATTATTTCTCATTTTTATGTGATTGGCGTCACATTTCGAATTCTAGCCAGTTTTTTGTTTATTTCCATGCCAAGAGAAGAAAATTTAGGCTTATTTAATGAAAATTGCGCCAAAAACGATGATTTACTTCTATCAGCCCTTTAGCATGTGACCTTTAGCGATAAAAAACAGGAATTCCCATGCCCGAGTTACCCGAAGTCGAAACCACCTTGCGTGGTATTGCCCCCCACATTGTTGGGCAAAAAGTGACGGAGATTGTCATCCGCCAGCCGCGTTTGCGCTGGCCAATAACTGTCGGTTTGGCAGAATTGGTCACTGGGCGGCGGCTTGTTAATGCGGCGCGGCGCGGAAAATATTTGCTGCTGAACTTTGGCAATGGTCATGCGTTGATTCATTTGGGTATGTCGGGCAGTTTGCGTATTGTTAACACCGATGAGCCGCCTTCGTTTCACGACCACTTTGATCTGGTATTTGGCAAGCGCGCACTACGCTATTGCGATCCCCGTCGCTTCGGTTGTTTGCTCTGGGTGGATGGGGCGCCGGAGCTGCATAAGCTGTTGGCCGATTTGGGCCCGGAGCCACTTACCGATAAGTTCACGGCGGATTATCTCTATGAGCGCACCCGCAAGCGCAG
>DQHS01000144.1 GCA_003524365.1 Cellvibrio sp. | reverse complement strand
AAATTCACCAACTGCTCAGATAACTCCACGTTGGACTCTTCAACCGCACCGGCAGTGATATTACCCAATTGTGCGGAACCTGGAGCCCCCACAATCGCCTCGCCCGATTCAAACGTCTGCGCCCACATGGTATCGCCAGTTGGTTTCAAGCCTTCTGTGCTACTAAAGTTGGCCAGCGCAACCTGTCCCAATACTTGCGCTTCACCGTTGGTAAAACGCGCGAACACAATACCGGTGTTACTGATATCCAACCCAGCCAGCCGGCCAGTGGCATACCCATTTTGATCTAATTCTTCCACTGAAAATACGCTGCCAAATTGCGTGCTGCCTTCGAGGTCAATCATAAAGTTAGAACTGGCTGGTGGCTCTGCGACCGGAATGGTTCCCCCCTGCAATATATTCAATGGACCCAGGGCGCCAATCGGCGCGCCATCCGCCCCAATCGGAGTCCAGTTGGAAATTAAAATGGCATCGGTCACTGAATCATCAATGGTGCCTTCCGGTGTGAAATGCACATTGAAAGAGGCCATGGTGGGTTCAATATTCTGTGGCGATGGCAAAGTTGGATCTGGATCACCTACATTTTGCCCGTCAATTTGCACATACATTTTCCAATGGTTTGGCGATGTGGTGGGATCAGCAGGATCATAGGATTGTTTTACAAAAAACTGCCGCATTGAATGCACATTACCCAAGCTGTCATACACAGGTGTGGTGGTAGCGTGGTTAAAGGTTTTTTGATCGTTAGGATCAAAAGCGTTGATAGGTACAGGAGTAAAGAAGGTTGGGTCACCAATCGCGCCAAACAAAATACCGCCATTGACGGGCGTTGTTGGTTGGCTGCTGGCAATTGAATAACCTTCTTGCATGGTAATCGTAATTTGACCACCGACATTAATCGCACTTCCAACCAAAGTAGGGTCAGTAATCGTGTCTATTTCCTGCAGCACACCCTGGTTACCGATAATGCCGACCACATCGCCCGCCGCACCAAATGAAAACTCCAAATCCCGCCCTGTAGCAGACACCACTTCCAAATCGCCCGTGAGTTCATTTACGGTGGCGGTAATGCCAAACAAGGTAGATTTGCTGAGATTATTAATTTCTTCAGCCAAATCCGTCATATCCGCTGCAGTCGATGAAGTCAGTACCACACCATTAAGGGTAAAAGTACCGGTGTTGTTATCAAAGGGTTTTGCAGGTGTTGGTGGCGCAACAACCGCGGGCACCTCTCTTAAAATTGTCGCCGTAGTTCTTGCGGTTGCGGTTACACCGGCTAACGAATTTAATTCGGATGCAGTTTCATCGGCACCGGCACCGTATTTACTAATGTAAGTAACTGGCGCGGAATTATTAGGCCCTTGGAATACCAAGGTATGGGAAGCGTAGTCATTAGTCACTTGTGGCTCGCCAACCGTGATATTTGCAGGTGCAATAGCATCTACGGCGGCAGTAAGACCATTAGCACCGGTCACGGTTGTAATATCGAGCGCAGAACCGACACCCGTTGCCAGATCGCGCAACTTTAAGCGTCCATCGGTATCAACATAAGCCTGCACATTGAGCGGTACGGGCTTACTAAAGTTTTGGTTGTTAATTTCATTCGCCACAGCCGTTAAATTGTTATAAGTGCCGGGGGTCATCACAATGTTGACAGTTTGCGGGGTAGGATTTCCGGGAACCGTACGGGACAGCAGGAATTCTGTAACGGCTGCAGGAGCGCCAGCAATAACAATCGGTGTACCCGCCGATGCGGTTGCAGTTGCGATATCAACAGTAGACGTAGTAGGAACCTTAAGCCCAATAGTAGCGTTGCTAATGCCAGTACCGTTAGTAGCGAAACGGGTCCCCGTTGTTTCAAGAACAAGCTCGTTGGAATCCAAATTATAGGACGCATCCACGCCTGTGGTTTGGCGTGGCTCTTGCGAACTTACATCCACACGCAGGTCGCTCAAAATACCACTGACATTACCATCGACATCTGCTGCAAAACCCTGCAATAAGGCGTTTGTACCATTAACGATATAGCCGTCTTTATCCAATCCGAAAGTGCCAGCGCGGGTGTATAAACGCTCACCATTTTTTTCTACCACAAAAAACCCTTCGCCGTTAACTGATAAATCCAATTCGTTTTGGGTGAACTTCAAATTGCCTTGGGTAAATTGCTGGCGAATATTCTGGACGGTCACACCGCTACCGGGAGTGTTTGATCCACCACCCAGTAACGTGCTGCTGTATACATCGCCAAATTCAGCGCGCGAAGATTTAAAACCGATAGTACTGGCATTGGCGATATTATTACCGGTCACTTGCAGATCGGTATTTGCCGCACGAATTCCGCTTAACGCTGTATTGAAAGACATATTACACCTCGACCATAACGATTAATGGCTAAAAAATTTTGTAATTAACTACGCACACGGTGAAACTTATTTAGTCAGCTTTTTAATTAAAATTTAATTTCAATAAAACACTGCTAATTAAATTGTTTTACATCTTTAGCATCTACTGCGCCTATACCGGCCAGATTCAAAATAAGCGCGCCGTTCTCACCCATAGTCACACTGTTTACATTGGCACTGAGCGACGTATTGAGTGCTTCAGATTTTCCATTTTGGGTGGCGGTGATTTCAAAACGGTATTTACCTGCTGCTGCAGCGGCGTCTTCACCCGCTTCCCAATCAAGCAGCTCACCATTCACTTCCAGGTTCTGACCATCCCAACGGAATACCGCCTCACCTTTTGGCACCTCGCCGACAGGAATTTGTTGCACAAGCGCTCCATTGCTGTCGTAAATACTGACTTTCATATCTTTAGTTGCATAAGCCAGATCCACACTGCCCGCTACAATTCCACCCTTCACTAAGGTGCTGGTATCCGAATCCACGGTCACACTGCGTCCAACCAACGATGACGCTTGCAGTGCATTATTCGATGCGAAGTTATTAAAGCTGGTATTCAGACGCTCTAAACCTTCCACCGAACTGAACTGCGCCAGCTGCGCCACAAATTCGCTATTGTCTTGCGGGCTTAATGGATTTTGATTGTTCATTTGCGTGATCATCAATTCAAGAAACGCCGCCTGCCCCAACTCGTTGGTATTTTTATTCGT
Organism: Cellvibrio sp.; assembly: GCA_003524365.1. Lineage (GTDB taxonomy): Bacteria > Pseudomonadota > Gammaproteobacteria > Pseudomonadales > Cellvibrionaceae > Cellvibrio. The sequence continues at coordinate 17,693 of DQHS01000144.1, read as the reverse complement.
CGGTTGTTTTTTGGTAATACTCAGGTTGTCGGTAACGCTGGAGGTATTATTGGTGCCGCTTACAGTTGACATAATTTTTCTCCCTCGTTAATTACTGGCCAAGAGTCAGCACGCGCTGAACCATTTGTTTAGCCGAATTCATGACTTCTACATTCATTTGAAATGAACGCGATGCCGCAATCATATTCGCCATTTCTTCGACTGGGTTTACATTGGGATAGAACACATAACCTTCGTCATCTGCTTTGGGATGAGTTGGTTCATAGCGGCGTTGCAGCGGCGCGTCGCTCTCCACAATTCCGAGCACTTGCACGCCCGCAGCGGCATCTACTTCGTTATCGCTGTAGGCACCTTCAGTCACACTGGCACGCATCGCATCTTGTTGGATCGCGGCAAACACCGGTTGGCGGCTGCGATAGACTTCATTCACACTGGAGCTGGCAGATTGTGCATTTGCCAGGTTGCTAGCGGTGGTATTTAAACGCAAACTTTGTGCGTTCATGCCGGTGCCAGCGATATCAAAAATATTTCCAAGTGCCATGATTAAGTACCTACAAAATGTGTTTGGAAAAGTGTGAAAATGTATTTGGAAAAATGTGTTAGCCAAAACGATTCGCGTGATTATTCGCCACGAATCGCTGTGCGCAATCCGGTAAATTTACTATTTAAAAATTGAAAGCTCGCCTGAAATGCCAGAGAGTTTTTCATGAATTCCGCATGTTCAATTTGATCTTCCACGGTGTTGCCATCAATTGAAGGCTGTTGCGGTGTGCGATAGAGAACATCGCCTTCATTCATTGAAAAACCACTGCCATCAATGTGGCGGGATTGAGTAGTCTCCAGATCAAACCCATGGGACTTGATAGCATGCATTTTTTGATTTAACGCCTGCTTGAAATCCAGATCTTTGGCTTTGTAATTCGGTGTATCGATATTGGCGAGGTTGTTCGCAAGAACACTGGCGCGCTCGGAGCGAAAGTGCAACGCCGATTCGTGGATACCGAGAGCTTTGTCGAATGAGATGGACATATCAGGTTCGCCTTCTAGTGATAACCGGTGGCAACCAAAGCGGTTGTGACCTTTTGTTATCTACAACAAAGCAACGCCTGTGCCAACGGCCCACAATAAATATAAGCTATTGTTTTTAAAGGATTAAAAAAACGATTTGAAAAAGGTTTTTAAAAGCGGCAATAGGTGAGCGGCAAGGGTTTTCCGCTTAGGGAAAGGTCAAGTGATTGAATCCCCCCTGCCCCCTTTTTCAAAGGGGGGTGACTAGAGGATTTAGATTCTTAGAAAAAAAGGGGGATGAAATAGGGATCTAAGAGTTCCCCCCTTTGAAAAAGGGGGCTAGGGGGATTTGACTAAATCGCCTTGTAAAGAATACCTGGCTCGCAGCGCACCATCTCAAACAAATCGGCTGCGCCCGCCAAACCTTCTGATGAACCAAGAAAGAGAATGCCTTGCGGCTTTAGAGAGGCATGAATTTTTTGCAGGATCTGCCGCTTTAAATCGGCATTGAAGTAAATCAGCACGTTGCGGCAAAAGACGATGTCAAATTTGCCCAGCGCAGCATAGGAATCCATCAAGTTAAGCGAGCGAAAGTCGATGCGCTCTTTAACCAAACTTTTCACCCGCCACATGATCGGCGTCGGGTTATCGAAATAACGCTCCAATCTTTCGGCCGACAATCCGCGCAACACCGAGAGCTTGTCGTATTCGCCGCGCTTGGCTTGATCCAACACGGTTGACGATAAATCGGTCGCGACGATTTGCACTTGCCGCGGCAAATTGCCCATCACCTGACGCTTGTACTCTTCCACCATCATACTAATGGAGTAAGGCTCCTGCCCCGACGAGCAGGCAGCAGACCAGATGCGTAGAGGGCCAAACATACGATTATTGCCAGCCATTAATTGCGGCAGCAAAGTATTTTTAAGATGGTCGTAGGGATAGTTATCACGAAACCAAAACGTCTCGTTAGTGGTCATGGAATCGACCACCTGATCCTTCAGTTTGCGGTTAACCCCCTGCTTTAATACCCGCACCAGCTCACCAAACGAAGCGATGTTGTTTTCTTCCAAAATGCGACGAATACGGTTGGTGACTAAATACTGTTTGTTATCGCCAAGGGAAATACCGCAGGCGTCTTCAAGGAATTGACGGAATTGGTCAAACTCGGTCTGGTCGATACTGTCGCGATTTATTGACATAGCATCCCGACCAACCGGTTTGGCAAAAGGTGACTCTTTCTTAATCATAGGCTTCCAATGTAAAACAATTACCGCGCGTCAGTTCGCAGCGGCAATACAAAGTCAGGCTTCGCCCGGCGGCAACAAACTTTCACCGGTAATGGCCAGGACGCGGTCATTCACGCGTTTTGCCAGTTCATCCGGATGGAATTTGGCAAGAAAATCATCCGCCCCCACCTTACGCACCATAGCTTCGTTGAAAACACCACTGAGCGAGGTATGCAGAATGATATGTAATTTTTTTAGCAGTGGATGATTGCGCACTTCCGCCGTAAAGGTATAGCCGTCCATTTCCGGCATTTCGATATCACAGATAATCATGATCAACTCAGCGTAAGGATCTTTCCCCTCTTTGATCAGATCAGTTAAATATTGAAACCCTTCTGCACCGTCTTTTTTGAGGGTGGTTTTAATTCCCATACCCTCGACCACACGCTGGATTTGTTTGCGCGCAATAGTCGAGTCATCAATGATCAACACATGTTTTTGTACCACTCGGTCAGCGATGCCATCTTCAATTACACCAGCGGTAACCTCTTCGCGCGCGGGTGAAACCTCGGCGAGAATTTTCTCCACATCAATAATCTCAACCAACTGCCCATCCACTTGCGTGACAGCAGTCAGGTAATGCTCGCGGCCTGCACCTTTTGGTGGTGGATGAATATCACCCCAGTTCATATTGACGATGCGTTCTACCGAGCGCACCAAAAAGCCCTGCGCTGTGCGATTGTATTCGGTGATGATGACGAAGCAGCTTTCAATGTCCGGCAATTCGCGGCGACCAATGGCGAGGTTCATATCCATAATCGGCAAAGTACCGCCACGGATGTGCGCAACACCACGTACGACCGCGCTGCGACCAGGGATCGCATTCAGTTGCGGGCACTGCAATACCTCTTTCACCTTAAATACGTTAATGCCGTACAGCTGCTGACCGCCAAGCCGAAACAAGAGGAGCTCCAGACGGTTTTGCCCAACCAGCTGTGTGCGCTGATTGACACTATCCATTACACCAGCCATGCAATTACCTCATTTATTCTCAAAGTTCCGGCTCGGGGCATCCGCAAATTGGCCTAAGTTAGACGGCACAGTATTTGCTTTGATGCTTAGTAAAGCAGGTTAGCGGCAAAAAAGTGTCAGACTTTAGTCGTTAATGATCAAGACTGGCACTCAGTTCTTACCCTTGAGGATAGGACAAAATATGGAACTTCCTAGTTTTTACAGCACTTTCTTACGGAATATTTTGCGCCATGTAAAAGTCCGTAAGTCTATGACTGAAAAGCCACCAGCGAATAAAACAACCACCAAGCTGCCTGCTGTCGGAACGCCTGCCGTAGGACTCACTTTCCTATTGTGCAGCTTTACTTCATTGGCATCGGCGCAGATTTACCCTATTACCCAGTTGAAGCAAGACATCGCCAATTTTTTAGCGGCGGAATATCAGCAAGTCGCCCATGAACGCATCGACATTAATGTCAGCAATCTGGATAACCGCCTGCGGCTCGCCAGTTGCACGCAACCCGTCGAGTTTATTAATCAGGATCAAACCGGTTTGGGCGGCAACATTAGCGTCAAAGCGGCATGCGATAGCGGCAAGGTTTGGTCGGTACACGTTCCTGCACAAGTGACGATTTACCGCGAGATTCCTATCGCACTGCGCGATATAGCTCGCGGCGAAGTGATTAGCGAAAATCATATTGGCACCAACGTCGTCAACGTCAGCAGTATTCGTCAGGCATTTTTGGCAGATACCCAGGCGATTGTCGGCAAAGAAGCCAAACGGAATATCGGTAGCGGCGAACCCTTTAGAACCGCTCTGCTCGATGCCCCCACTGCCGTTAAACGCGGCGAGCTTGTGACGTTGGAGTCACTTGCGGGCAGTATTAAAGTCAGCAGCGCGGGCACGGCTATGGCCGATGGTCGCGTGGGACAGAAAATTCGGGTGCGCAATAACTCATCTGAACGGATTATCAGCGGGGTTGTTATCAGCCAAGGGCTAGTACAAACCCTTTGATTTATGAAAGTTTTTTTAAATATTTGCTAAAGTTACGCGGCCGCTAGCCGATAAGCCTGCTAGGGACTCTCTATTACTGGAATCAAATGCTGCATTCAACATGCTAGACATGAGATTAAAGCACGATGGGATTCACTACTGTCACGACATAGCAACCGCGACATTTTTACAGTTAATCGCCACATGAGGCCATTCACCTCAAGGTAAACAGTCACCTCAAGGTAAACAGGCACCTCAAGGCAAACAGGGGAACAAAATGAACTTTAACACCAACAACACACTGGATTCTGTCGGCACCAAAGCGGCCCGCAGCAAGCCCGCAGCGCCGAACGCGCCCGAAGCAAAAACACCAGCACCCGATGCAGCTCCGGCAGGCAAAGGCGCGAGTGATCAAGTGGTATTGAGTCAGGAAGCTCAAACCCTCGGTCGCCTGCAAGCGAAAATCAACAGCTCACCGGATGTAGATCTGGAAAAAGTAGCCGAAATCAGACGCGCAATCGCTGAAGGCCGCTTTGAGATCAACCCCGAGCGTATCGCTGAGAATATGCTCAACCAGAATGAACTTCTGGGTTAAGAATTGCGTTAAGAGTTAAAAACACTCTCCCCTGGAGTGTTTTTGATTCGTCCCGTTTTACGTTGTGTCACCCAAAAATGAAGAGGTTGCTATGTCTCTCAATATTACGTCACTGCGCGAGATGATCACGCAGGATTCAGCCGCACTTGCCCAACTTAAACAATTGCTCACGCATGAACGCGAACAATTGGAACAACGCAAGCAAGATGAACTCCCCCGCATTGTTGAACAAAAAGCCGCCTTACTGGATCAGCTCAACAACAGCGCGAAACAACGCCAACAAATTCTCACCACGCTTGGGTTACCCGCCAACGTGTACGGTTGGGACCTATTTTTACAGCGCAACACCACCACTCAACCGTTACTCGGTGAATGGAAATTATTGGTAAGCGAATTTGAAGATTGCCAAAAAATGAACGATATCAACGGCAAAATGATTGCACGCTCACAACAAACCCTGAGTCATTTACTGGGCTTGCTGCGCGGCAAAGTCGCCGCCCCATCGCTCTACACCGCACAAGGCACCAAGACGCAACACACCGCCTCTTATACCGTCGCCAAGGCGTAATTGCCGCAAAAACAAAAAGGGCACAACCTCGCGGTTGTGCCCTTTTTGTTTAAAATGAAAAGTCACCTTGGATTCTGCAACAAAACTTCTTACAATGCCCGCCGCTTAATGCATCCGGTGAATTCACATTCCGGTTATACGCGTTATCCCGTCAATGTCCTCATAGCTTAAATGGATAGAGCACCTGCCTCCTAAGCGGGCGATCCAGGTTCAATTCCTGGTGGGGACACCAAACAGTTTAAAACCAACGAAAATTTAGTGATAGACGCACATCTTTCCAGTAGCTAGCAGCGCTGCAGAAAACCGTCATTGAGACTTATTGTCCTCTTCTGCTTTCTCCTCTAATACTTTAATTTTTTTCGCCATTCGAATTTTTTCACTACCCCACCACTCTGTGTATCGTCCACGACCAAATAAATCACCATCTGCGTTCAAATTATCTCGCGACCTAGGTTTATTGTCTGAACTAATTAAGTAAAAAATTGGACCAACAAATGGCACTAGCACAACAATCGAAAGTAAGACTTTAAAAAAGGCATGGTCATGCGATCGCCATATCTTGTATAGAAAATAAATTGAAATGAACGTTGAAAACATTATGAAATATTGCAGCATATTTTAATAAACCTTTTACCCTTTTCTAACAAGGCGTGAAGCCAGGCCAAAGCAAAATGCACATTTGGATATATCTTTCATTTAAAAATAACTCCATGCATGTAACGTTTTGGCAAAGTGCAGATTTTAGTGGTGTTTCCACGGAATAGATCTACATAGCAAAACCGCGAACCACAAACGGTCCAGCGCAAAAGTGCGAAATCATTCAGCTATTTGCTATAAATTCTTATTCAGAAAATCATCTATGGCAACCTCACCCAGCCTTGAGTGACGCACTTCCTCAAAGATTTTTGCCCCTACAGATTCATAAAATGCCCTTCCGTTTTCATTATCACGAGCAACAATCCAATCAACACGACAACATCCATTTGTTTTGGCAACCTTACATAGTTCTTTTATAAGAGCCTTTCCAATACCAATTTTTCTATATTGTGGAAAAACGAAAAGGTCATCAAGCCAGATACCCGGCTTGGCTTTGAAGGTGGAGTAAATATTATAATAGGTTGCTATTCCAACAAGTTGTGAATCAACCTCGGCCACAAGCGCCCAAGATTTTGGAGAATTGCTAAAAAAAGCTTCAGCAATATTTTGTTCAGTAGCTAGGAGTGAATCAAAGCAGCCATCAAACTCAGCCTTACCTTTTATTAAAGCAAGAATGTCTTTAATATCATTAATTTCCGCCTGTCGGATTTTCACTACACCACTCCAATTTTTTGCATAAATGCTTATTCACGGCCATCTACAACACACGATTAACCCAATTAATAGCCCGCCCCTGATTCTATTGGTGAGAGAATAGACGACATTCAAGGGAATGTGAATAACAGGCTATTTCATAGTGACTCCCCCTCTTCTTCCTTGCAGGAATTCACCAGCAGCGCTTTAATGCACTAACTCATCAGTTGACGGAACAGCATTATGGATAAGCGACAATTTATAAAAACCTGTGCGATGACAGCAGCGTTGCTGTCTTTATCAAACCACAGCAACTCTGCGACTTCATCCCCCAATACCAAACGGCGATTGCCGGTAGCGCTGAACAAAGGCGATACCGTCGGCTTGGTTTGCCCTTCAAAAGCGGTGGACGAAAAGGCGGAAATTCACGTTGCGCAAGAGGCACTGCAGGCGTTGGGATTCAAGGTCAAATTGGGCAAACACTTAACAGCGCGGCGCGGACATCTGGCGGGTACGGATATTGAGCGCGCCAGTGACATCAACAACATGTTTGCTGATANNAAACATTAAAGCGATTATTTGCCTGAGCGGTGGTTCTGGTGCGGCGCGGATATTACCGCTGCTGAATTACCCACTCATTCGCGACAACCCGAAAGTGTTGCTGGGGTTTTCAGATATCACCGCACTGCACAACGCCATACAGGCGCAAACCGGCCTTGTTACTTTTCACGGCCCGAATGCAACCGCCAGCTGGAACACATTTAATGTCGATCAATTCCAACGGGTATTTTTTGAACGCGAACTTATGAATTACCAAAATGTGCGCGTTGCAGAAGATGATTTGGTGCAACGACAAAATCGCACAATCACCATCAGCAGTGGTAAAGCGCGCGGCGAATTGATTGGTGGAAATCTGACGGTGTTGACTGCGTTGGCAGGCTCGCCTTATTTACCTGACTTCAGCGGGAAAATTCTTTTTCTGGAGGATGTTGAAGAAGCTCCCTACCGGATCGACCGCATGCTCAGTACATTAAAGTTGATGGGCGCGCTGGATAAAATTGCGGGATTTATGTTTGGTGCCTGTGTTGATTGTCGCCCCATCGGCGGTTATGGATGGTTGACGATGGAAGAAATTTTTAATGACCACATCAAACCGCTAAATATTCCAGCTTATCGCGGCGCAATGATCGGCCACATAAGGCAACAATTTATTGTGCCGATTGGCGGTAAGATTGAGATGGATGCGGACGCGGGTTCTTTCCGTTTGCTGGAGCCGGTCTTTCAATCTGGTTGATTGCTACGCAAAGCAAAGAAATTTCATATAGGTAAACTCACGGCCATGGCGCGGGTGTAACGCTCACATACTGGGCGCCGCCTTCAGAAGGTTCAGGTTCCAGAGTTTGCGCGTCGAGTCCGCAGGCAATTTTGCGAAACTCTTCCTGCACCTCCACAAAATCATCCTTGTGTAGGGTATGTTTTTTGTTCGGCGTGTTCTCAATAATCCATTCGATCAGCTCATTGAGCTTGCTGTTTACTTCCATGGCAAACGCCACTTTTTCCGGTGCTTTAGACATTATCTACTCCTCTATCAATGAAGGTTAGTGTATGGCAAAGACCCGCGCGGCATAAAACCCTGCCAACGCAGAAACAGCACTGATGAAAGCGCCCCAGGCAATATCAACCAAGGTGAGCGACAAAGACCAGCCTTTCAACGTCGCCATATTGGTCAGGTCATAACTGCCGTAAGCAATAAGACCTAGTGCCAACCCCAAACCAACGGCCATCAGCCAATTTTGCTCGCGCAGTGCGGGACTTATCGCAAATAAAACCAACCCTGCCAGATACAAAACATAAAAAATGATTGCCGGAACGATTCTGACTTCTACGGCCATGAGTTCCCCCATGTGTGATTGATAGAAACTTTTAGCTATCAGGGTCAACCAAATAAAGTCCATTACGCAAAACACGACCGCCGCGCCAAGGTAAGCAGTAATGTAGGGCATGGCGATTTATCTCCTTAAAGTGCAAACAATCGCATCTGATACTGGAGGCGTCTGTGCGGTAACTAACTAGACGAGGGATAAAAAGATGAATAGCATTTGCGAGGATGAAGGGAAATGCGCCATCACCTGAAATCCCGCGATTTAACCAACAACTCATCTATTTTTTTCAAAAGCCCTATCAAGGGCACTGAATGTAGCTTAATGCTAGAAAAATAGTGCTCTGCCATAGGCGCTATGCCGCAATTGGTTGGTAAAGATTTTTGCTGGGACAACAAGAAATACATGCGCGGCAAAAAGATAAATTGCAGCCATTGCGGGAAGGTCATGGTATCTACTGCAAACGGCTGTTCGCTGGACAGCGCCTCTTCGGAAATCATTTCATCATCCCAGAGCTGCAAGTCGCGCAGCTCTTTTTCGATATCCATTAAGACTTCAGCAATCACGATGTGGAGATTGTTCATGGTGTTATTTGTGAATAATGTGGGTAAACGGCGGCAGCGAATTTAAAATCGCTTTGCCGTAACGCTTGGTAATAATGCGGCGATCCAACAAACTGATTTTTCCGGTATCGGTTTCAGTGCGCAATAAACGGCCACAAGCCTGGATTAATTTCAGCGATGCATCGGGCACAGTGATTTCCATAAAGGCATTGCCGCCGCGTGCCTCAATCCATTCTGATAACGCTGCTTCAATCGGGTCATCCGGCACGGCAAAAGGCAATTTGGCGATAACGACATGCGTGCAATATTTACCCGGCAAATCCACACCTTCTGCAAAGCTGGCAAGACCAAACAAAACACTGCCCCGCCCTGCATCAATATGCTGTTTGTGTTGACTTAGCATTTCCTGCTTGGAGCTATCACCTTGGATCAAAATAATTTCACGCAAATCTGCAGGCATCTCTTCATAAACCTCCTGCATTTGTTTGCGCGATGAAAAAAGTACCAGCGTGCCTGCATCAGGATCAATTAAATTGGGTAGGTCATCAATAATTGCAAGGGTATGTACATCGGCATTAGTTGCCTCAACAGTCGCAGCGGGAATTTCCAGCGTCGCAAGCTGAAAATTAAACGGACTGGGTACAACTTTATAGGTGGCATCGTTGGGAGTACCAGCGCGCATCTGAAAGCGATAAAAATTCCCCAGCGCCGTTAAGGTCGCGGAAGTAATCACGGCACCGCAGGCTTTTTCCCACAAGCTATATTCAAGTGTTTTAGCGGCAAGTATAGGGCTTGAGCAAACTTCCAGATCCATATTACCGCTGCTATCTACCGGCGTTAACCAACGCGCTTTAGGTACCGATGTCGGAGTGTCCGGCGTAGCAAAACTCGCCCACAAATCGCGGTTGGCATCCGCACGTGCCTGCCATGCGCCGAGAATCGGGTAGTGATTTTCCAAATCAATTTTTGGCACCGGGCAATGCGCATCTTCCATCGCCTCATTTAATTCATCGCACATTTTTTTGATCAATTCGCTCAGGCGATCAAACCCTTTGTATAACTCCACGCAGGGAATTAATAAATCTTGCGGCACCACACCATTATTAAAACGGTAATTGGATTGGCGATCATCAAACGCGATTGATTGGGCGAGTTGTTCAAATATTGGATACAACTGATCGAGCCGTTGTTTGCAATCAATTAATGCCGCCGGCAATTGCTCACCATAGCGATCCACATTACCCGCACCACTGATGACTCCGAGCATAGCGCCAAGGGATTTATTGCACTGCTCCAACCACTTGCTGGTGGAGATCATACGGCTGTGGTGCGCAAAATGATTAAGCGCTTTTTGCGGCAGATGATGGCCTTCATCGAATACATAAATTGTATCTTCCGGTGCCGGTAAAATGGCGCCGCCACCGAGTGCCAAATCAGCCAATACCAAATCATGATTAGTGACAATACAATCGACCGAGTGCATAGAATCGCGCGCTTTAAAAAAGCTGCATGCGGATACGTTAGAGCAGCGGCGACCAGTACACTGGCGATGATCAGTGGTAATAATTTGCCATTCGTTTTGCTCCAGCGCTTGCGGCCAGGTATCGCGCTCACCGGTCCACTTATTGCCGGCTAATGCATCCATCATAGACTGATAAAGTTTAATGCCCTGTGCGGATACGCTCGGAAGCTCGTCTTCATAAAGCGCACGTGTAGGATTAGTACCGCTCTCATATTCTGCGATGACATTATCAAGCTTACTCAAACACAAATAGCGGCCGCGACCTTTAGCTAGCGTGAACGAAAATGATAAACCGCTATTGCGATGTAACTCGGGTAAATCTTTATTAACGATCTGCTCTTGCAGTGCGACGGTTGCCGTTGATACAACCAGTTTTTTACCCAGGGCTTTTGCCATCACTATCGCCGGTAATAAATAGGCGATGGTTTTACCTGTGCCCGTGCCCGCTTCTACGACACAAATATGGCCACCGGCGCGCTCAATAATTTCACGGTGATTTTCATCATCCAACTCGATACTACCAAGCGTTTTGGCAATTTCGGCAATCATCAATTTTTGGCCGTAACGGGATTTTAAGCCCTTGTTATCCAAAAACTGGCTATAGGCACCTTGGATTTGTTTTTTGAGCGCATCAGTCAGCATTAGCGATTTTACTCACCACAGAATTAGCGTAAATGCCCAAGGCAATTTCACGCTGTTCACTGGGGATATGGTTGATACGTGTTTCAAATTCAGCTTTTTCCACACGCAATTTGGCAGGATCATAAGGTGTGTTACCGGCACCGTAATTTACCGCTGGCACTTTACCGTACAGCATTTCATACGCAAAACAGTTAGTGGCATGCAGTACATAATTACCGAGGATTTGATGATCAAGGGCGGCAACCAACTCATCGGTATCCGCGTAATTGCCATCAAGCACATCGCCAACTGCCAAATGCACATTGCCTTTGTTTCCGGCAATGCCCATCGCAATACTTTTTACATCTTCATGTTCTTCTTTTTCATAACTGCCGTTGGTGCGCTGCAAATACAATTCACGCGCCTTGGCTGCATCGCATGGATCAAGTTCGTAAGAGATCGACACCGGAACTATGCGCAGTTTTTTAATGTAATCGGCCAACTCTTCAGTTTTAGGTTTGTTGAGCGCGATCATGCCCAACACAGCCGAATTGGTTTTGTCGCAACCGTCTTTAGCACGACCTTCACGCTGGGCGATCCAGATACTGGAATGCTCATTAACAATTGAATGATGGATATACGCAGAGAGATGTTTTGCGGCTTTCAGTTTCTCGCGCGGCGCTTTGGCCGAGCGGTTGACGATAAAACTTTTATTCAAACGCATTAAATCGGAAACAAAGGGTTTGGAAAGGAGGTTGTCGCCAATAGCGATGCGCAGTGTATTGCTGCCATTCTTAAACAACACCCAACTTACAAACGCCGGGTCCATCGCAATATCGCGATGGTTGCTGATAAATAAATAGGCGGTGTGTTTATCCAGTTTTTCAAGACCAGAGACGGTGAGTGATTTAACACGGGTAGCAATCATTGCGGCCATGTATTTTTCAACAACGCTTTGAAACCCTTTTACATCATTGATACCCGTTAGCTGTTGCGCAAGCTTCATACGCACCACTGGTTTTATCAGCCAGCCCATCCAACCATGTAGCTTGGGAAATCTGAGGCGGGCTACCGCATCGGTTAACTCTGGATCAGCTAACATGCGATTTATTGTGGGGCGGACTTCATCGTCGCGGTAAGGACGGATATCATCAAATTCATTCATAGCGGGAGGTCATCACTCGAAGGTCATACATAGGCGTTAAGTCTGGCACAAAACCGAGATCTGGCACGTCGACTTGAAATGGTGCTGCGGGCTTGGCTTATAAAGCTAACCCAGCGAAAATAGGCGCACAAAATACCGAAAAGAGCCGCAAAATGCCATCAAAACCGCTATTACCCGCAACCGACACCCCCTGCCCTTGCGGCACCCAAAAACCCTTAAACGACTGCTGCCTGCCGTTTATCAAAGGTATGCTCAACCCAACCACCGCAGAACAATTAATGCGCTCGCGTTACAGCGCCCATAGCCTATTGGCGATTGATTACCTTTGGGACACGTGGAGCCCGGAACAGCGGCTGCGTTCCAACAAGGGGGATATCCTCATCTGGGCCGAAAGTTGTGACTGGCTGGGCCTTCAAATTCTCGCCACTCAACAAGGTGGTGCAAGTGACGACAAAGGAATAGTAGAATTTATCGCAATGTTTCGAAGCCAGGGGCAAATTCAACAACATCACGAAATATCACACTTTAAAAAAGTATTGGGCAAGTGGCTTTATGTGGATCATCAAGCTTGAGTGAAACGCAGTGGCGTGAAATGTGACCCAAGCAGCGAACCGAACAAAAAATCGCCGTTGGTCAGCTTGGGGGTTCGACTCATCGCGCCACACTCCTTACACTGCGCACCAAGCCATAAACTGCAAGACTAATAAAAAAACGGCTACACTCACTTCTGTTCCCATCGCAACGCGGCATTCACACAACGCTTATGAAAATTCTTCTGGTTGAAGACAGTGCAACCCTTCGATTTGCCATGCGCAATTACATTATTGACGCAGGCCATGAACCTGTGATTGCCCGCAGTGGTGAAGAAGCACTGCAGCTGTTGGAAAACACACCCGTGGATATGATCATTATGGACGTGGAAATNNCCCGGCCTGAATGGTTTTGAAACCACGCGTTTAATCCGCGAATGGCTTGCCGGCCACTGGATCCCGATCATTTTTGTTACAGGTTTGAATGAGGATGAAAATTATCGTGAAGGCATTGAAGCGGGCGGCGATGATTATTTAATCAAACCAGTCAGTTTTATGATCATAAAGGCGAAAATTCGTGCAATGGAGCGCATCGCCGAAATGCGCGATCAGCTCAATCAACTCAACGCCGAATTGGAAGCACTCAGCCAACTCGATAGCCTCACCCAAATTTTCAATCGCCGCACCTTTAATGAATTGGCACAACAGCAGTGGGCACTGGCTAAGCGCCACCAACAACCTATCAGTGCATTGATGATTGATGTCGATCATTTCAAATTATTTAACGACCATTACGGCCACCCAGCTGGCGATACCTGTTTGAAAAAAGTAACGCACGCGATAAAAAGCTGCCTTCATCGCAGCACAGATATTTTAGGGCGCTACGGTGGTGAAGAATTTATTGTGCTTTTGCCAGAGACCGATGCCAAAGGTGCCATGCGTGTTGCGCAAGCAATCAGCGAAGCCTTGGAAAATATCCAGATCCGCCACGATGTATCGCCCTCCAGTACTTATGTGACTGCCAGCATCGGCGGCGCCACATGTTTGCGAACCACTGGCCACGATTTGGAAGAGTTAATTAAAAATGCTGACCGTGCACTCTACAAAGCAAAACGTGCAGGGCGCAACCGCAGTTGGATCGATGAAGTGGCGACACATAAAACGCTTCTACTCGCAGACGCCAATCAGGATCTAGTCAGCTATTTCAGCGTGCACTTGCAGGCACATTTCAATTTGTTAGTCGCCGACACCCAGCGTGAATGTCTGGAACTGGCAGTAGATTTACATCCCGATTTAATTTTACTGGGTAGCAGCATTGCAGCTACTGAGGCAGGTGCCGAGCTATGCAAAATTTTGGCGCGCACGCCCAAAACCGCCAGCATTACCCTGGCATTGGTCAGTGAAACAGCGAGTAGCCATAATATGGATCTAGCCAAAAATCTCGGCATCAATCACCATTTTGATACAGCCTTAAGTGGCCCCGCATTACTTAATAAAATTATTCAAGCCCTGCGTTGACAAAATAAACTCCATCAACGGAGCGTTTTTTAGAGCATCGCAAACATAAAAAAAATCCGCTGGTACATCACACACCAGCGGATTTTTTTATGTGCGATTATTCAATGCGAACGCAGTGAATTGTACCAATTGACATCGCGTGAATATTTATCCACTTGATCCGCCACATCCAGCACCAACGCAAATAATGCCATCCTCACTAACACGCCATTATCGGTTTGGCGGAAAATTGCGAGATTAGGATTTGCATTCAAATCGTTATCCAATTCATTTGCATCGGCGCGCGAGTCACGCGGCAAAGGATGCATGATCACCGTATTGGGTTCACAGTATTGAGTGTAAATCGATTGATTCAAACGGAAGCGCCCGCGATATTGATCAGCCTCTTCTTTACTGGCAAAACGTTCTTCCTGAATACGCGTGGAGTAAGCAATATCGATATTGCTGATACTGTTGTGCAGGTCATCAGTCACCGTCACGGCGTGGCCAGCAGCGCGCAACTCTTCAACAATATATTCCGGCATTGCCAATTCGTTGGGCGATACCAGGGTCACGCTAATGTTGCTAAACACGCACAAGAGTTTGCACAGTGAATGTACTGTGCGGCCGTGCTTTAAATCACCGATCATGGCGATACGTAAACCATCAATGGTGCGATTTTTGGAGCGTAATTCTTTGCGGATGGTGTACAAATCAAGCAGCGCTTGCGTCGGGTGTTCATTGGCGCCATCACCACCGTTAATGACCGGCACGCGGCTACCTTCAGCAAATTCCGCCACCGATCCGGATTGCGGATGGCGCATACAAATTACATCGCTATAACCGGAGAGTACGCGCGCGGTATCGAACAGGGATTCGCCCTTGGTGAGCGACGAGCTTTCAAAGCCAGTGGTTTCGCGCACATTGCCACCGAGCAAATTAAACGCCGAACCAAAACTCACCCGCGTGCGCGTGCTGGGTTCAAAAAACATATTGCCCAGAATCGCCCCCTCCAACACCCGCGTCACCTTGCGGCGCAAGGCGTAGGGTTCCATGGCATCGGCCACGTCAAAAATACGCTGGATATCAGCACGTTCAAATTGTTTGATGGAGAGAATGTGCGCGCCGGTGAAGTTCACAAGAATTCCTTAGCGGAGACCGCTGGCCAGGAAAGGCAATAGCCTGAAAGTGTACGAGGTAAAACGGGCGCCATTTTAGCGGCAGTGCGACTGGGAAACCAACGACATCAGCGAAAATTTTATCCGACATTAACCTATCGAACCCAATGTCCGGCTCAAGGAGCACATTAATGAGCGAATTAATGAACGGGAATCAGACTAACCAACGCGGTATCAGCACGGCGCTCTTTGGTCGGCAGCGAGGGAGCAAGACGTAGCAATGCTGCCTCTGCAGTAGCACGATAGGTCGTCAACTTGCCACCCATCACTGATAGCACACGAGGGTGCATTTCATTATCCACCGCAAACATCACCTCACGCGGGCGCGCAAAGGCATTTGTATCGCTCTTGGGTAATACGCGTAAACCCGCAAAAGTGTCGATTTCAGCTTCCGGTATGACGAGCTGCGGGAAGTAATGGCGCAAAGTAGCGAGTAAATAATCGCGCTCTTCAGCGGAACAGATCGCCTTTTCAGGTGCGCCGACAAATGCTTTCTCCGTGGTACCGACCATTAATCGGCCTTCCCAAGGCAGCACAAATACCGCGCGCTTATCCTGCGGGGCTTCTAAATAGAAGTATTGATCCAACAAAGGTGGCAGGAGTAAATGACTGCCCTGCACCAATTCGATTGCTGGCGATGAGAGCGCAGGCGTAATACGGGCCAACACTTCGCTCGCCCAAGGACCGGCGCAGTTAACCAACACCCTACAGCTAATCGACTCTGTACCGCTTTCGGTTTCAATCTCCGCCTTACAGTTTTGCCCATTGCGCTCAGCACCCACAAAACGCGCTGGCATCAACAAATCCGCCCCGAGAATAACGGCAGACTGCAAGACTGAGCGAGTCAGCGCGGCATCATCTGTCTGCGCTTCGTAATAGCGAAAAACAGCCTTGAGATTATCCTGACGCAATCCCGCCAAGGTTTTCCACTCATTGCGCCCCAGCTGGGAAAACAGCGATTTTTTATGTAATCCCGCCAGAACCGAATAAAGGCTAAGCCCGGCGCGAATGGTCAGCGCCGAGCGCGTTGAATCTTGATACACAGGGATATGCAAAGGGCGCAACTTCACCAACTCTGGCGCCAAACGTAACAACAACGCCCGCTCGCGCAAACTCTCGCGCACCAGCCCGAACTGCGCCGTTTCTAAATAGCGCAAACCACCGTGAATTAACTTGGACGATTTACTCGATGTACCCGCCGCCGGTGCAGTTTGCTCAACGACCAACACCGAATAGCCCGCCGCTGCCGCCGCTTGCGCAACACCAGCACCTTGAATCCCCGCTCCAATGACGACAATGTCGTATTTCATTCTTGTTATTCCGTGTGAAAGACTTCGAAAGTATAGGACAGGAATGTAAAAATGTTCGACGGGTCAGATTGATGTTTTTATCAATCGTGGCACGCGTCGGTGCGCCGCTTGCTGCACCCAAATATTAAAACCGAATGGGTGCCGCTTACTATGTCCGGTACCGCACATTTGATTTAATTAAAAACGCGCGTGGCGAGCAGCGCCCCTACATGTACAAAGAATCCAATTCCCAATGAGCCGGATTATTCAGGGTATATTGACGCAACATCATTAATTCCTTTTCATTAATATCCTCCCTAACGTAGGGGCGCCGCTTGCTGCGCCCGATTTGATTTCACGCACAATTTGCCAGATAAAACAAAACCCTGGGCGCAGCAAGCAGCGCCCATACATGATAGGCAACACGATAGGAATCCCAGTGGAAAACGTGAGCAAGCGTCCGGTAGATATCTCAGTCGTAAAACGATATCTGCCCTGGCTAGTGGCAATCGCGCTATTCATGGAGCATTTGAACGCGACAATCCTCAACACCGCTGTACCCGCCATCGCCGCGAGCTTTAATGTCACACCCTTGAGCCTTAAGGCAGTCGTGAGTTGTTATGTGCTGAGCCTCGCGGTTGGAATTCCGGTTAGCGGTTGGATGGCCGATCGCTTTGGCACGCGGCGCGTGTTTGCGGCAGCCGTTGCCATCTTCACACTCGCTTCCATTCTCTGCAGTTTGTCGCAGAACGT